>CAYILR010000001.1:0-196709 GCA_964364175.1 uncultured Bacteriovoracaceae bacterium
CCTGTTTATAAATTATGCAAGTGAATCACTCAAACGGGCTGAACAGTTACAAATTTTAGAAATATCCAGTTCACTACCGTTTACCCATCACCAGGTCTTAATTTTCTAGTAGGAAAAAACGGGCAGGGAAAAACCAGTTTCTTAGAAGCCATAGACTTCATTGCTACTTTGCGTTCCTTTCGCTCTGCCAAATCAGAAGAAGTAATTCGAGCAGGAACTTCCAAAGCCTCTCTTAAAAGCATTGTAGAGGCTTCTGACTCGGCCAAAAATGAGCTACAGATCGTTTTTGAACAAAAAGGGGACGGTAGCAGTACCAAACAAGCCTTTTCTCAAGGTAAGGCATATAGGACGGCCGTTCATTATCTTCATCAAAGATTTGCTGCCCTGCCTTACCGGTTGCATACGATTACTTTCAATCCCACAGACCATGATTTAATTAGAGGAGAGCCCGGTAAGCGTAGAAGCTATATTGATCGTGCAGTGAGTGCAGAAAATTCCACTTACTTTAAAAGAATACATGACTACCAAAGAATTTTACTTCACAGAAACACACTACTAAAAAATGAAACGAGAGATTTTGAAAGCCTCAGGACTTTTGGTGAGCAACTTTGTATTTTAGGTAGCAACATCGTGTTTGGAAGGCTGCAATGGCTACAAAGAATGAGCGAAAAAATTCTTCTCAAAGCAGAAAAAGTAGCTCCGCATCAAGAAATAATCCGATTTACATATTTGACTACGATTTTTAATAGTTTATCTCGTAATAACAAAGAGTTATTTCCAGTTCATTTTAGTAGACAATCAGATCTGCCTTCATTACAAGAAATAGAGCAGAACTATCGTTCAATTCTTCAGAAGTCCGAGAAGTTAGATCTTATTTTAAGGTCTACTTCAGCCGGACCTCATCGAGATGATTGGTTAGTTCACGGAGGAGAGAAATTACTCAAGGGGCATGGCTCTCAAGGAGAGATCAGAACAGCCCTTTTGGGGATCAGACTCTCAGAAATTGAATTGTTTCAAGAGTCCACTGGACAGAATCCTTTGTTCCTTCTTGATGATTTTTCATCTGAGTTGGATCAGGATCGGAGAACAGGGTTGTTGAATTATTTAGAAGAGACAAGATTGCAAGTTTTCATCACTACTACAGAAATGGGAAAAATCCGTTCTGAAGGAAAAATCTTTAGACTCAATCAGGGACAACTTGAGAATTATGGCAACGCAAGGAACTAATTTAACCGACACAGCGGGAGATTATTCTGCAGATAAGATCAAGATCCTGGAAGGACTTGAAGCGGTTCGTAAACGACCAGGAATGTATATTGGTGATACTGGGTCACGTGGGCTTCATCATTGTGTTTATGAAATTGTGGATAACTCAATCGATGAAGCATTAGCAGGATTTGCTAAATCGGTTCAAGTTACTATTCACGCAGACAATAGTATTACTGTAGAAGATGACGGTCGCGGCATTCCTGTAGGAATGCATAGCTCTGGAATTTCTGCTGTAGAAGTGGTTTTTACTAAGCTCCATGCCGGCGGAAAATTTAACGAAGAAGGTGGCGCCTACAAGGTTTCAGGTGGCTTGCACGGTGTGGGTGCTGCCGTTGTGAATGCACTGTCAGATCGCTTAAATGTCGAAGTCAGACAAAATGGAAAAGTATATCGCCAATCATTTGAACGCGGCGATTCTCTAGGTGGATTAAAAGAAACCGGTGTTACAGATAAGCGCGGGACCTCTGTTACATTTAAACCAGATGCAGAAATTTTTGAAATTATTGATTTTAATTCAGACATTTTAGCAGGCCGACTGCGTGAGTTGGCATTTTTGAATAGTGGCGTATTTATTTCACTGACCGATGAACGCCAAGAACCTGTTTGGAAACAGGAGTATAATTACGAAGGCGGGCTCAGACAATTTGTTGAGCATATCAATAAATCCCGCCAGAAACTTCATGACGATGTGATTTGTCTCACACAAGAGAAAGAACGTGTCGGCGTAGAAATCGCCCTTCAGTGGAATGACTCTTACACGGAGACCACCCTTTCTTATGTTAACAACATTAATACAATTGAAGGTGGTACACATGTCTCTGGATTTAGAACCGCGCTCACTCGAGCGGTTAATAAATATGCTACCGAGTCAAATGTTTTAAAAAATCTCAAAGAAGGCCTCACAGGCGATGATATTCGTGAAGGTCTCGCATGCGTGATCAGCGTAAAAATCCCTGAACCACAGTTTGAAGGGCAAACTAAAACTAAACTCGGAAACAGCGAAGTTGAAGGTTTCGTCAACACCATTGTTCACGAAAAATTAGTAGGTTTTTTTGAACAAAACCCTTCTGTAGCAAAAAAAATTATTCTAAAGGCAGTCGACTCGGCGTTAGCACGAATTGCCGCACGAAAAGCAAGAGACCTAACTCGTAGAAAAACCGCATTAGATTTTAGTGGGCTGCCAGGAAAAATGGCAGACTGCCAAGAAAAAGATCCTTCTCTTTGTGAAATTTATTTGGTTGAGGGAGATAGCGCGGGTGGTTCAGCAAAACAGGGACGTGATCGTAAAAATCAGGCAATTCTTCCTTTGAAAGGGAAGATTCTGAATGTTGAAAAAGCTCGATTTGATAAAATGCTGTCCTTTGAGGAGATTAAAATTCTCATCACCGCATTAGGAACTAGTATTGGCAGAGATGATTTTGATATTTCAAAACTTCGTTATCATAAAGTAGTGATCATGACAGATGCCGATGTGGACGGATCACATATTCGTACATTACTTTTGACTTTCTTTTTTAGACAAATGCCATTGGTGATTGAACGAGGACATCTCTATATCGCGCAACCTCCCCTTTATAAGACTAAAAAAGGGCAAAAAGAAAAATACCTCAAAAATGAGCATGAACTCGCGGAATATCTTTTGTTAAGTGGGTTAGAGGGATTGCAAATCAAGGTTCAAAATAAAGCATTGCCTTCAAGCCAAGTGATATCGTCGCTCAAGGCCGCTTCTAGATACACAAAGGCAATTGATAGATTTTCGAAGAAAACACATTCAGAAGTGATTCGAACCTTAGTTCAAAAAGGAGTAGCTCAGGCCACTTTTTCATCCAAAGAAGGGATTGAGGAATTGTTTTCAGGAATAGCGAGACGGATTCACGAAAAAGATGCTTCTTTCAAGTATACAGTTTCGCAGGACCAAGAGAACTCTGCGTGGTCTGTTTTGGTGGACAACACCATTTATGGTTCCAGAAAATCAATTGTTTTTGGAGTTTCGTTGGTCGAATCTCCTGAGTTTCAAGAACTGAAAAAACAATATCAGGTCCTTTTGCAGCTGGGTGAAGGTCCTTTTGATGTTTACCAAGAAGAGAAAAAATTGGGCGTTTCTCCGGACGCAGAGGATCTCGCGCGCATGATCCTGGATAAGTCTAAAAGCGGGATGAATATTCAGCGCTATAAAGGTCTGGGAGAAATGAATCCTGAGCAGCTTTGGGAAACCACCATGGATCCTAAAAGAAGAACACTATTAAAAGTTTCTGTAGAGGATGCTGCGGCGGCGGACAGTATTTTTTCAATTCTCATGGGAGATCAGGTTGAACCAAGAAGGCAATTTATTGAAGAAAACGCACTTCGAGTGAAAAACCTAGACGTTTAAGGAAAGAGTAAGGAAGTAGGAATTATGAAGTCAGAAAAGTTAAAATCATCCAGAATTCTCGGAATTGGCTCTTATGTTCCTCCTCGGGTTTGGAAAAACGATGATCTTAAGCAACTGATGGATACGTCGGATGAGTGGATTGTTCAGCGAACAGGAATCCGCGAGAGACATTGGGTAGAATTGGATACGAATATCTGCACCTCTGACCTAGCGTTAGAAGCTGTCAAGTTAGCTCTAGATTCGGCTCAGGTAAAAAAAGAAGAATTAGACATGATTATTTTTGCAACACTGAGCCCGGATCATGAATTTCCAGGGACAGGATGTTTTTTGCAGGAAAAATTAGGTGTTCCTGGGATTCCGGCTATTGATATTCGCCAACAGTGCACAGGATTTATTTACGGTCTATCCATTGCGGACCAATTTATTAAGACAGGTGCGTATAAAAAAATTCTTTTGGTGGGAGCTGAAATTCATTCAAAAGGCTTGGATAGAACCACACGAGGCCGAGATGTAACTGTATTGTTTGGTGATGGCGCAGGCGCAGTGGTCGTGGGTGTAGCCGAAGAAGGAAGCGACCGTAAAATTTACTCCACTCACCTACACGCCGATGGCAGCTATGCCCGTGAGCTCTGGACGCCCGGGCCTTCGATCGCAACAAAAAATCATAGGATCAGCGCAGAAATTCTTGCAAGTGATGATTGTTATCCTAAGATGAATGGCAAAGCTGTATTCATGCAGGCAGCAAAAAAAATGCCAGAAGTGATTATGGAAGCTGTTCGTCACAATGATCTAAAGCTTTCTGATATCGATTTGTTTGTTTTTCATCAGGCCAATTTAAGAATTAATGAATTGGTAGCCAGGCAGTTGGAAATCCCTGAAGAAAAAGTCTTTAATACAATTGATCGATTTGGAAATACTACAGCTGCTACAATCCCGCTAGGGCTTCATGAAGCAGTAAAATGCGGAAAATTAAAACCCGGAATGTTGGTGGCCTCAGCTGCATTTGGCAGTGGATTTACTTGGGCTTCTGCAATTTATCGTTGGTAATCAATTGTGAGCAATGAATCATGAGCGAAAATAAAACTCCACCTCAACCAGAAGACAACATCATCGTCGTTAATATTGAAGACGAAATGAGGGGTGCGTATCTGGATTACTCGATGAGTGTGATCATCGGCCGTGCATTGCCTGATGTGCGAGACGGAATGAAGCCGGTTCATCGACGTGCTTTGTACGCGATGTATGAGCTAGGAAACCACCACAACAAAGCCTACAAAAAATCTGCACGTATTGTCGGGGATGTTATCGGTAAATATCACCCGCACGGAGATACGGCTGTATACGACACGATTGTTCGGATGGCGCAGGACTTCTCGCTCCGCTACCCGCTTGTAGATGGTCAGGGAAATTTCGGGTCTATCGATGGAGATGCTCCAGCAGCCATGCGGTACACCGAAGTGCGAATGGCCAAAATCACGGATGAAATCCTTGCAGATTTGGACAAGGAAACGGTTGATCTGGGTCCAAACTATGACGACTCTCTGACTGAACCCTTGGTTTTCCCCTCTAAAATTCCAAACCTTTTGGTCAACGGAGCCACAGGGATCGCGGTCGGGATGGCAACCAGCATTCCTCCACATAATATCACTGAGGTCATTAATGCGACCGAGGCTTTGATCAATAATCCCGCTTTAACGGTAGCAGACCTATTACAGCATGTGCAGGGACCGGATTTTCCGACAGGGGGCTCGATCTTTGGAGGGGACTCGTTACGTCACGCCTATAAAACAGGGCGTGGAAGCGTAACTATGCGTGGAAAGGCTGAGATTGAAACATGGAAGGGTGGAGATCGAGAGAGAATTATCGTTACGGAACTCCCCTATCAGGTCAATAAAGCGAAACTGATCGAGAAAATTGCAGATCTGGTGAGAGATAAAAAAATCGAAGGGATTTCGGATCTTCGTGACGAATCAGACCGGACTGGAATGCGCATGGTGGTGGAGATTAAAAAGGGAGAGAATTCGAATGTGATTCTCAACCAACTCTACAAACTGACCCAGCTGCAAGATACGTTTAGTATTAATCTATTAGCGATTCATCACAAACAACCCAAAATTTTCAACCTCAAGGAAATGATTTGGGCATTTGTTGAACACCGAAAAGACATTGTGGTCCGCCGAACACAGTTCGATCTTAGAAAAGCGGAAGCTCGTGCCCACATCTTAGAAGGATTAAAAAGAGCCGTCGAACAAATTGATGCAGTCATTGCTGTGATTCGAGGAGCGACTAGTCCAGATCAAGCGAAGAGTCAGTTGACATCACAGTTTTCTTTTTCAGAAATTCAGGCGCAAGCGATTTTGGAAATGCGACTCCAGAGACTGACCGGGCTTGAGCGAGATAAAATTGTCGACGAGTACCATGTGACATTGAAATTAATTGGAGAATTAAAAGAGATTTTGGCTGACGAAGCGCGTGTGATGCAAGTGATTTTAGAGGAGCTTGCAGAAATTAAAAAACAATACGGGGACAAACGCAGAACGCAGATTGTTCAAGACGAATCCAGTGATTTTGATATTGAGGACCTGATCGATGACGAAGAAACGTTGGTTTCAATTACTCGCCTAGGTTATGTAAAAAGGTCCGATCCGAAACAATTTCGCAGTCAACACAGAGGAGGCAAAGGTGTTAGAGCCGTAACCACCCTCGAAGAGGATTTTGTTACATCAATTTATAGAACGAATACGCTGAACTATCTTCTTTGCTTTACAGATCAAGGCAGACTCTATTGGCTTAAAGTTTATAAAATCCCAGAAGCTTCACGGGTTGCGCGAGGCAAGGCAATTGTGAATTTGATTCCTCTCAATTCGGGCGAGAAAATCAAAGCGATCTTGCCGGTTCGAGAATTTGGAGAGACCGAGTTTATTGTGATGGTGACTCGGGCGGGAGTGATCAAAAAAACAGCTTTGAGCGAGTTCAGCAACGTAAGAAATGCTGGAATTATTGCCATCAACATCGACGATGGTGATGAGGTTGTGGATGTGAAACTCACAAAAGGCTCAAACGATATTTTCCTTTGCTCTAAGTCCGGAATGTCGATTCGTTTCGATGAATCTGATGTACGTCCTATGGGAAGGACCGCACGTGGAGTGATTGGAATGAGTCTCGATGAGGGAGACCGAGTTGTAGCCATGGCTGTTATGGGTGGAGATTCTTCGGTTCAATCGGAACTGTTGACCATTACCGAGAGTGGTTATGGAAAACGTACGCCGGTTGCTGAATATAGACAGCAAAGCAGAGGTGGTAAAGGTGTCATTACTCTCAAAACAACCGACAAAAACGGAGATGTAATGGGAGTTCTACAGGTTTTACCTAAAGATGATGTGATGCTTGTTTCCGATCGTGGTCAAATGATCAGGATTAATGTGGGCGAAGTTTCTGAGCAAGGTAGAAACACCCAAGGTGTGCGTCTCATGAATGTCTCCTCGGGAGAGAAAGTGGTATCCGTTGAATATATGGCCGAGTCCAACGTTGAGACGGCTAACGGTGAAGTACTTCACTAAGCCGGTTTTAATGAGTGTAGTGCTCGCTTTGGGCGGGTGTACAACTGACAATTTGGTCAGCAGGTACCTCCTGGCAGAAAGACTTTGGACAGAGGGCAAATACCCAGCAGCAGTTCAGGAATTCGATCGGGTTACCCAAATGGACCCACGAGGAAAGACAGGGCTGCAGGCTCTTTTGAGATCTGCAAATACCCAAAATCTTTTTTTAAAAAATTATCCAGAAGCCCTGAAGAAGTATGAAAACTATCTAGAGAGAGCGCCCCAGTCCCCATTTGCATGGGAAACAAAAAAACAAATTGGTGAAATCCTCTACCAAAAGCTAGAGAAATACGACCAAGCGCTGGCGCTCTATGACGAAATGCTAAAAAGCGCCCCCAACCCTGAGGAGGCAGCTGGAATTCATTTCCGGATTGCAAAAAGTCTATTTTATCTCTGGAGATTTCCTGAGGCTGTTTCTGAATTTAAGGGGATTACTAAAAAATTTCCTCAGACGCATTGGGCAGATCAGGCCCAATACGAGTGGGGCATGGCATTGTATACCCAAGCAGCAAAGATGTCAGCGCAGGAGGCAAATCGACTTTATGCTCAGGGAATTCAGGTTTTTAGAGAATTAGCACAAAAAAAGGGAGTTAAACTTGAGTTAGTTGTTCTAGCTCAGTTTGCCGAAGCATCTTGCTTAGAAGAGGTAGGGCAACTCGAAGAGGCTTCAACAAAATATCGAGCTATTTTAACCTCATACCCCACCCCATCTGTAGTGCAGATTAAGTTAAACAGACTCAAAGTACGCATGAAGCAAAGCAGTACTTCGGGCGAAGTAAAACAATGAAGAAAGAAAACCAAAAATCCTCACTACCGACAGAGGGAATCCGTGCTCTGGGGTTGTTTGGCTTGATCATAGCTGATTTTGTTGGGTTTACGAGTGCAGGAATGGGTTTAGGCTATTGGCTAAACCAAAAATTCCAGATTTCCTTATGGATTTCTATATTATTAGGGTTCTTGGGATTAGCGCTGGCAATTTATCGCCTCACTCGGTATGTGAAACGAGATTCGAAATGAAAAAAACGATTTTTCCATTTATAGCAGCGGCAGTAGTTTGGTTTGCTATTTCTATTTTTTGGATAGGGATAAGCCCCTGGTCTATTTGGAGAGAGTTTGGAAAAAATGTCGTCGTGTTTTTGGGACTTTGGGGAGTGAGTTTAGTTAATTTACTTTCCCTAGCAAAAACTGTTTCGGGTTTAGGATCTGAGATGTCAGAGAATAAAAAAACTGTATTTTGGGGCGCGCTGAAGTTTTTTTCCTTAGGATTTTTAGTAGTTTTGATTTATCTCGGGAAATCGAAATCGTTGCCAATTACACTAATTCTTGGTGTATCCACCAGCCTTGTGGTACCGATGGTGGGCGCAACAATTTGGAGTTTTTTGAGGATGCAAGATGCATAGCGAACACGGATTTACTTGGTTGTCACAGATTCCTGGATTAGAGCACGCGCCACACCATGTAGTAGCGGCAGTAATTATTGCAGCAGTTTTGGTTGTCATGACGGGTATTGCACGAATTCAGTTAGCAAAAAGTATGGCCACAGTGAGCGGTGGACTGATTCCAGAAGGCCGAATGAGTATTCGGAATTTTTTTGAAATCCTTGCAGAGAGTCTATACAAACTGACCCAGGGTGTGATTGGTGAGCACGAAGCAGCCACCTATTTCCCCATTGTAGGAACGCTGTTTGTTTTCATTTTATCTTGCAACTTGCTGGGGTTGATTCCGGGTTTTTTGCCACCCACCGATAATTTGAATACGACGTTTGCTCTCGGGACGTTTGTTTTTCTATATTATAACTATGCTGGATTTAGAGCGAACGGCATTGGGTATATTAAACATTTTTTTGGGCCTGTTGCTGCTCTGGCTCCATTGTTGTTTTTGATCGAAGTGGTTTCTCACATTTTTCGCCCAATCGCTCTTGCGTTGCGTTTGCGCGGGAACATCATGGGAGATCACATTGTTTTAGGGATTTTTAGTGATTTGGTTCCTTACCTCTTGCCCGTAGTTTTCTATGGTTTGGGAGTGTTTGTGGCCTTTGTTCAGGCCTTCGTCTTCTGTTTGATGACGATGGTTTATATCTCCATGTCGATTGCACATGACCATTGAGAAAGGATGGGTAGTAAAATGATGAAGTTGGTGAAAAGGTTTTCGATGAAAAAAATCGGACTGATGAGTTTGGTAACCAGTTTGGCAGCTAGTAGTGCTTTTGCTGATGAAGCGATGCACGCAGCTTCTGGCGGTGATATGAAAGCGGCCGGAATTGGCTTGGCTTTGGGTATCGCTGCTTTGGGCGGCGCTTTGGGACAAGGAAAAATTGGCGCTTCGGCGATGGACGGGATTGCACGCAATCCAGCCGCACAACCGAAAATGTTCGTTCCGATGATTATCGGTATGGCGTTGATTGAGTCCTTGGTTCTCTACGCTTTCGTGATCGCATTCTTGAAAATCTAGTGAATCCAGTTCCTCAATTCCTCAGTAAAGTTTTTTTGCTGATGGTAGGAGTTTTCAGCTTGAGCGGGTGCGCGAGTTTTCGCGCGCCCGTTTCGGGTTGGTTGTATTCCCAAGTCACCTATCCGGTGATGGCAACGGGTGAAGCAGCAGGAAATCGAATTGGGAAAGCATGTTCCAATAGCGTGCTTTATACAATTGCTATGGGTGACTCGAGTGTAGAGACTGCGCGAAGAAACGGCGCAATTACAAATATTGTTTCAATAGATGAGACATTTGAAAATATTCTTTTTATCTACGCAAAATCCTGCACGGTAGTTCGCGGCCGTTAGCTTACTTGAGGCCTTCTTAGTAAATATTTCTTTAAATACTGACCTGTATAACTCTTCTGATTGGCAATGATTTGCTCTGGGGTTCCAGTAGCAATGATTTGCCCTCCGGCTCGTCCACCCTCAGGTCCTAAATCGATAATGTGATCAGCTACTTTAATAAAATCCATGTTGTGTTCGATGACAATCACGGTATTTCCCTGATCCACAAGAAGTTGTAAAATGCTGAGGAGTTTTTGAATGTCGTCAAAGTGTAGTCCGGTAGAAGGTTCGTCTAAAATATAAACCGTTTTGCCTGTGCTCCTGCGTGAAAGCTCAGTTGCAAGCTTAAGCCGCTGAGACTCTCCACCAGAAAGCGTGGTCGCGCTTTGGCCAAGCTGGATATAGCCCAAACCCACATCATACAAAGTTTGAACTTTGCTTCGAATCGAAGGAATTGCTTCAAAAAAACGCAGAGCTTCCTCAACAGGCAGATTCAAAGCATCTGCAATGGTTTTTCCTTTAAATAATATTTGTAGAGTTTCTCTATTGTAACGAGCTCCCTTGCATGCGGTGCAGGTGACAAAGACATCAGGCATAAAATACATCTGTACTTTTGTCATTCCTGAGCCTTCACAAGTATCGCAACGACCACCAGGAACATTGAAAGAAAAACGTCCAGGTGCGTAGCCACGAATTTTTGAGGCAGGCAGGTTGGCATAAAAATCGCGAATAATAGAAAAAAGCCCGGTATAAGTGGCGGGATTTGATCTGGGGGTTCGACCAATCGGATGCTGGTCGATGTGAATGACTTTATCTATGTTTTCTAATCCTTCGACGGCACGAACCTTCAGGTCTCGGGTCTTTGTCCCGTGAAGTGATTTTAATAGTGAACCGTAGAGAGATTCCATGATGAGAGAGCTTTTTCCACTTCCAGAAACACCGGTAACGCAGATGAAGCTGCTGAGCGGGAACTCGACATCAATAGTTTTCAGATTATTTAGCGATGCTCCGAGGACACGAATTTTTTTCCCATCTATGGTTTTTCTTCTTTTGGAAGGAACTAAGATCGATTTATCTCCCCTCAAATAAGCACCCGTCAAACTGAGGTTGTTTTTTTGAATTTCAGCGAGCTTTCCCTGAGCAACCACTTGTCCACCTAAAACCCCAGCACCTGGCCCGAAATCCAGGATCCAATCCGATTTGAGCATGGTATCTAAGTCATGTTCCACAACCACCACAGTATTTCCTAAATCACGCAGACGGATCAAAGTTTCGATGAGTTTTTGGTTGTCGCGTTGATGCAGGCCAATGCTGGGCTCATCCAGAACATAAATAACATCAACCAATGAGCTGCCGATTTGGCTTGCGAGGCGAATTCGTTGCGATTCCCCACCAGAAAGGGATTGTGCGGATCTAGACAGGCTCAGGTAACCCACTCCTACTTGATTGAGAAAAGAGAGCCGTTCTTTAAGTTCTTTGATGAGAAGCTCTGCTATTTTCAATTCCTTTTTGCTGAGAGAAAGAGAATTGAAAAAGCTCAATGTCTCCTCGATTGATAAATTGCAAATATCAGAAATGTTTTTGCCTACGAGTTTGAAAGAGAGGCTTTCTTTTTTTAAGCGATGCCCCAAGCAATCCAAGCAAGGAATGTTCTCTTGAAGAGAATCAAACGAGTCCTTGAGTTCAGGATTTTCGTCCTGATCTGAATCAGCATTCAAATCAAGGTAACCTAACCCCGAGCAACGAGTACATGCCCCTGCAGGGCTATTAAATGAAAAAAGCTTGGGCTCAGGTGTAGGATAGTTAATGCCGCAGTCCAGGCATGCGTGCTTTTCTGAAAACAGAATCGACTCAGTTTTGGAACTTCCTGGAGGAGTATGTTCGACGTACATGGATCCGCTAGCAAGTCTCAATGCATTTTCAACTGCCTCGGATATGCGGGTTTCAAGGGCGGATTTGTCGGACTTCAAAATGATTCGATCCACATAAATGGAGATGTCGTGTTTTTTGTTTTTATCGAGCGAGAGCAAATCTACATCGGACAAATCAATGATTTCTCCATCGATGAGGGCACGAACAAAGCCTTTCTGTCGCATTTCAAAAAGCTCTTTTTTGTACTCCCCTTTTCTGCCTTGAACGATAGGTGCTAAGACAGAAACTTTGGACTGTTCTGGCAAAGCTAAAATTTGATCTACAATCTGCTGTTGAGATTGGGATTGTATGGGTTTGCCACAGGAATAACAAAAAGGTTTGCTCACCCTGGCAAATAAGACTCTGAGATAATCGTAAACTTCTGTCACGGTTCCAACGGTAGAGCGTGGATTATAGCTCGTGGTTTTTTGTTCAATCGAGATGGCTGGGCTTAGCCCATCAATATGATCCACTGCTGGTTTTTCGAGTTGATCGATGAATTGTCTCGCATAGACGGAGAGACTTTCTACATAGCGACGCTGTCCCTCTGCATAGAGAGTGTCGAAGGCGAACGAAGATTTGCCGGATCCTGAAGGTCCTGTGAGAACTGTTAGGGATTCTCGCGGAATCCGCGCAGTAACGCCCTTGAGATTATGCACCCGAGCGTTTTGAATATTAATCCATTCAGAAAACTCAGCCATTGCTACTCGGCTGGAATTTCGATGGGAGGGTGTCCGATTTTTTTTGCTGCGGCATGAAGTGTGGATTCGATCGTTTCACGAATAGATTTGAGTCCCGCTTCTGTGGTGGATTCATAGCGCAAAACCAAAACAGGCTGTGTGTTGGAAGCGCGGACGAGTCCCCAACCATCTCCAAAATCTGCACGAACGCCGTCGATGTCGTTGACCTTGCGACCTTTAGAAAGTTGCAGTTTGGTTTCTTCCACCAGCTGGAATTTTTGTTCTTCAACGCAGTCCACTCGGATTTCAGCTGTGGTAAAAGTTTTGGGTAGATCGCTGATGAGCGAAGAAAGCGGCAAATCAGTTTTACAAGCGATCTCGTAAATTCGAAGTGCGGCGTAAACAGCATCATCGAATCCAAAATAACGATCCGAAAAGAAAATATGTCCGGACATTTCTCCAGCGAGTAGCGCTCCGATTTCTTTCATTTTGGATTTGATCAGAGAGTGGCCGGTTTTCCACATCAGGGGCTGCCCTCCCCTGCTGGCAATATCGTTGTACAGGCGATGGCTAGATTTCACTTCAGAAATTATTTTGGCGCCAGGGTTGGTTTTCAAAAGATCTCTGGCCAAAATGATCATAATTTCGTCACCGAAAATCACCTTGCCGTTTTCGTCGACCAAGCCAATGCGATCTGCATCGCCATCAAATGCAACACCAAAATCCGCTTTGTTTTCCTTCACTGCGCGAATCATGTCCTTCAAGTTATGGACTACGGTGGGATCTGGGTGGTGATTAGGGAATCGGCCATCATACTCACAGAACAGGGGAATTACCTCAGCGCCGAGACGTTTGAACAATTCGGGAGCAACGACACTAGCAGCTCCGTTCCCCGCATCGATCACGATTTTTTTCTTCTTCAGCGGAAGAGCGTTCTTTTGGTGAAACGCCAAATAAGGCGGGATGATTTCGTAATCCGAGACTTTTCCACTCGCGGGTGCAGGTTTTGGATTAGACTCCATGATTTTGCGAATGTCTTGGATTTGATGGCCATGAATCGTGTCTTTGCCCACGCAAATTTTGAAGCCATTGTAGTCACTTGGATTATGCGACCCTGTGACCATGATGGCGCCATCAACTTCTAAATGAAATAAACTGAAATAAGTCAGTGGTGAAGAGCAAACCCCCAGGCGAATTACATTCAGCCCAGCTTGTGTCAGTCCTTGTACAAGAGCTTCCTGATACGCAGGACCCGTGAGTCGACAATCCCACCCTACCGAGACAGTAAGTTGAGGTTTCTTGGAAGCAAGGGGCGAAGATCTCAAGTATTCGGCATATGCAAGCCCCAGGAGCTGTGCAAATTCAGGTGTGAGGTCTTTTCCGGCGATTCCACGGATGTCATATTCACGAAAAATAGAGGGATTGAGTTTCATAAAGTTCCTTTATGCCGGATTTTTACCAGCTGAATGGCCAAATCGGTTGCCGCCTTGAAGCTAGACGAGTCAGCACGATTTTGGCCCGCAATATCAAATGCGACCCCGTGATCGACAGAGGTCCGGATCATAGGGAGGCCTAACGTTATATTCACCGTGTTAGAAAAATCAAGGAGTTTGACAGGAATCAGACCTTGATCATGATACATCGCTATAACAGCATCAAATCGGTCTTTTTTGGCCCTCATATTTTCCAGAGCAAAAAAGGTATCGGCAGGAAAAGGACCCTGAAAAACGGCCTGATTTTTGTATTTTTGACTCAGAGCTAAAATTTCAGGTTGAATGACTTTCTTTTCTTCATCTCCAAACAGCCCGGCCTCTCCTGCGTGGGGATTGAGGGCCAAAACAGCAATTTTTGGTTTGGAAATTCCCCACCAGTTTTTCAGAGCAAAAAGGGTATTTTCAGCAGTTTTACGAATTTTTGCACGAGTGAGTTGTTTTGAAACAGAGTGAAGTGACAAATGCACTGTAACCAATGAGACACGTAGCTGGTTATTGGCCAACATCATGGTTTCATTGGATTTGCAAAGGGTGGCCAAAAAATCAGTATGACCAGAAAACAGATACCCCCCTTTCTGAAGGCGCTCCTTGCTGATTGGCCCAGTCACCAGGGCGTTGCAAATGCCGGATAAAACTAACTGCGTAGCCGTTTCGATGGACCAGCCTGATTGGAATCCAGGGTTTGCTTTTTTGTCGTGAATGCTCGGGGCGGCTAAGAAAAAAATCCGGCCCGAGTTCCAGTCCAAGGTGTTGCCTTGTACTTGTGCCAAAGAGACGGGTTGAAATGGAAATCGTAGTTTTAGGAAAGGTTCAATTGCGCCTACGCAAAGGAAACGAACGGAAGTCCTGCGAGCGGCTTCATATTTTTTTAAAGTTTTAGAGACGACTTCAGGGCCAATGCCATCCGGATCTCCAGGCGTAACAGCTAAAACCAGGGGCTTCATGAGCTTTTAGTATGAATGTGAATAAAACTTTTTTCTCTTTGTCGCTCTAGCCAGAGCTGAATTTGATGGCGGTATTCAGCATTAATCAGCTTGAGACGAAGCTCTTCTTTGGCTTTTTGGTAAGAGTCTTGATCGCTGGACGAAATATCAACTAATTTGAGAATGAGAAAGCCCGTATTATTAAAAGGGATTAAGGGGCTGATTTCGCCAATTTTCATTTTCTTCACATAGGGCAACAGGTCTTTCGCGATCATGTCCTCTGACAAAAGCCCCAGATCTCCTCCAGACTGCGAGGATTCATCATCACTATAGCGTTTGGCCGTTTCCTCAAACGGAGTCCCCGCCTTCAAAGAGTCCAAAGCCAGCTGGGCTTGCTGTTTTGTGATGTCGTGAGATTTGTATTGTTCACCTGAAATACGGATCATTCGAAGATGATATTGCAGAGCAGCTGCTGAATCTCTTTTTTGCTCGTTATAAAAATGATTTTTGACATCGTCATCTGAAATTGAAACTTTAGCGCGGATTTCACGGTCGAGTAGGTTCTTCTTAGCTGCGCTGGAGCGGATCAATTCAAAATAATCGATAAAACGAAACCCCTGGTCTTCAAGCGCAGAGCGAAGCTTTTCTCGAGAGATTTTATTGTTGGCTTGAATCGAATTAACTTCTTGTTCAACTTCGGTGTCAGTGACTGGAAAAATGGCAGCGACCATTTTTTCATCTATTAAAAACTGCACAATTTCATCCAGCGGCGCGGAGGCCCCTTTTTGAGAAATGGAGCTGTTTGCAAATAAAGGATCAAGCTGAGAGCGGAGTGGAACCATCTCTCTCCACTTTTCGAGATCAGAATTGAAAACAATACTCCCGTTCACGGAAGCTTCTATCCGATCAATGAGCTGCATCTCTGCAAAGGCAGGAGAAGAGCAAAAAGTGGTGAGCAAAACTAATGAGAAAAAGGCTTGCAACACGCTTCCTTAATGACACGACAAGGAAGGGGAAGTCTAATTTAATTTAGAAGATCGTTTTTAACAGAAACCTTGGCTTGCTGTCTCAGCTGACTCATATATTTTTCGAAAATTTGAGATCTTTTTTCCTCGAAAAGCAGGCGTTTGATTTGTGCTTTGTCTGTTTCAGTCCAGCTGCGAATACCCGTCAACTTGATGATATGAAATCCAAACTGAGATCGGATGATTCCACTCACCTTTCCTGGAGATTTTAACTTAACAGCGGTCTCATAATAGGTCGGATCCAGCTTGTCTTTGGTTTGATAGTCAATATCTCCTCCCATGGGAGCGGCGACACCCTCGGAGTAGCGCTGCGCCACTTCTGCAAAGCTAGTTTTGCCATCTTTGAGGTGCTCGGCCTGAAGTTTTTGAATCTTTTCTTGAGCTTTCTTTTCTTCCTCAGGACTTGCGTCAGGCCTTACGGCTACAAAAATATGGCTAGTTCTGATTTCGGGATATTTTGAGTAGTAATCTTTCGCTTCGTCGTCTGTAACATTGATTCCCTCAAAGTCTTTGCTCAGGCGTTTGTCCAATAAAGCATGATAGAGAACGGTGTTAATTCGATCCATGACCTCAGGATCTCGGTCAAGACCTAGCTTTTTTGCCTCTTGAATCCCCAGCTCGCGTTTGATCAGGTCGTCCAAAAGATTCTTTTTCGAAAGCGCCTTGAACTGAAAAAACTTCATGCTTTCTTTATACTTTTTGTTGAAATCTTCGAGCGTAATCACCGTCCCGTTGATTTTTGCAAGTTCTGTGTTTGCGTATGAGCGATTAGCCCAAAGCAAAAACAAAGCGGCGGTGCAAAACAAGTAAGGGATAGCAAAGGCGAGTTTTTTTCTCTGAATCATACTTAAAAAATAACGCCGTCTTTATCTCTTTGCAAGTGCTAGGATTTTTTCAATTTCAAAGAACAGAGATTTCATGTCGGGCGTCTGAGTTTTGACGACCCATTTGGAGTCAGGAGAGATCTGGTGTTCATTGGGATGGCTGGCTGCGAAAGAAATAATTTTATCGATATTAAGGGTGGATGTAGCTCCAAGCATCAAGGAGAGTCCTCCCTTACCTACACTCAGCGCCTGGATATTCTCAGCCTTCAGTAAAATTTTGATTCGAATCAACCAAAGCAGATTGGTAACGACCTCCGGAAGAGGACCAAACCGATCCATGAGCTCAGCCTCGATCTCCTGAGCCGTCTCTAAATCTGTACTGCTAGAGAGACGTCGGTAGAGAGTCAATCGGTGATGGATGTCGGCGACATATGTGTCAGGAAGGTATGCAGAGAACGGTACCTTGATCTCGGGTTCTATGTGGGAGGCCTCAAGAGGTTGTTTTTTTGCCTCGTGTACGGCCTCATCGAGGAGTTCGATGAAGAGGTCAAAGCCTACCGCACTGACATGGCCAGACTGCTCGGGCCCCAATAAGTTCCCTCCCCCTCGAATTTCTAAATCATGAGAAGCAATTTGGAATCCACTTCCCAATTCAACATAGCGTTGCAGTACTTCGATTCTCTTCTTAGCGAGTTCGCTGATGGAGTTTTCAGATGGGATCAGTAAATAGGCATAACCACGCTCTTGGCCGCGACCCACGCGGCCACGAATTTGATAGAGTTGAGCTAGTCCAAGCATGTCCGCACGATTGATGATAATCGTATTCGCAGAGGGGATATCTAATCCTGATTCAATAATGGTTGTGCAAAGCAGGACATCAAATTCGCGATGGTAGAATGAAAGCATCGTTTTTTCGAGTTCTGACTCATTCATTTGCCCGTGCGCGATTTTAAGTCTAACCGCAGGAATGAGCGATCTAATTTCTTCGGCAATGGAGTGAATTGAGTCGACTCGATTGTGAACAAAGAAAACCTGCCCTCCCCTGGAGAGTTCGAAGGAGATTGCATTTTTAATCACCTCGGGATCGAAGCGAGAGACTAATGTTTTGATCGGCAATCGGTTGATCGGGGGAGTTTGAATAGTGCTGATATCCCTTAATCCAGAGAGAGCCATATGCAGGGTTCTAGGAATTGGCGTTGCTGTCAAAGTGAGGACTGGAATATTGGCACGAAGGGCTTTGAGTTTTTCTTTGTGCTCGACCCCGAACCGATGCTCTTCGTCGATCACCATCAGGCCCAGGTTTTTAAAATGCACATCTTTTGACAGCAAACGATGTGTACCAATCAGCAAGTCGACCTTGCCCTCAGCGAGTCGAGCAAGGATTTCTTTTTGCTTTTTAGGTGGCTTAAAGCGAGAAACCGATTCAATTGAAAACGGATAGTCTTTCAATCTTTCTTTGAAAGAAAGTTCATGTTGAATAGCAAGAATCGTGGTTGGAACCAAAACCACGACTTGCTTACCGTCATAAATAGCTTTGAAGGCAGCTCGAATGGCAATTTCTGTTTTTCCGAAGCCGACATCCCCACAAATCAGCCGGTCCATGATTTTCCCAGAAGTCATGTCATGGAGCGTGTCTTCGATGGCAGACAGCTGGTCGGGAGTTTCTTCGAAGGGGAATTTGGAAGAAAATTCCAAGAAAGTAGAGTCATGAGGTGAGAATTTAAATCCAGAAGCAGCCTGGCGCTGAGCATAGAGGCCGAGCAAATCAACAGCCATTTTTTTTGCAGCTTCCTGCGCTTTTTCTTTTGCTTTGGAAAAACTCTGTCCACCGAGTTTATCCAAAGCCACGCTGGCAGCAGTGCCCGAGTATTTTTGAATCGCATTGAGATGGTAAACAGGCAGATAAAGTTTATCGTGATCTGCGTATTCAATGAGTAAGTAATCGTTTTCGACGCCCCCGGCATTGAGTCGAGTGAGGCCGAGATAGTGCCCTATTCCGTGTTTAAGGTGGACAATCAAGTCATTGATGGAGAGAGTTTCAAGATTTTTTAAGCCCGCCCAATTTTTTGCGGCAGAACTGCGATTTTTTTTATTTTTTTCAGTGTGCTTGATGCCAAAAACCGTAGATTCGTTAAGAACTGCGATTTTTTCTGATTCCCAAACAAAACCCTCTTGGATCGAGCCAGTTGCAATTTTTAATAATGGAAACTCTGTGTTTTGCTCTTTTAGTAAAAGCTTCAAGCGTTCTGCCTGCACAGAAGAGGGAGCAAAAACAACGGTCTGAATGCCTAATGCACCCCAATTAAAAAAAACGTCAGACCAAAATGCGATTTTATCAGATTTTGGTGGTGTAGCAGGAAGCGGTGCAATGACTGCTTCTTGTTTGGAATCCACCGTATGAATCCGGTCAAGGTAAAGCTGAGTTTTTTTTGTTAATTGGTTTTCTTCAGGAACTAAATAGAGCTCTTGAGGAGCAGGCAAAATCAGACCTACGGATTGTTTTTTTTGCGAATGAGCCTGAAGAGATTTATAAAAATCTATCCATTCGTCCCAGACACTCGATTCGTCGAACCAAATCAAACTAGATTCATTAAAATATTCCAAAAGTGAGGTGGGTTGAGCGTATGCGAATGGTGCCCAGCCTTCGGAATGATCGGGGTAATGCCCCGATTGAATCGCTTCTAAAATGGGATCGCGAACGGGCCGGGCAATGTCCAGCTGATCGGCGTGTTGTTTGATTTTAGCGCGCAGAACTGGAGTGGTTTCTGCATTGATGATCACCTCACGGGCGGGCCCGATCCAAATAGGATCGGTGAGGTCACCTTTGCTCTTTTGTGTTTGAATATCAAAAAGACGAATTCGCTCAATGAGCTCATCAAAGAGCTGAATTCGGATGGGCTGTTCGAATCCACTCGGAAACAGGTCTACAATATCCCCGCGTACAGAAAAACAACCCGGGTCTTCGACGGATTCGTTTCGAAGGTAACCCAGGTTTTGCATTTGTGAAATCAGGGTTTCCCTGCTCCCCCAGTTTTTACCCATTTGAATTTGAAAGGACCATTTTTTTATTAAAGCAGGAGGCAGAGTGGCCTGAAATGCTCCCTGAGGATCGGTAACCACAAAATTTAACGAGGACCGCTGTAAAGTAAGTTCATTCAGGACGGCAATGCGAGCATTCCGAGTCAGCAATGAGGGCTGAATTGCGGAAAAAAGATCAGAATCCCAAGAGGGGAAAAAAGCGATTTTTTTTCTATGCTCTGGGGCAATGAAAGTTTCTTGAAGTGTGACCAAATCAGAGACTAAAGACTCGGCAGCGGACGTAGTGGGACAAATGATGAGCCTAGGGTTTTGAGATTGCTCCATGCTGCGCATAAGAAAGTACGCGGCTGACGAAGCGGTAATGCCAGTGATACGCACTGTGTGAGATTAGCAAGCTTGACACAGAATTTCAACTTAAGTACCGTGGGGTTAGCTCACAAATGTGCGAACTAACTCCCACTTGAAAGGGAAATTCTTAAAGCTATGTCCAGCGCCTACGCATATCAGATTTGGCTGCTAACCGCAGTAGTAAGCATGGTTTTGCCTCTCAGTATTTTTTGTTTTTCTTTTTTTGTGAGGAGGAAAAAAAAGGCGCAAAATTTTCCTGCCACCAGCCTCTCTGAAAAAGCCCTTAAATTAAACCAATCCACTAGCCTTGTGGGCAAAAGGACCAATGTTCGTTTTTTTTCATCCGCACTGATTGCAGGAGTTTTGCTGGGAATGATTTTAATTCTTTTGCCCGTGGTGGGAGTGCTTGAATTAGCTTTGGAGGAGCGCCCCGTTGGAAGAACTGCGAGCATGACAGTTTTTGTAGTATTGTTGGCGCTGGTCGCGATTCTCTATTGTGTGAAGAAAAAAGATGTTTCATGGCTTCGTACATTTCGAACGGAGGAAAAGCCATGAGCGATGCAATCAGTCGCGCGTTGGATTGGTTAGAGTCTCGCTCGATTTGGTATTTTCAAGCGGGGGGCGGCTGCTGCGCAAATGAGCTCTTGCAAGCGTTTAGCTCTAAGTATGATTTGGAGCGGTTTGGTTGCGTTCCTCAATCGAGCCCAGAGCAGGCAGACCTGTTGATTGTGAATGGAGTGGTAACGTACAAAGCAGCGCCTCACCTGAGAGCAGCTTATGATCGAATGCTTTCTCCCAAATATGTGATCGCTGTGGGTACGTGCGCGATTTCTGGGGGACTTTTTGGTCCTGAAGAAAGCTATTCAGCGGTGGCAGGAGCAGACCAAGTGATTCCTGTTGATGTATATGTAGCTGGGTGCCCCGCTCGCCCCGAAGCTCTCATGAATGGATTTATTAAACTACAAGGAAAAATCAGTGGACAAGAGCGAAGTCATCTCAGTTATTAAAGATGCGATTCCAGGGGCTTTGTTAAACGTAACTGCGTTTGGAAACTCTGGGCAAACGTGCTTATGGGTAGAAGCAAAGTCCATTCGAAAAGTAGCAGAAATTTTGAAGGCACACCCTAAAACACAAATGACCTGGTTAGAAAATATTTCTGCCATGGAAGTTGAGCAGAGTTTGGTTCTCAACTATTTTATTATGAATCATCCGGCTCAGTCTGCTGTTGTTTTAAGAGTGTCTTTGCTTCCAACTTCACCTGATGCGTGGGTGCAGATTGATTCTGTGACTCCAGTATGGAAGATGGCAGAATTTTTTGAACTCGAGAGTTCTCGTCTTTTCGGAATTAGGTTTAAGGGATTGCGGGCTAGTAGCATTGATCCACTTCCCATAGATTGGGTGGGATTTCCGCTGAGAAAATCTTATGTCTATCCACAGGAATATTCGGGAATTACGCATGAAAGACGAAGGGCAGAAACCCGGTGAGCGATTTTTATAGCCACTTGGGTGAGGCAGAAGAAGATTTAAGAACAGATTGGGTAGAGTGGTCCTTGGGCCCTTATCATCCAGCGCTTCCAGGATTGTTGAGACTGAAGCTGACTTTAGATGGTGAGTTTGTTGTTAGAGCTCAAGTAGAAACCGGCTATGTACATCGAGGGTTGGAAAAAGCCATGGAGCTCCATTCGTGGCAATCCGCAATAGTTTATGCAAGTCGTATAGATCCAGAAAATGCAATCGCGGGAGAGCTCGCGGTATGTATGGCAGTTGAGGAGATAGGAAAATTTCCAGTGCCTGACCGCGCCAAAGCAATTCGTTTGATCCTTGTTGAGCTTTCTAGGATTTCTTCACACCTTTTGTTTATAGCAAAGATGGCGATCACGGTTGAGCTGAACACGGTGCTCCACTATGCTTTGCGTGATAGGGAGAAGGCCCTAGATCTTTTTGAGCTTCTGACTGGCGCAAGGTTTGCGCTCAATTATTTGCGATTCGGTGGGGTTGCAGCGGATATGACGGAAGGTTTCCTTGAGAGGGTGCTTGAGTTTTGTGAAACCATGAGAAGCCGTGTTACGGAATATAACGATCTGTTGTCATATCATCGAGTATTTATGCAGAGAACGGTGGGTGTGGGTGTGATTTCGGATGAGGCGGTTCATCAGTATGGACTAACGGGTCCAAATGCGCGCGCGTCAGGGGTTTTGTTGGATTTGAGAAAAACAGCGATATCTCCAGAATATGCGGGTCTGGATTTTGAAATACCCACAGGAAATACAACGAGTGAAAAAAAATTTGGTGGGGACGCATATGATCGTTTCTTGCTAAGAATGAAAGAATTGGTACAAAGCCTGAGAATTCTAAAACAATCTGTTGAAGCAGTTCCGCAAGGACCCTATAGCGAACTCATTTGTGGGAGAGATTTTTCGTTAGCCAAAGGCGAGGCGTATTCAAGATTAGAGAGCCCTCGCGGGATTTTTGGTTGTTACATTTATTCGTCGGGTGGAAGCAGACCAGCGCGCGTGCAGTTTAGAACACCTTCGGCGCTAGTGGTTTCCGCTATTCCTGGACTGGTTTCAGGATTAAGGTTGGAAGATTTGGCGGTCTTCATGGCTAGCTTAGATTTTTCTATTGCGGAGGTTGATCGGTAGTATGGTTATGGTGACGGTGAGAATACTGCTTCTTTTTGGGATTTTGATTCCATACGAAAAAATAATTTCGTATTTTGAGAGAAAGATAGAGGCGGATATGCAGGCCAGGGTAGGTCCGAGCTTAACAGGCAAGTTCGGATTACTGCAACCGTTGGCAGATTATGTAAAATTAATTCAAAAAAGTGGAAGAAAAATGTTGTCTGCCTCAGAGAAACGATGGTTTTTTCTTCAGTTGATGAGTATGTTTTCTGGATTGGCGTTTATCCCGGTAGGCCCTGGTTTTCCTTTGGTAGATTCACAGCTCGCACTTTTTTTGCCAGTAATAGCGTTTTTTTCTTATGGAATCGCGGGAGTTTTTTTTGGAGTACAGGAGGAAGAGCTTGAAAAAACACTAATTGCCATGCGTCGTTCGGCTCAAATGGTAGTTGTAGTGGTACCAATTGTACTGATTTT
The DNA here is from genome assembly GCA_964364175.1 of uncultured Bacteriovoracaceae bacterium. Classification (GTDB taxonomy): domain Bacteria; phylum Bdellovibrionota; class UBA1018; order UBA1018; family UBA1018; genus CAYILR01. The sequence continues at coordinate 23,337 of CAYILR010000001.1, forward strand.
ACTTTCTGTAGGAATATTTTCAAAAGGCTTTAGCTGGTCAGTTATATTGCAAAAAAGCCCGCGTTTTTTTATTGACTGGAGGGTGTTTAGTAATCCAGTGCAGCTAGTTTCTTTTTTTATTTATTTTTTGGCGGGTTCTGCTTGGTTGTCTATGGACACCATGGGGTCTGATGGATCGAATATGGAGATTATGGGCGGCAGTTCATCCATGTTTGCTGGAGCAGAAAAAATATTATTTGATTTTTCAAGATTTTATTTAAAATTCGCCTGGGCAAGTTTAGCTTCGGCAATCTTTCTCGGCGGCTACCATCTTCCTCAAAGTATAGCAGATTTTTTAGAGCAATCTGCAGGGTCGTTTTTGGTTGATTTTGTGGAGTGGATTCATGCTTTGTTTAAGGTGGGGGTTATTTTACTTTTGGGTTCTTTGTTTACAAAAATAAGTCCACGGTACCGTGCAGACCAAGTTACCGATTTGGCTTGGAGAGTGTTAAGTCCGATGGGTTTGTTGTGTGTTTTAAGCGCGGTACTTTGGACGGCCGGAATGGATCATTAACTATGGTGATCAAAACAATTCAGCACTACTTTCAGGGAATGCTGACAACGGTAGTGTCGATTTTGAGGGCGCTGTCAGTAGTTTTGCCGTATTTGTTGCGGCCTTTGTCTACCGAGAGGCATAAGGAGGTGACTGAGAGATACCCCGACCCTGTTTCCTGTAAAACACCAGACGATTTGCCGCCCCGTTCAAGAGGGCTACTTTGGAATGACATCGACAAATGCACTGGATGTGGTGAGTGTCAACTCGTGTGCCCTACTCGTTGCGTGTCTGTTGAAACAGAAATCAGTCCCAACCCGTCAAAAACATGGGTGTCGATTTTTGAAATAGACCACTCAAAGTGTGTTTTTTGTGGTCTGTGTGTGGAAGTGTGCATGCCTGTTTCTTTGGTACACACAAAAAAATATGAACTTTCTGTTTTGGACAGTGCTCAGATGAAGAGTAGTTTTGGGAAAGGGCGATTGACGCCAGAGACACGAAGGAAACTGATGGAGCTAAGAAAAAACGAAAATTCGTTTGAGGGGGCGATGTGATGACTCGGGAATTACTGCTGGTGTTGATTCAGGGCGCATCTCTTTTTGCTGCACTTGCGACGCAGAGAAAAAGAATCGCGCTTTTGCTTTGGGTAGCTGGAATCCTTCAGGGTGTTTTGTTTTTGGTGTCCGGATCAGAGGTCCTAGCGGTGTTACAGTGGTTGCAGGCATCTTTTTTTGGTTTTTTAACTTTGATTTATTTGACAGTTTTGGGTGGAGGAAGCGAGCTACCTCAGTTTGAGTTGAAGCGGGTGTTTGGCCCTGTTTTGTTGAGTATTGGGTTTGGAGGTGTTTTGTGGGAGGGTTTGGCGGCAACTTCGTTACAAATTCAAACGATTGTAGAGGAGAATCAACTGACACGTATGAATGAAGTCGGAAAAGCCTTGGTGATGAAACATTTTTTGCTGATTCCGGTTTTGGCAGTGTTTTCTTTGGTGGCCGTAGTTGGGATTGGGCAGATGACTCGCCCAGAAACGAAGCGGATATGATGATCGTAAGCATTACGGTTTTGGCTTCTGCGGGATTGTTTTGCTGTTTGTGGAGAAGAAGTTTAATAGGTTTTTTGCTCGGGGCTTATTTGTTTTCTCTCAGCGCAACACAACTAGTTTTTTTTCTTCCCGCTGAGGAGAGATCCTCTAGTCAGGTGTGCGCGATTATTATTGTATTGGGGAGCATGCCTATTTTGTTTTCGGGAATGGCGTTGGCAGTTCGCGTATTTTACAGACAGAAAAATATCAGTACTAAAGAATATCAGATTCAAAACTAAAGGGGTTACCCGGAGGAGAGTGGTCAGTGGAAGCAGTCTTTAATCCAAAAACGCCCTTGGTTCTAACTGCTGTAGCTATCGTGCTGCCAATGATTACAGCTGTTTTTTTCGCGCTATTGCAAGGAGTGAGAAAAAAACCAGCAGTCGTTCACACGGCTACTGTGATCACGCTTTCTTTGCAGTTTGTAGCCGCATTTCTGGCTTTGATTCCCTTTCATGACAGCACAGAAGTTTTACAAACAACGGTGTCCGCTTGGTTTAATTCAACAGAACCAGAGATTAAACTTTTATTAGGGCTTCACACAGATGTTGCGTGGGTGTTGATGGTTCTGCTGGGCATCCTTCTGACCATAGTGGTTTTGTATTTGCCAGAAAAAGAAGGGAAAAAAGAGGAATTTTCTAGTTGGGGAGCTGTTTCACTCTTATTGACTTCGTCAGCCCTTGCGTTGGTGCTTTCTTCAGCAACGCTTTGGGTGATTTTAATTGCATGTTTTATTTCTTTTGTGTCGAATTTTTTGCTGATTGCTACAGAATTTGAATCACACGAAGTGCAAACTATTATTAAAAAAAACATGCTGATTCAGATCAGCGGATTTTTATTGTTTTTTTTAGGTGTTATACCGTCTAGTGCGCGAGGGAATCATTGGTTGCTGGCAGCTCAGCAGGATACAAACCAAATGTCGAGCATGTCTGGTTTGTTGATTTGGCTTGGGTTTATAGCACAATTGATCGCGTTATTGGGTTTGCCTAGTTTTTTTGAGAAAAAAGGCCGAACAAAAATTCAAATTGCCTACGTCGCACTTCCTACATTGATTATTTATTCAGCAATCTGGAGGAGTTCAAATTACTGGAGCTCTTTGGCAGGACTGGAAAACGGGTTGGGTGCTTTGTTGTTGATGACGGTAGTCTTAGCCATCTTGCTGAGATGGCGAAGCCATAGTTGGATCATCACTTGGTTTGTTTCGTTTTTTCTAGTAGCTTCTTATGTCAGTATTTTTTCAGCACAAACAGGGATGTACTTTGCTTTAAGTGCGGTATTTGGCAGTTTTTCTTATTTGTTTTTATCTTATTTGCAATTTTCTCAGAAAACAAAATGGATTTGGGCATTGTTGGCATGGCTTGCGACGGGAGGACCGCTGGGGTTGCTGTGGAGTGCTTTAATGCGAACAGCAGCTCAAATCAGTTCAGGTGGAGGTGATTTAATCCGTTACCTATTTACCGAAAGCGCAGTTTTTTTGTTGTCCACCCTGTTTCTGTCAAAACTGATTCAGTTCATTGTGAGAGATAAAAAACTCCAGGCATCGCAATATCCGGTTTATTTTTCTATCGTCTCAATCCCACTGATGTTTGTGTTTTCGTGGACTGGAACCTTGTTGGGAAAGGTTCCAAAAGAGCTGGATGTTGAACCGCTGTTTTCTTCATGGTTGACCCCCGGGGGAAGATATTCAGTAATTCCTGAAGAAACAACTCTTGCTAACCAACTGGGTTGGGTTTTCGCAGTTCACCCGGCCTTATTTTTATTATCCTTTTTGCTAGCGTATTGGATAGCGGGGGCCGGAGCTGAGCGTACTGAACAGATGACTCAATGGTTTCAAGGGCAAAAGAGGAGATTGGATTTTTTGAATCAATACGGAAGTGCAATGGAGATGTTTTTTTCAAAATTGACACGAGCCGTTGATATTATTTTTTGGAGAGTGGTTTTGCCAAAAGCAGCGATGGCGAGTTCACGTTTTTTATCAAGACAAAGTGTAAAGCTGACAGATTTTATGCAAAAAAATGTGATGCAGTTTGCCAGAAACTCGGTTGTATTGCCAGGCAAGGTGCTTCAGTTGGTCCAAAACGGTGACATACATTGGTATGCATCCATTACAGTTTTGGCGACGGTTGTTTTATTCTACAAATTTTTGAAGGGAGCTCCGCTTTGAGTTTTCTATTAAGTTTAATGATTATTATTCCAGTGGTAGGAGCGGTTTTTCAGGCAATTGTGCCCAAACAAAAAAAAGATTTAGTGGATACCGCATCGGGTTTGAGTGCGCTGATATCCAGTTCTCTGGCTGGATTTATAGGGATTTTTTTTGCATTAGTCATAAGGTCAAACTGGGTATCCCCAGGGGAGCTGACACAGAAAATCGCTTGGTTGAGCTCTTACTCAATTTATTATGAGGTCGGAGTGGATGGCCTGAATTTGCTGCTAGTGCTGGGATTAAGTTTGCTGTTTCCCATCTTGATCGCTTCCGAATGGAAAAGGGAGTCAGGACGGAGGGGCATACAGGGCCTTTTGTTGCTTTTGCAGTCAGCACTTTTTGGGACGGTTTGCTCATATGATTTGTTTCTACAGTTTTTCTTTTGGTCGTTATCAGCTCTGCTGATTTATTTTTTGGTGGGAATGTGGGGCGGGCGCGGCCGGGAGCGTACTGCTGTGAGATATGCTGTGAACGCATTGTTGGGAAATGCAGCACTTTTTGTTGCGCTTTTGCTTGTTTATTATGCAGTGGATCCACATACGTTTTCCATTCAGGAGTTAAGTCCAAGTAAGCTCATGGGAAAAAATCTCATTCTTTTTGGAAAAACACATGATCTATCCTCTCTGGTTTTTCTTTTAGCCTGTGCAGGCATGGTGTTGAGATTGCCGGTTTGGCCGGTTCACGGTTGGTTGTCAGATCTTGCAGAACGAGCTCCCCAATCAGTAGTTGCGGCTATTTATGGAGGCATGATTCCTGTTGGATTTTATGTTTTTTTACGACAGGCCTATGTTTTATATCGTCCAGATTTGGAAATTCGTTCGAATTGGATGATTGCTATAGGAATCCTCAGTATGACGATGGGAGCATTGGGTGCTGTGGGACAGCGTCAGCTGAGAGGGCTGTTGGCGCAGCTTTGTTTGGTGCAGTCAGGATTTAGTTTGATAGGGATTGCTTCGCTGAGCGCAACGGGTCTAGTGGGTGCAATGATTCAAAGCGTTGCAGTCGGCCTAGGTTTGGCGGGACTGGCGCTATTTGTTGAGTCGGTGCTGAGCCGCGTGAAGCAGGATTATTTCAAAGGCGAAAAGGCCTGCCTGTCGGGGTTTGCAAAAAAAGCCCCGGTGATGGCGCTGTTTTCGGGTGTATTCATGCTGACGGTGATGAATATGCCGGCTTCGGGTAGTTTTGTCGGTGCTTCTCTTTTGATGGTAGGTGGATATTCAGTTCATCCCATGATTCTTTTAGCTGCAGTGGGGATGATTTTTTTAATGAGTGTGAGTTTGCTGTCCATGTATCGAAGAGTGTTTTTTGGGCAAGAGTTGAACGGCGGGGCCAATGGGATGGTGGATCTTTCGTTTGCTGAAAAAGCATATTTGATTCCATTGGTGTTGGCATTGTTGGTCATGGGTTTTTATCCAAAGCCAATTATAGAAATTATGCATACGGCTGTGGCTGCAATGTTAGCTGGAAAGGGATAGTAGAAAATCTGCTGTTATGACAACGAACGGTGTCTTGGTTTTATTACCTGAGCTTTTGATATTGCTGACTATCGTTGGCCTACTGTTGGCGGAGGTCGGCTATTACCAAGAGCGGATGCGCTTGGTGACTCTGACGGCACTCTTGGGTGTTGGAAGCGCATTTTTGCAAAGCCTTCTTTCTTTGCTTTTTGGTCCTGTTCGAGCATTTGACGGAATGCTCACCGTGGATGGATTATCTATTTATTTCAAAATCCTCGCCTATATGTTTGCGCTTTTTTCTATAGTTGGCATTTCACTTTCGAATCGAATTCGATTGGATCGCCGTGTTGAAGCCTATGTTTTTGTTTTATCCAGCGTGTTGGGTGTTTCCATTACTGTTTCGTCTGGGCATTTGCTGCTTACTTTTTTTGGATTGCAGCTTTTGTGCCTGTCTACGCTTTTTTTAATAGCCATTGATGGCCGAAACAGAATATCTGTGGAGGCTGCGGTAAAATATTTTGCCCCTTGGGTGATTTCTTCCGCGTGTTTTTTATTTGGGGCGGGAATTCTTTTTTCAGTGGCACACACATTCAATCTACAGGAAATTCACGCCGCATTAGTTGCGCATGAATTGACCAGGACGTCAGGCTTAGTGGTTTTTTTGCTTTTCTTTATTTCAATCGGGTTTCAAATGGGAGCGTTTCCCGCAATTCATTGGGTGCCCGACGTGTTGACGGGTGGAGTGCCGGTTTTGTCGTCACTGCTGGTGACGCTTTCTAGATTGGCGGGGTTTTCGGTTTTTATTCGACTCGTGTCGCTGTTTTTTTCGCAATCCACAGATCAGCCAGGAACTTGGCGTGTGCTGGGCCAAATTGATTGGACGGTCATTCTTTCGGTTTGTTCAGGAGTGACTTTGCTTTATGGCGGGTTGCTGGCGTTACGACAAAAAACCATTCTCAGAAGAATTGGATATCTTTTTGTATCGCAGACTGGTTTTTTGATGATGGGAGTCGTGGTCCTGAACGACATTGGAATGGGTTCAATGCTGTTTCACTTGTTGATTGACGGCATGGCCGCGTTGGGAACGATTGCATCATTGGGTGGTTTTTTTGAGGGGCTTCCTTCGGATCGATTTGAGGATGTTCAAGGAACGTTTTCAGTTGCTGCTTGGGAGAGTTTTTGTGTTGTTTTTTTCTTGGCATCTTTTGTTGGGATCCCCCCTTTCCCGGGGTTCATTGCCAAATTTGCGATGTTCGAATCTATTTTAGTGCAAAAATGGTATTTGCTGGCGTTGGTGGGTTTAGTTGGAATGATTTTGAATATGGTCAGCGTTGTTGAGCTACTCATGGTTTTGATGGGGAGCGGCAAAGGAAATCAAATGGTTTGGGCTGGAGCAGACGGCTCAACACAGGGAATAGTTTTGAAGAAGGCATTTTTGGTGCTCTTGTTTTTGCCGTTAGCTGGGACTTTGTTTTTTTGCGAAAATATTCTGAATTTGTCGATTCAGGTGGTGCGGTATATTTTGTGGTAGAACGCGATCCGGGTTAAGGGCTATACTGCATAAAATACAACCGTGGACGTTGAGGGCTGAAGCGCATGTCGTACATTCCTGTTTTAATTCTATTCATGGTGGGCACTTTTTTGGGAGTAGCAATTCTAGTGCTGACCCATCTTCTCGGGCCACGCATCAAGCACAGAATGAAAGACCAACCCTTTGAATGCGGAGTTCCCCCTGCGGGAGATTCGCGACAAAGATTTTCTGTGAGATTTTATCTGGTCGCGATTTTGTTTTTACTTTTTGATGTGGAAGCGATCTTTTTTTTCCCTTGGGCAGTAGTTTACAGAAAGTATCTCACCCTGGGTTCTTTTATTTTGGTCGAAATGGGTCTTTTTGTTGGAATTCTTTTAGTAGGTTATTATTACGTGCTTCGTAAGGGAGCGCTGGAGTGGGATTAATATGAGTAAAGACGGATCGCCTGCCTACTTGACGACGCGGCTCGATGATTTTGTAAACTGGGGACGGAAAAACGCCATGTGGCCCCTCCCCTACGGGACAAGCTGCTGTGGAATTGAAATGATGGCTACGCTTTGTTCCGATTACGATATGGCACGCTTTGGTGCAGAGGCGGTTCGGTTTTCCCCACGCCAAGCGGATCTTTTGATTGTTGCTGGAATTATTACAACCAAGATGGCTCCTGTTTTGAAGTCTGTTTATGACCAAATGAGCGAACCGAAATGGGTCATGTCTTTTGGTGCATGTGCCTCATCGGGCGGAATTTTTAATGTATACAGTGTACTGCAGGGAATCGACACCGTAATTCCAGTCGATGTTTATGTGCCCGGATGCCCACCCGCTCCTGAAGGAGTTTTGCACGCGTTGGTGCGTTTGCAAGAAATGATTGCGAGGGGAGAAACCCGATCGCAACTGCGCGAAAAGGGCATCAAAGAGGTGGAAGTTTAATGGAAACTGACATTCGCAATTCTTTGGCGACTAACGGTGGAGATTGGCTGGAGCGATTCGGTGAACTTTGGAAAAAGCATATTGAAACGCTGCAAGGCAAATTTGGATCTAAAATTGAAAAGGTGCTGATGCCTTCTCAGTGTCCAACCGATGTACCCATTGTTTTCGTTCAAAAAAATTCAATTCTTGAAGTCTTGGAGTTCATGAAACAGCCCGAAGGAATGGACTATCATTTTTTAGCGGACATTACAGCGACCGATGAATTGCCTGAGCAACCGAGATTTCACGTAGTTTACCAGCTTTTTTCTCATTCGACGAAATGTAGAATTCGACTCAAAGTACGTGTGTCTGAAAATGAGTCTGTGCCATCGGCCACCTCGATTTGGAAAGCTGCCAACTGGGCTGAGCGAGAGGTCTGGGATATGTTTGGGATTAAGTTCGATGGCCACCCTGATCTGCGAAGGATTTTGATGGATGAGAGGTGGGAAGGTCATCCCCTGCGTAAAGACTATCCGCGCAGAGGATACCAAATATTTCCAACGGCACAGGATGTTAAACCAGAGCTGCTTCAGGATTAGCGGGAGAACGGATTATGTCGATTCAAGAGGCACAGGAGCGCATTACACTTCACGTAGAGCACGATCCGGATGATCTATGGGGTGACTCTCGGGTCATTATGAACATCGGCCCCACTCACCCTGCCATGCACGGGGCATTACGAATGGTGGCGCGGTTGAATGGGGAAACCATTGAAAAGTCCTATTGCGAGTTTGGGTATACGCATCGTGCAAAAGAAAAATTGGGAGAGCATAGGACCTATCATCAGTTTGTTGTTTATACGGATCGGCTCAATTATTGCTCGGCATTGATCAACAACGTGGTTTATGCAATGTCAGTTGAAAAATTGATGGGCATTGAGCCACCGGCGCGCGCGGTTTGGATTCGCATGATTTGTTGTGAATTGGCACGTGTGATGGACCATTTGATTTGTGTGGGGATCAATGCGGTGGACTTGGGTGCGTTTTCGTTCTTTTTGTATGGATTTCATCAACGAGAAGAAGCTTATACGTTGGTGGAAAAACTTTGTGGCGCTCGGCTGACTACTTCTTATACGCGCATCGGTGGCCTGATGAACGATGCGCCTGAAGGGTGGGAAAAAGAAGTCAAGAATTGGGTGACTAAAACCCGTGCTGTAGTGGACGAAATGGACCGCTTGCTGACGAACAACAAGATCTGGTGTCAGCGTACAGTGGGAGTCGGTGTTTTCAATCGCGAGCAGTGTTTAGATTATAGCTATTCTGGACCATGTGCGCGGGCTGCAGGCATTGATTTTGATCTGAGGCGTGATCAACCCAATATGTTTTACAAGAACGTTGAGTTCGATGTGCCCGTGGCAAAAAACGGGGACGTCTATGATCGGTACGGCGTGCGGATGGAAGAAATTCGCCAATCACTGAACATTATCGCTCAGTGTGCTGATAAAATTCAAAAAGGTCCGATCTGGACCGAGGACAAGCGAGTCAGGATTCCAGACAAAAATGTGGTGCACAACGCTATGGAAGGCATGATTCACCATTTCAAATTTTTTATGACAGGATTTGATGTTCCTGAGGGCGAGGCCTATACGCAGTTTGAAGCAGCAAACGGAGAACTGGGATTTTATATCGTGAGCAAAAAAGCTCCGATGGCTCATCGAATGAGGATTCGTGGCCCTTCGGTGTTTCATTTCTCTGCGCTCGATGAAATGAGCAAGGGGCTCAAAATCGCTGATATGGTGGCCGCTCTAGGAAGCATCAATATTATTGCGGGGGAATTGGATCGCTAATATGGGAAAAATACTCTCAGAAAAATTCTACCAAGCAGTGAAGAAGCTCGAGCCCTCTTATCCGACCAAGCAGGCAATCTTGATTCCTGCGCTCCATGCCGCTCAAGACGAATTGGGTTGGCTATCACCCGAGGCGATGGAGGAAGTGGGCGCAGTATTGGGAATGCATCCCGCACAAGTCAGAGAAGTCGCTAGTTTTTATACAATGTTTAATTTGAAACCCGTGGGGCGATATCATCTCAAGCTTTGTACCAACGTTGCGTGCAGTTTGCGTGGAGCAGAAGAACTGGTGAGACATTGTGAGAAAAAACTGTCTATCCGTTGTGGAGACACTACACCCGATAAAAAATTTACAATCATGGAAGAAGAATGCCTGGGTGCATGCGGAACGGCCCCAGCGATGATGTTGAACGACGACTATCACGAGAATTTGGACGTTCCAAAGTTGGACCGCCTTTTGGAGGCACTGGAGTAGCTATGGAAACCATGTATATCCAACACTTTGGAAAAGAGAACGCACGAAAGCTCGATTACTATTTGGCAGAAATGGCTGGCTATACAGCGCTCAAAAAAGCACTAACGATGACCCCAGATGATATTATTGCCGAAGTGAAAAAATCAAACCTGAGAGGCCGCGGTGGCGCAGGATTTCCTACAGGAATGAAGTGGGGATTTATTCCCAAACAGTCTGCAAAGCCTAAATATCTAGTGTGTAATGCAGATGAATCCGAGCCGGGAACATTCAAAGATCGAGATTTGATGCGATTTACCCCTCATCTGCTGATTGAAGGAATGGTGATTGGCGCTCACGCGATCGGAGCGCATCAGGGTTACATTTACATTCGCGGTGAGTACACGCGCGAGGCAAAGCTTTTGAATGAAGCGCTGGATGAGGCGCGCAAGGCAGGATATTTAGGGAAAAATATTTTGGGCAGCGGCTTTGATTTTGAATTGATAGTGCATCGAGGAGCAGGCGCTTATATTTGCGGCGAAGAGACTGCTTTGCTAAATTCTCTTGAAGGAAAACGAGGCGAGCCTCGAGTGAAGCCCCCCTTTCCGGCAAATGCGGGGGCTTTTGGTGGCCCGACGATTGTCAATAATGTTGAGACGCTCACATCGGTCCCGTTTATTTTGAATCGCGGGGGTGAATGGTACGCCAAGCAAGGTAAACTAGAAAAATCTGGAGGATCCCGGCTTTTTTGCGTCTCTGGGCATGTGAAAAAACCGGGTTTGTATGAGTTGCCGTCTGGTGGACTGACTCTTCGACAATTGATCTACGATCATTGTGGAGGAATTTTGAACGACCGCCGTTTGAAGGCGGTAATTCCTGGGGGTTCATCAGCGCCTGTGCTGACTGCAGATGAGATTGACGTGGTATTAGACATCGAGCCGATGATGAAAATCGGAACGATGTTGGGTTCAGCAGCGATCATGGTGATTCATGATGGATACAATATGGTGAAGTTGATCCATCGAATCACAAAGTTCTATGCGCATGAGTCCTGCGGCCAGTGCACACCCTGCCGCGAGGGGTGCAAATGGATGGAGGATGTGATTGAGAGGATTCTCCATGGCCATGGGAAAATGGAAGATTTGGATTTGCTTTTGGAAATCGCAGATAACATCAACGGCAAAACGCTCTGTGCGTTGGGTGATGCAGCAGCGGGTCCTGTGATGAGTTTTGTGAAAAAATTTCGTTCTGATTTTGAAGCTATGATCCGAGGTGAGAAACATGCCGAAATGCACTATTGATGGCCGTGAGGCGGAATTCAGCCCAGGCGAGAAACTAATTGAGGTAGCGAAACGCGTTGGGGTGGAGATCCCTGTTTTTTGCTATCATGAGGGGCTCACTGTTGTGGCTCAGTGCCGGATGTGCGCTGTTGAAATAGAAAAAATGCCAAAGCTTCAAACAGCATGTTCGACCCCAGCCGCAGACGGCATGGTGGTCAAAACTCAATCGGAAAAAACAAAAAAAAATCAGGCATCAGTGATGGAGTTTTTGCTGATCAACCATCCTTTGGACTGTCCGATTTGCGACAAGGCAGGCGAATGTGATTTGCAAGACAATTCATTCAAGCATGGCTCTGCCAACATGAGGTACACTGAGGAGAGACGGACCTACATGGATCTGGACATGGGTCCAGTGATTAAGAAGAGCATGAACCGCTGCATTCATTGCACGCGCTGCATTCGTTTCGGAGATGAAATCGCTGGCATTCATGAAATGGTGGCAGTGAAACGTGGGAACAATACTGAAATTACCACAATTGATGGTCGCCCACTCGAGACCGACTATGCTGGGAACTATGCAGACATTTGTCCGACAGGTTCATTGACGCTGAAGGATTTTCGATTCCGCAAGCGAGCATGGTACCTCAAAAAGACACCCACTGTTTGCGAAGGCTGTTCGCGTGGGTGTAATATTGAGATTCACCACGAAGCGAATGTGATTTACCGCACCATCCCTCGTACGAATATGGAAGTGAATAAATACTGGATGTGTGATGAAGGTAGGTTTCACTTCAACGAGATCCAAACTGCAGATCGAGTGATTCAGCCCGGGATAAAATCCCCGAGCGGTTGGTCGGAGACGGATTGGGCTTCAGCAATTCGAAATGTAAGGCAAGGGACATCAGGAAAAAAAGTTTTTGTGCTCGTGGGGTCGGATTTGACCCAAGAAGAAATCGGCCTTTTAAAAAAATTCGTACCCGAAAATCTTTCGAGTGCGCAGATGGCTCATTTTGGCACGCCAGGAATCAAAACTTCTGAACAAGATGGGCCTGCTGACAAAATCCTAAAAACTAAGAGCAAAACATCGAATCTCAAAGGAATGGAAAAACTGGGGATCGCAGCGTTTGATTCTATACCCTCAGGAGTAGATACAGTACTGGTGGTCAGTGGCGGCCGCGCTGTGATGCCTGATCTCAAGGGACTTCCGGCTTTTGGAATGGGTGTGTTTTTCAAAAAAGACAGTTCCAAGCTGAGTGCGGTATTGCCAGGTGCAAGCTTTGCAGAAAAAGACGGCACGGTAGTTAATTTCCAGGGCATGGAGCAAAAGCTTCAGCGAGCCGTCAATCCTCCCGGCAACTCAAAAAATCTATCTGAAATTCTCATGATGTGGATGAATTCCGGTAAGCCAGCGGGGGTTGCCTGATGGACATGATGGAATGGATTTTCATGGGGATCAAAATAGCTGTAGTAGCAGTCCTACTATTGCAGATCGCGCCGATTATGGCGTGGGTCGAGAGACGCGGTTCTGCGCTGATGCAAAATCGCCTGGGACCAAACCGTGTAGGGCCGCTGGGTTTGATTCAGTCTTTGGCAGACGGAGTGAGATTCATTTTCAAGGAGGATTTTGTTCCAGCCCATGTTGAATCATTCTATTTTGTATTAGCTCCGCTTGTTGCTCTGGTTCCCGCGTTTATGACGATGGCCGTGATTCCGATTGCGAGCCCCATTGCTTTGAGTGACCGGATCTTGAATTTCCAAGTTGCCGATTTGAATGTGGGATTTCTTTATATTTTCTCCATCGCATCGTTAGGCGTGTACAGCATCATCATGGCTGGGTGGTCGTCTAACAATAAATATGCATTGTTGGGTAGCTTGAGAAGTTCAGCACAGATGATCAGCTATGAGCTATCGATGGGACTTTCGGTCGTTGGCATCGTTATGGTTTTTTCCAGTGTGCACCTTTTGGATATTACGACTGGACAAGGTCAGGCACTCATTCAGTTGGGTCCGCTGTCTATTCCTAAGTGGGGTATTTTTGTACAGCCGCTGGGTTTCTTGATTTTCTTGATTTCAATTTTTGCGGAAACCAATCGTCTTCCGTTCGATTTGCCCGAAGGAGAGTCCGAAATCGTTGCGGGCTATCACTTGGAGTATGGTGCAATGAAGTTTGCGATGCTCATGATGGCGGAATACAACAACATGTTCGTTGGCTCCGCTCTGATCGCCTCCTTGTTTTTGGGAGGTTGGCAGCCGCTTCCGGGAATGATGCCTTTGTTGGGAATTGCTGGGCTTAGCGGGGCTGTTTATGAGTGGGCCCGCGTGGGATGCGAAGCTCTTTCGTTTTTCATGAAGGTCGGGTTTTTCATGTGGTTCTTTGTTTGGATTCGCTGGACATTGCCTCGTTTTCGGTATGACCAGCTCATGGATTTAGGTTGGAAAGTCTTGCTGCCGTTGTCGCTAGTCAATGTGCTGGCAACAGGGGCTCTCATGTACTTTGGGGTAATTTGATATGTTAGTGAAAGCAAAGCCGGGACTACTGCAGAGATTTTATTTCATGGAAATCCTCAAGGGATTGGTGATCACCATGAAAAACATGCTTTTCTCTCGCAAGGTGACGATTCAATATCCCGAGGAGCGCCGAATTTATTCTGAGCGCTATCGCGGCCAGCATTACATCAAAGCGACCAATGGAGTGGAGAACTGCACAGCATGCATGCTCTGCCCCACCGTTTGTCCAGCCGAGTGTATACATATCGAGGCGGGTGAAAGGCCAGACAAGGAAAAATATCCAATCAAATTTGAAATCGATGTGCTGAGATGCTGTTTTTGCGGAATGTGCGAGGAGGCGTGTCCGAAGGACGCGATTAAACTGAGCACTATTTATGAAATGAGTCTGGCTAAGCGCGAAGTCTATGAGAAAGGATTTTTGCTGGAGCAGCGGGGAGATAAATAGATGGGTATGGAGCAAATTTTCTTTTTTATCTTTGCAGTTTTTGCGATCGCTTGTTCATTGCTCGTAGTATTGAAAAAAAATCCAGTTGCTAGCGCCTTTAGTTTAGTGGTGGTTTTTTTTAATTTTGCAGCGATCTATGCGCTCTATGGAGCCCACCTTCTGGCGGCCCTGCAAATTCTTGTTTATGCGGGCGCCATTATGGTCCTCTTTGTTTTTGTGATCATGCTTTTGAATGCAGACACACCTTCATTGGACATGATTCGATCAAGCGCTTCTATGAAGGCGGTGGGCGCAGGGATTTGCCTGGTGGGTTTGGCGGGTGTGGTTTGGGCAATTTATCAATCCCAGACCGCCATTGTCCCTGTTGGAAATTTCACAATTACTGAAATTGAGAAGGCAGGCGGGAACACTCGTGTTTTGTCAGAGCTGATGTTTTCAGAATACATTCTACCTTTTGAGTTGACGTCTATTCTGTTGCTGGCAGCTATCGTTGGAGCTGTGGCAATCTCAAAACGTAAAATGGGAGGTTTCGCACGATGACTTCTTTGGATCCCAATTTAACACTGTCCTTAGCGGCGATTATTTTTTTTATAGGTCTCTATGGCCTGTTGGTTCGGCGGAATATCTTGATTGTTTTGATGTGCATTGAGCTGATGCTCAATGCAGTGAATCTGACATTCATTGTTTTTGCGAATCGGCTGCAAAACATGGCTGGGCAAATGTCTGTTTTTTTCATTATGACGGTTGCTGCAGCTGAGTCTGCAGTAGGTTTAGGCCTGGTGATTGCGATGTTTAGGACTTTGCGTTCGGTGGATACCGATCAAATAGAATTCATGAAGGAATGAAACCATGTTAGCACTCATCCCACTTTTCCCACTGGTAGGTTTTTTGTTAAATGGGCTTTGGTATGCGCTTTTTCAATCAGCGCCCGGAGCAAAAAAAGCGGGAGCCACTGTTCCTGGTTTAATCGCCACACTCGCTATTTTAATGTCGTTTGTTGTTTCTGTGGTGCTGTTTCAGGATCTGTTGGCTCAATCGCATGAGCAGAGAGTGATCGAACAGGTTTTGTTCAATTGGATGCAAGTCGGAAATTTTAAAATCGATATGGCTCTCCGTGTAGACGCTCTTTCGATTTTGTTTTGTATGGTTATCACTGGGATTGGGACGTTGATCCATGTTTATTCCATAGGCTACATGAGCCATGATGAGACGCCGGGAAAATTTTTCTGTTACCTGAACCTGTTT
This sequence comes from uncultured Bacteriovoracaceae bacterium, assembly GCA_964364175.1. Taxonomy (GTDB): domain Bacteria; phylum Bdellovibrionota; class UBA1018; order UBA1018; family UBA1018; genus CAYILR01. The sequence continues at coordinate 38,822 of CAYILR010000001.1, forward strand.
TGTTTTTCGATGTTGATGCTTGTTTTGGGTGCATCTCTGCCCATTCTTTTTATGGGGTGGGAGGGCGTTGGTCTCTGTAGTTATCTATTGATTGGATATTGGTACAGCGACGAGGAAAAAGCCAAAGCTGGAAAAAAAGCATTTGTTGTCAATCGTATCGGTGATTTTGGGTTCTTAATTGGGATGTTTTTAATTTTCTCCACGTTTGGATCTCTCGATTTTGTGGAGCTCAAAACCCAAATAGGTGCTCTGGGCAGCACGATTGCTCCCGCCACATTAACAGCGATGTGTTTGTTGTTGTTTTTAGGCTGTACCGGAAAGTCAGCACAGATTCCCCTCTATGTCTGGCTGCCTGATGCTATGGCGGGTCCTACGCCAGTTTCTGCTTTGATTCACGCAGCAACCATGGTGACGTCCGGGATTTACATGCTGTCCCGATTGAATTTTTTGTTCAGCCTTTCCTCTACAGCAATGGGAGTGATTGCAGCAACGGGTGCAGCAACGGCATTTCTTGCAGCGACAATAGCGATTGCGCAAAAAGACATCAAAAAGATCCTCGCTTATTCCACAGTGTCTCAGCTGGGTTACATGTTCTTGGCCTGCGGTGTGGGGGCTTATGTTTCAGGTGTTTTTCATGTGATCACCCATGCTTTTTTCAAGGCGCTTTTGTTCTTGGGTGCAGGAAGCGTGATTCACGGAATGCATGAGGAGCAAGACATTATGAAAATGGGCGGGCTACGCCACGGAATGCCCAAAACATTTTTAGTTTGTGCCGCAGGTTGGCTTGCGATTTGTGGAATCCCGCCTTTTTCTGGTTTTTTCTCAAAGGATGAAATTCTTTGGATGGCATTTTCGTCACAGCATGGATCGACAATTCTCTGGTTGGCAGGATCAGTGACTGCAGTGATGACAGCTTTCTATATGACTCGAATGTTCTCTTTGGTTTTTTTAGGAAAAGAACGATTTGATCATCATCATGTACATGTCCACGAGAGTCCGTGGGTGATGATTGTTCCATTGCAGATTCTAGCTTTGCTCAGTGTTTTCGGGGGATTCATGGGAGTCCCTCATTCGAGCTGGATTGAGCATTGGTTGGAGCCCGTGATTCCCGCACACCAGCTTGCAGCGGGTGTGGATCATAATCTGGAGTGGGTTCTGATGGGAATGAGTGTTGCGGGTGCAGTGATTGGAATCACTTTTGCGCTCCGTGTGTATTCGAATTTAGGGCGTGCAGACGAGATGCGAAAAAAAGGCCTCGTCCTCCACCGGCTTTTGGAAAACAAATGGTTTGTTGATGAAATGTATGAATCTACGCTGGTTAGGCCGATCGTCAGTATTTCACAAATGCTTTGGAAGTTTTTTGATGTTGGGGTGATTGATCGTTTCATTGTTGGATTTGGGAGAGTATCGCAGTGGACAGGACAATCGATTCGAGTGGTGCAAACCGGGTCGATTCAAGTTTATGCATTGGTGTTGCTCTTGGGTGTGGTGGTCATGATGGGGTATCTCATTTATGGAATGGCTTAGTCTTCATAGTTTGACAGCAGTTACTTTTTTGCCGTTAATTTTGGGTGGCATAGGCCTTTTGTTGCCAACCAAGAGTGAGGGCGGAAAAAATATTTACAAAGCCTGGGTGCTTTTCAGCGCAATAGCTGTTTTTGCCATATCACTTAAACTGCTCTTTGCATACGAGCCGAGTGGCGCAGAGTTTCAACTCGCGGAATCTCATGAATGGTTGCCTGCATTGGGAATACAATATGCGCTGGGGATCGATGGCATCAGTCTTTGGCTGATTTTGTTGACTACTTTTTTGATGCCGATCGTAGTTCTGGGATCCTACTCTGCAGTTGAGGATCGTGTGAAGGAGTTCTACTTTTTGCTTCTCGCGCTAGAAACTGGAATGATAGGTGCATTTGTCGCACTCGATGTTTTCTTGTTTTATGTGTTTTGGGAAGTCATGCTGGTGCCCATGTATTTCTTGATCGGAATCTGGGGGGGGAAAGACAGAATCTACGCCTCCATGAAATTTGTGCTTTTCACCTTGGTGGGTTCTCTGCTGATGCTGGTCGCGATTTTTTATCTCGCTTGGCAATATCAACTCCAGTACGGAACTTATACGACGCTGCTGACGAATTTATACCAAGTCAAAATTCCGTTTGATGGGGTTTTGTCTCCACAAAGCCTCTTGTTTCTTGCTTTTTGTTTGGCGTTTGCAATCAAAGTTCCCCTGTTCCCTCTGCATACATGGTTGCCAGATGCACACGTTCAAGCTCCCACAGCAGGCAGCGTGATATTGGCAGGAGTGCTTTTGAAAATGGGTGGATACGGATTCATTCGATTTGCCTTCCCTCTTTTTCCGGAGTCAGTGCTTTATTACAAAACGATGTTCATGACCCTAGCCTCAATTGCGATTGTCTACGGAGCACTCGTGGCGATGATTCAACCTGACATCAAAAAACTAGTGGCCTATTCGTCTGTGAGCCACATGGGGTATGTGGTTCTGGGATTGTTTTCTCTCACTGCAACTGGAGTCATGGGTTCTGTCTATCAGATGTTGAATCATGGAATCTCCACAGGGGCGCTGTTCTTGATTGTAGGAATGGTTTACGAGCGACGTCACACGCGTGAGATCAAAGATTTTGGTGGAATCGCAAAAGTGATGCCGCTCTTTGCGGTTGCTTTTCTGATCATCACATTGTCGTCCATCGCACTTCCTGGAACCAATGGGTTTGTGGGAGAGTTCCTGATTTTGCTGGGGACATGGATGGCTGCTCCTGTATTCGCAATCATTGCTGCACTGGGTGTGATTTTTGGCGCAGTCTATATGTTGTGGATGTTTCAGCGAGTTATGTTTGGACCGATTACACAAAAGGATAACCAAGAGCTCAAAGATCTGAATTTCAGGGAAGTAGTGGTCTTAGCCCCACTTTTGATTGCAGTTTTTGTGATGGGGATTTTGCCAAATCCATTTTTTAGAGTGATGGAGCCATCTTTAAATCGCCTAGTTGAAAGGGTGAATGTGCAACATCCCACTCAAGTGGCAATGAAAGGAACGCAGTAATGTCGTCTTTAATTACCATTCGACCAGATTTGCTGATGTTCTCTGCCGAGCAACTCAGGGCCCTTTATCCTTATCTTTGGTTATTGATCGGGGCGATGCTGAGCCTGATTTTGTGTGTCGTGAGGTCTTTTAATCCAAAGTGGGCTGTTTTAGGTGTGTCTACGCTTGCGTGCATTGGAGCGATTGTCAGCTCAGTTCACCAAATGAATGAAGCGCCCATGACGCTTTTTAACCAAATGATGATTTCCGACGCATATTCATCGTTCTTCAATATTTTATTTTTGATTTCTGCCCTGGTGACAATCTGGATGTCGTTTAAATATCTCGACCAGGAGAACCTTCAGTATTCTGAGTTCTACGTTCTGGTGTTGTTTTCATGCTTAGGGATGATGCTGATGACGGCAGCGACAGACTTGATCGGAATTTTTATAGCGCTAGAGTTGATGTCCTTGTGCGTTTACGTTCTGGTGGGATTCCGTCGGGCTGATCGCAAAAGCAATGAAGCGGCCATGAAGTATTTTATTTTAGGTTCTGCGGCGTCCGCGATCTTGCTCTACGGGAGTGCTTTGCTTTATGGAGTTACCGGTTCGACACAACTTGCACCAATTTTTCAAACACTCAAAAATTCACCCAATGCATCATCGCCGCTTTTCGTTTTGGGAGCGTGGCTGGTGGTTGCAGGTTTTCTTTTTAAAGTGGCATCAGTTCCATTTCATATGTGGATGCCTGACGTTTATGAGGGGGCACCATCTCCCATCACTGGCTTCATGACGACCGGCTTGAAGGCAGCAGCTTTTGCTACGTTCATCCGGGTTTTTGTGTCGCTCGGGTATGGCAAAAGTCTGACACCAGCATTGCAGCATAGCGTTCACCAGCTCCTTTGGATTTCCGCGGTGCTCACTATGGTCGTGGGTAATTTGATTGCCCTCACGCAAACAAATCTCAAGAGAATGCTGGCTTATTCATCCATCGCGCATACAGGCTATCTTTTGATGGGCATTATTGCCGCACCTTCTAGTCAATACGGGTATGGACCCGTGGCTATGTATCTGGTCGGTTATAGTGCGATGAGTTTGGGTGCATTCGGCGTTTTGACGATCCTCTCTGGAAAATGGGATGCTCAATTGAATTTGGGTCAATTGTCAGGAGCAGCGACTCGTCATCCTTGGTTGGCGTTTGCAATGGCTGTATTTTTATTTTCCATGGCGGGAATGCCGCCCACAGCGGGATTTGCCGCCAAATATTTGTTATTTTATTCAGCAGTGGAAGCGGGTGAAGTTCCGCTTGTTGTAATCGGAGTGCTCTGCAGCGCGATTTCCGTGTATTATTACTTAAGAGTCTTAGTTTACATGTACATGCGTCCAGCGGCAGATTCGACGCCGATGGCTCGCGTGCCAGCGGGTGCGATGTTGACCGTAGCTGCAATGGCGATTTTGACATTGCAGATCGGAATCATGCCATCTCGCTGGGTAGATGTAGCTAAGAGGGTCGTAGCAGGGCTCTAAAAAATACTAGGGCCCAAGGGGAGAGATGGGCCCGAATTTTAAAATCAAACTCAGTTCCGGCCGCATTCTGGGTCCGCTTGACTTGGAGCGGGTCAAAGTCCTCATCCTCAATCAACAAATCACAGGGCAGGAGGAGGCACGAGAGCACCCTACAGGTGAGTGGAAACCCATTCAATCCATTCCGGCTCTAGCAACGCTCTTGCTGGCTCATCTAGAGGGAAAACTCAAGGTAGGCAGCAGTGCTGCTAAATCTGCAGATACAGGGGCTGTGCCTCAGGGCTCAACTCAAATTCTACCAGGTGCAAAACCCACAAAATCCATTTCTGGCACCTTGCCCGAGTTGCCCGAAACACCTTCGGGTTTTCTGGATGGAGAAGATGGGGGCAAGACAGTTGTTATTAATATAGATGGAATGGATGTAAATGTTCCGGTGCAACTTCAGGAGACAGCTCCAGTAGAAGAGGAAAAAACAAAAATAGGGACTCTCATCACCGAAATGCCTGTCCCCTCCTCAGGTTTTGACCCCATGGTGCCAGCGCCATCGAGAAAAGTGAGCGAGGAAAAAACGATTTGGCTGGAACTGCCTCCGGATTCCACCAAGGTTATCAAAAAACCCAAAGATCCTAAGCAGGAAATGCGGAAGTGGATTCAGACGGGCGTGGTTTTTGGTGTGCTTTTACTGATTATGGAAGAGCTTTTTGCGCCTCCGGTGAACCAAAAGGACATGAAGCGCGGTTTCATTCCCATCCGCCCAAAACTGCCGGAGTTTGTCGGAGTCAACCCCAACCCTGAGCAGAGCAAAATTTTATTCATGGAGGGAATGAAATATTACGTACAGGACACGGCCATGGGATATCGGAACGCGGCTAGCAAACTTTTGCAGTCAGCCACGCATGACAACACAAACGTGAAAGCACTAGCGATGTTGGCGTCTTGCTATTTGAATTTGATCGATTCATCTAACAAAGACGAAAACTATTTCACTGTGATCACCAAGCTCATCGAAATGTCTCGAGCTAAAGATATCGATCTGCCCGAGACGGTGATTGCAGACGTTGAATTTTACATTACAGTCAATCGCGCTGAGGCCGCACAAAACCGGATCGTGGAGTACACGAAAATACACCAGCAGTTTGGCGTGGAAATGTTCTATTACCTCGCGCTTGCGTTTTTCAGCAGAGGAGACTACCAAAGCGCGGCGAATTACATGAGTCAGATTCCAGAAGCAAAGATTTTCAGTGCTAAAATCCTCTACTTAAAAGGATTGATCGCAGAAAAGCTAGGGGATCTGGATAACGCCATGGGTGCGCTGGGCAAAGCGATTCAATTCAACGGCATGCATTCGAAATCACGCCTCAAATTAGCACAAATCGCGGATCAAAAAGGAGTGCTCAAAAAAGCTGAGGCGCATTTGGAATTTATTGTTGCGCATCCGGAGTTGCTGGCGCCCCCAGAGCTTGCACAGGGATATTCATTGCATGCAAAATTGATGGGGTTGATAGGCAAATCAGAAATTGCCTTGGGTGATATAGAAAAAGCGGTCAAATTGGATCCCAACAATCACGATTTTCGTTTGCAGCTCTATTTGATGAGAGCCAAGGCCGGGGAGTCTGCAAACAAATTGAGACGTGACGCGAGGATGTATTTTTATCTCAGTGAAGGAGAAAAATTATTTCGAGAGGGGGATCACCAGGAAGCCTTGATGAGTTTCATCATGGCTCGCGAGGCAAATCCAGATTCCAGCCTCCCATTGGTTCGAATCGGGGATGCGTTTTTCTATCTGCGGGATCTGATCAATGCCCGGATGAATTACAAAAAAGCAGCGGAGAAAGAACAAAAAAACATTGAAATCTGGACTAAATACATCGATGTCCTGATTCAAAGCTACGAATGGGAAGAAGCCAAAGCCGCCATGGAGCGCTTCAGGAACCTGCCAGTTCAACAGAGTGCGTTAGATAAGGCCGCTGGCGATATGTATGCGCGCCAAAGCCAACATAAAGAAGCACAGGCCTTGTACCGCAAGGCAATGGCACGAGAGTACATCGACCCCACAGTCTACGCGAGTTATGCAAAAAGCTTGATGGTGACGAAAAACTATAAGGATGCGATTTTTTTCTATGCATTGGCTTTAAGATTTGACCCGCTGAACATGGAAGCGTTGCTGGGGACAGCAAAAGCGATCGCAGGCGCAGAATCCATCGAACGCGCCATCAGCATGCTACAGGATGAACTGCAAAAAGGTGGGCATGCTCAAGCTGAGATTTTGTGCGGAATAGCGGAACTCAACATCCAAAAGGGCGAGTGGGATCAAGCGGAAAAATATGTTCATCAAGCACTAGCAACAAGCCCAAATTTTGCGTACAGCTACAAACTTCAAGCCCAAATTTTTCTTAACAAAAGCAACACCCAGGAAATTCTTGAAAAAGCTTTGCAGTCCTATCAGACCTACTCAGACATGAATGCTTCAGATCCTTCTGGATATTTGGAGAGGTACAAAATTTTCATTCGTAAAGCTGAATACGAAAAAGCGAGCGATGAGCTGAATCGAATATTTGGGATTTATCCCAAGTACCCTAATCTGCAATACTATCGCGGGGCGCTTTATGGAGTCATGGGAAACCACAAGGCAGCCGTGGAAGAATTTCAAAAAGAGTTAAAAGGCAATCCTACCAATATTCCCACCATCCTGGCTCTGGGAAAAGAATTGATCGAAGTAGGCAGTCCCAAGGATGCGCTCGATTTATTTAACAAGGCAATTCAACTGGCACCCAGAGCGGCTGAACCCAAACATTTGGCTGGATATGCAAACTATGCACTGAAAAACTATGCTGCAGCCACCGCCCTGCTCTCAGCCGCGTTGGCCATCGATAAGGGCAATTCCCTGATCTACAAGCGTCTAGGCATGGTCTATCGGGATACAGGCGACTCCAGAAACGCAGCCTGGGCCTTCAAAAAATACCTAGAAATGGAGCCTGATGCCCCCGACAAGGCGGAATATGAAAAGTTCCTCTAATGGGGCGTGTTATGGTAGGGGTAGAGTATGCTTGACCCAGCATTTTTTGATCAAGATCCGGAGATTTTAAAAAAAGCGATTTCCAAAAAGCGTGTGGATTTTGCTGCGCTTGAAGGTCTTTTTGCCCTTGCGAAAAGTCGCAAAGAACTGATTCACAAAGTCGAAAATCTGAAGAGTGTTCGTAATTCAAAATCAGATATCATCGGAAAAAAAGTTCAGGAGATGAGGTCTAATCCTGGTCGAGCCGAAGAAATCAAAAAAGAAATTGAAGCAGCAAAAAACGAAACCAAAACGATAGGTGATCAGATCAAAGCTCAGGACGAAGAGCTGAAAGTGCTTCAAGAGAAACTCACCCAAGCATTGCTGGGCATCCCGAATATTCCGCACGAGACGGTTCCTGCGGGTACCGATGCAGAAGGTAACGTTGAAGCGAGACGTTGGGGAACGCCTCGGACATTCGACTTCAAGGTCTTGGACCATGTGGCCTTGGGTGAGGCTTTGGGAGTTCTCGATTTCGATGCAGCAACCAAAATTTCGGGCGCACGGTTTTCTTTGTACCGTGGACCTGGAGCAACGCTTGAGCGCGCATTGATTCAGTTCATGCTGGATCTGCACACGCGCCAGCATGGTTATACCGAAGTGATTCCGCCGTTTTTGGTCACGACCGAAGCCATGACCGGGACGGGTCAGCTCCCCAAGTTTGAACAAGACTTATTTAAAACATCAGTCGCTGATCGAACACTTTATCTGATCCCGACTTCAGAAGTTCCTGTCACCAATATCTATCGTGATTCCATCATCGAACCCGGAAAGCTGCCGTATAATTTTACGGCGTACTCCCCTTGCTTCAGAAGCGAGGCGGGTTCTTACGGAAAAGACACGCGAGGATTGATTCGACTGCACCAATTTCAGAAAGTCGAACTGGTTAAATTTACTGATCAAGAAACTTCCTACAATGAGCTGGAAAAAATGGTCAGCAATGCTGAGAAGGTGTTGCAGCTGCTCGAACTCCCCTATCGCACCATGCTGCTTTGCGGAGGTGATATGGGGTTTGGCGCTGCCAAAACCTACGATCTAGAAGTCTGGGTCCCCTCGCAAAGCACCTACCGAGAAATCTCATCCTGTTCCAATTGCGAGGATTTCCAGGCTCGGCGGGCACAAATCCGCTATCGCAGCGAAGCCGGTGGAAAACCAAAATTTGCACATACTTTGAATGGTTCTGGACTCGCTGTGGGCAGGACATTTGTTGCTATTCTTGAGAACAACCAAGAAAAAGATGGAAGTGTCAGAATTCCCAAAGTATTGAATCGATATCTAGAAGGTGCACCCGGATTTGTATCCGAAGGTGGCACGCTTTGGATGAAACCCGGTCAGACGGGCAGTAAATAAGCGGAGAGATGGCTGAGTGGTTGAAAGCACCGGTTTTGAAAACCGGCAAGGGGGTAACCCCTTCGTGGGTTCAAATCCCACTCTCTCCGCCATTATCAAATACTTCTCGAAAAATGAGACTTTGTCTTAGCAACTTCTATGTCGAAGTTAAGAGTGGGATTTGAACGAGAATTTTCGGCCGCGTTGAACTCCGGAGGAGTTCGGCGTGGCAAGTCGCACAGGAAGTGCGACTTAGAAAATTGTCCGGCCCGGAGACGACTGAGCGGGAAGCGAAGGAGTCGGAGGGCAAATCCCACTCTCTCCGCCATCGTGGCGTCGAGTCCCGCTTTTGCGGGAACGTGCTCTGCGCGCTTCCAGCGCTCGAGCTCTCCGCCATTATTTTTACGAAAAACAAATGGGTGGGTTTCAAAAGAAAACCGGATAAAATTAAATGGTTATAAATTTCATTTCTTGGGGTTACACGGTCCAAAATTATACGATTGTAGGTTGAACCACCCTGTTTGCATACAATTGTAATTTTTTTCTGTAGTACTTTTTTGGAATACTACGGGCGAGTACTACAAAAATTTTCAAGCCCATTCTTCTGAGCAGAGCCTTGAATTCATTTTCTCAGCCGCTCGCCATTTCGAAGTGCATATCATGAAAGTCCTTTAAACTCGCTCGATGTGCGATGCTGATCAAGGTCAATTTGGGTAAACGCGTTCGTAGTGTCTGATAAAGATGAGCCTGTGTCGGCTCATCCAAAGCAGAAGTGGCTTCGTCCAGAAACAGCCAGTCGGGCTGGTGAATCAAGATTCGCGCGAACCCCACTCGTTGCTGTTCTCCGGGCGATAGAATCTGTGACCAGTTCTCGATGTCATGCAATCTCGGAATCAAATGCCCCAAACGGCACAACGTCATCAATTCCTGGATCTGAGAGTCGGTGATGTTTTTGGGAGCTTCCGGATAAGTTAGCCCGCTCTTGAGTGTATCGACTGGCAAATAGGGTTTTTGTGGCAGAACCATTCCACGCATTCCTGCGGGCAACTCGATTCGGCCGTTAGCAAATGGCCAGATTCCAGAAATGGTACGGAAAAATGTGCTTTTCCCACAGCCGGATGGACCTGAAACCAAGAGGGATTTTCCTTGAGGAACTTCCAAATTAATTCCTGAAGCCAGTTTGATTCCGTTGGGAAGCTCGAGGTTGAGATCGTGAACTTGTAATGAACTTTTCGTGGATTCGGTGAGAATTTTCTCGCGAGGGATTTTTTCCTGAAGAGCGGCAGCCTCCATGCTTTCTTGAAATCCTGCTAGCCGTTGAACCACGGATCGCCAGTGAGCAATCGTCGAATAAGCGTTAATGATAAAGGAGAGGGAGTTTTGAACATGGCCAAATGCATTGCTGATTTGAGTCAGCCCGCCTAATTTAATAGCGCCTGAAAAATATCGAGGTGCAGCGATGAACAATGGAAAAACATTGGCGAGTTGATCATAAAAAACAGTGAAAAAAGTCAGCTGTTTTTGTTTGTCCATAATGGACCTGAAGTTATTGTAAATATCGGTGAATTTTCCTAAGAGATAATTTAGCTCAAATCGCCCACCATCACTCAGAGCGATGCTTTCTCCGTTTTCCCGGAGTCGTACGAGTGCAAATCGAAAATTAGCTCCAAAGCGCTGAGAATTAAAATTCAGTGGAATGAGTTTTCGTCCAACCCAATGGGTTACCAGGGTTCCGCCGCCTGAGTAAAGCAGGCAAACCCAAACCATGTAGCCGGGTATCGACCAACCTAGAATTGGAAGCGTCATCGGACCAGAGAGCATCCAAAGAATGGTGACAAAAGAAAATAGAGTAGAGACTTGACGAACAATCGCAATAAACAAAGACAAAGTAGTATCTGTAAATTCGGCCACGTCCACAGCGATTCGTTGGTCAGGGTTATCTGTCGAAGCTTGCTGGGTCAGCTGCCAGAAATAATAAGTCCGACGAGCCAGCCACTGATCAAGCATTTGACGAGTCATCCAACGACGCCAGTTTAATTCCAAAAGCTGCATCAAGTAGTTTTTATAAACAACAATTAAAATATATGAGACGGCGATTACGGCAAACTTCATCATCAGTTTTGGAAACGCATCCTTGTCCATATTCTGAAGGGCATTGAAAAAATCCTGGTTCCACATATTGAGCTTCACCATGATAAAGACGGAGGTGAATGTGAAAGTCAGTATGATGGCCAGCAATCCCCAGGCCTTCCATTTTTCTTCAGAAGTCCAATAAGGTTTCGCAAGCTTCCAAAGATCCCGAGCCCAACCGAATCGTTTTGACATGATGCTTATAGATTAACCTAGAACGCCAACCCCAGGGAAGCACCAAGAGAGACAGCAAGATGCGAGTTGTATTCGATCAAATAAGGAGTGACCCGAAAAAGCAGGCAATCCCATCCCCTATATTCGTAACCGAAACCCGCGATGATTGGAGTGGAAAACGAGGCATGAGGATTGAAAAAACTATTGCTGAGATTGTTCCGGTCCGGTCTTGTGTTGCGAACGAGGCTGACGCCAAGCGTGACAAATCCCCGGTGCGTTCCGTTTGCCCCCAGAAGGTAAGCATTTGAGTAAATTGGAACGATATAAAAAGGCATTTTGGTATTGGATGAATCGTCAGCAATCGGTGTGTAAGAAAATCCAACGCCAATAGCGACGCTCGGGACAATGATGCGGTCGAAGTTCAGGCTGTAGTACCCGCCTCTACCCATGATTTCCAACGAAGCGGTGTTACGTTGGTAAACATCATCGCGGGGTTCGGTGAGCATGTCTTTTTCTGTGGGAGCATCAGCAGCAAAGGACGGGACCCCCCATGCGGTGAGCAACGCAATCGTGAAAATCCAAAGCAGATTTTTCATCTCTCCCCCTCTTAAATAGCAATGGTAGGCCCAGAGGGACTCGAACCCCCGACCAATCCGTTATGAGCGGACTGCTCTAACCAGCTGAGCTATGGGCCTACGCGTTGCCTCACTGTTGTAACGGATTCGCGTGGTCACATCCAAGGTTTTTTCATATAAGGGGCGTGCATGGGCAAGAAACGGAAAAATCTTTTCATCCGGTTGCTGAATTTTTGGCCGCCTTTTTTGGGTGCGGGCATTCGCATGACACATTTATCGAACGACTATCGGCATGTTCGAGTGGAGATGCCCCTGACCCGACTCAACAAAAACTATGTGGGAACCCACTACGGTGGATCGCTTTATTCGATGTGCGACCCGTTTTTCATGCTGATTTTGATCGAAAACCTGGGTTCGGAGTACATTGTTTGGGACAAGGCGGCCACTATACGGTTTAAAAGGCCAGGACGAGGGCGTGTTCATGCTGATTTCAGCATCTCGGAAGAAGTAATTCATCAAATAAAACAAGATCTTAATCCAGGTGGCAAGATAGAGAAGACTTTTACTGTTCAAGTGAAAGATCGAGAGGATCAGGTGATCGCTGAGGTCGAAAAACTGCTCTACATTAAAAGAAAAGAACTCAAAGATTCCAACACTTAGTTGCGTTGCGTCAAGTTATTCGCTATAGAGCCTTAAAGAAGGGAAAGATGAATATGATTTTGAAAAATATTTTGTTTGGAAGCGCAGTTTTGGCTTTTTCCATGATCGCTCAAGCAGGTGAATTGGACCAAGTGAATCCAGCTCCTGAAATGGGATTGGTCGTTCGCGAAGCTCAGGATGGAACTCGCACGGTTTATCAAGCAGACGGAAGCGTTGCTTCTGTGAAAGACGCTGCTTCTGCAGAAAACGCAGTTAGCAAATTCGCAGTTGAGCAAAACTTGGTTGCGAACGTAAAAAATTCGACCGCTCAGAACGAAAGCGAAATCGACGCAATTACTTCGAACGAAGCTTGGTGCTGGAACTACTGGCCACGATACAACTGGTACAGCTACTATTATTACAATTACAGCTATAACTACGGATATAGCTACCGTTGCATTCCTACCTACGCTTGGGCGAACAACGGATATTATTCTTACTATTATTACTACTGCCGGTACTAATATTTGAAGCAGGCTTGGGGACAGCTCTCAGGACGAGGTTGTCCTCATTTTTTTCCACAGGAAAGCTTATGATCATCGTTCTGAAAAAAAATTTCATAGTTTTATTCTTTGTTGTCTCTAGTTTGCTTGGAGTTTCCGCTCAGGCAGAGCTTTTGAATGTTTCTGAAACCCGACGACAACTCGGATTGGACATCTACCCACTCTATAACGACCTTTCTCAGGTCAAAATCGCAGTTCTCGACAATGGATTTACCGGCTTCAAAGCAGACGGAAAAGTTCTCCCACGAAATTCCGAGCTGATCGCAGGTCCAAAAAATGATTTCATGCAAACTGTGCATGGACTCGGAATGGCCCAAATTGTTTGGGAGCTCTCAGGCAAACAAGAACTCGGACCCAAATTCTATCTCATCAATTCCAACGGGTTTACGAATTTGAAAGCAGCGATTGATTTCGTCATTCAAAACAAAATTCAAATCGTTCTCTACAGTCAGGTCTGGCCGTTCGGAAGCAACTTTGATGGTAAAGGTTTGATCGACAACGAAGTCACTCGCGCCACTCAAGCAGGTGTGATCTGGGTGAACGCTGCAGGAAACCATCGCAATAAGGTTTTCAGCCAAAAGGTTTTATCAGCCGAGAGCCGCAAGGATTTACGCTTTGTGAACACCAAAGACGAAAACACAGTCACTGTGACCTTGAGTTGGAGTGATTTTGGTGACAACGAGAACTACTCCACCAACAAGGACCTGGATCTGCAGATTGTTGATTCTGAGGGGAATGTGGTGGGTTCATCCGAGTTGATTCAACGTGGAGAAGCCCCGACCGAAGGTGCTGGCAGCAAACTCTCTAGCTTCCCTCGCGAGAGCATTCTTTTGAAAAATCTGGATCGGGGTGAATATCGAATTCGAATTCGCCGTCAGTCCGATAATTTTACGGCGCAGGATCGCTTGAAGATTTTGCTGGTGGCAGAGAAGTCCGAGAGCGTGAATTTTAAAGATCGCACTCCAGGTGAAGAAATCCTGGCACCTGCGGATCACGCCGAGGTTTTGACCGTGGGTGATTTGAGCCCAATTTCGTCCTTGGGTCCGACTGCTGACGGTCGTGACAAGCCCGAGATTTTGTTGGAAGCAGCCAATGCAGATTTTTCAAACGGCAATCAGTACGGCGGATCTTCAACCGCAGCAGCTTTTTTCGCAGCAGTAGTCGTGTCGATGAAAGCTCAGTGGGCGCATATGACGGTTCAGCACATTCGCAATTATCTCAAAAAGAATATTCAATTCGCGATTCCTCCGAATTATAACACAGTTTCGAAAAGCCAAATGGATGCCATTTCCAGGCGTTTTGTGCCAGAGCGTGCGCAGGTAGCTCAGCATCCCAATGGACGTTGGGTAGTTTTCACTGCAGAAGATCCCAAGGATTTGTCGATCTTTAGTGGAGCTCGTGAGCGATGCAGTTCATTGCCAACCGGATATTTAATGGCATACCTCCCCTACGCCAGCCAGTGGGGCTGCTTTTATCCTGAGCAAGACAGCCAAATCCAAAATCCTTGGATTGAATTCCGAAAAGGGAGTTCCAATTCGAGTGGATTCTGGCGTACTCCTTTACCGAGGAGTCATTGGATGAATGAGCGATAGAAAATCGATCACAGAAGAAGGGTTTTCCAAGAAAGTTCAGGAAATCTGCAGAGATTCGGATCAGGTCGATCCTGCTCACGATTTTCATCACTATGAACGAGTCGTGGCGACGGCCAAGAGATTAGCTGTTGAGGAAAATGCTGACTTGAGCATTGTCATTCCTGCTGCGTGGTTTCACGACTTCGTAGTGATTTCAAAAAAAGATCCGCGACGGAAACAAGCCTCACAGATTTCTTCTCAGGCAGCGGTTCAATATCTCAAACAACTCGGCTATCCCGAACAGTACCTGGATGGAATCAGCCATGCGATCGAAGCGCATAGCTACAGTGCTGCAATTGAGGCCAAGACGCTTGAAGCAAAAGTTGTTCAGGATGCCGATCGGTTGGATGCACTGGGAGCCATCGGCGTTGCACGGTGTTTTTCTCAGGGGGGGACTTTGGGACGGCCGTTTTATCGAACGGAAGATCCTTTGTGTGAATCGCGTGATCCCCAGGATTCGATTTGGACGGTCGATCACTTTTACCAAAAGCTCTTTAAGATCGTCGAGACTTTGCATACGGAGTCCGCCCGAAAAGAAGGCGCACGTCGTGCCGAGACGATGCAGATTTACTTGCGCGAGTTGAAACGCGAAATCCAAAGCTGATTTATTGAATCGCGATCGGTGTGATTTCGTGAATTTTGTCCATGGCGATATGAACTTTTCCAGCTTCATCCCGTGAAATAATATCCACAAATCGGTAATTCCAAATCACGTCCTCGATCGTGTACGAGAACCGAGCGTGAATCGTTTGCAAAAAATGTTCGTCCAAACCATTCAATGATGCAAAAATTTCCACGCGAAGTTTGGAGAGTTCTTCCTTGGTTTTTCCGTAGAGAGGACTGCCCGGAGTGATTTCGTGAACCACGCTGAAAGAGAGAGCAAACATGGGTGAAAAATCTCGTTCCAGCTTCAGGTCGAAGAAATTTCGGAATCGCTCCCCTTCTGCTGTGACTTCGTCCATGAGTAGTGTGACTCGAATTCGGGTTTCAAGAATTTGGTTCTGACGTTCGTTTGCAATTCGGAACATCAGGCAGGGAACACCGTCGAGAGTTTGAACGATGGCTTTTTCACTAAAAACAATGCGCGCCGTGGGTCGCGCAAATCGTGAGTACATCAAACCGGTCATGATCGCTTGGCTGAATAATCCGGTCAGTGCTTCGAATGTGACTAAGAGATTTGGGAGTGACCCGCTAGGACTGATTTTTCCATACCCAATCGTGGCGAGAGTTTGAACGCTGAAAAAGAAACAATCCTTCCAACGAGCAAAACCCTCGGTATCAGCGATTCCCTCGAGTGCATCTGGACCACACAAAAAATATCCGATTGAGAAAAGAAAATTCAAAATCAGATAGATCAAAAGAGTGTAGAAAAAAAATCGTGGCCAGCTAGCCGACAGAGTTCGGTAGTACACATCTCGAAATGAAAATGCACCGCCGCGAGGGACATCCAGGTTCAACGAACCATCGCGTTTCAAAAGTCTCCAAGAGGATGTGGCTGCGGATTTCATGTTTAAAACGTAACACAGCTGGATTTGAAGTGAACTGAGAATGGCAGTATAGTTAGAACATGGCAGACAAAAAACGAGTCGTGATCGTGGGTGCGGGTTTTGCCGGGCTCAATGCAGCGAAAATTCTGGGGCGGGATTCAAGGGTTGAGATCAGTTTTTTGGATCGACGGAATTACCATCTTTTTCAGCCGCTGCTTTATCAGGTAGCAATGGCGGCGTTGAGTCCAGCAGAGATTGCGGTTCCGATTCGATCCATGGTCTCGAAGTATTCTAATACCGATGTGATTCTGGGGAACGTTGAGTCGATTTCTGTTTCGGAGAAAAAGGTTCATGGCGATTTTGGTGTGATCCCTTACGACTATTTGATCCTCGCCTGTGGTGCCAAGCACAGCTATTTCAATCACCCCGAGTGGGAGACATTTGCGCCGGGGCTCAAGACCTTGGAGCAAGCGACGGAGATTCGCCGGAGAGTTCTGCTGGCTTTTGAGAAAGCCGAGCACGAGAAAGATCCGGAAGAGAAGAAAAGATTGCTCACCTTTGTGATTGTGGGCGGAGGGCCTACGGGTGTGGAGCTGGCGGGTGCGATTGGAGAGATCAGTCGTTACACTTTGAGTGAAGATTTTCGTCATATTGATCCAGCGCGGACTCGAGTGATTTTGTTGGAAGCGGGGAGCAGAATTTTGCCCAGCTTCTCCGAGAAACTCTCGCAGAAAGCCACGCGGGATCTCGAGCATTTGGGAGTTCAGGCTTGGACAGGTTACCGGGTCACGCAAGTGGACGACGAGGGTGTGTTGATCGATGGCAAGGAGCGAATTCGCGCAGCGACGGTGCTTTGGGCAGCGGGAGTGCAGCCTTCGAGTTTGAACAAAACTCTGGGTGAGTCGCTCGATCGATCTGGGCGTGTGATGATTCAAAAGGATCTGAGTTTGGCTCAGCACCGAGAGGTTTTTGTTTTGGGTGATCAGGCTTGTTTTACGGTTGATGCTTCTGGTAAGTCGCTGCCGGGGCTGGCGCCCGTGGCGATGCAGCAAGGTCGTCATGCCGCCCGAAATATTTTGGCGGATCTGGATCAAGCGGAGCGCAAAGAATTTGTCTATCTAGACAAAGGTCAAATGGCGACAATCGGTCGCAAGAAGGCTGTTTTGCAAATGGGTGCGCTGCAGCTCTCGGGATTTTTGGCTTGGGCTGCCTGGTTGCTGATTCACATTTATTATTTAATCGGGTTCAAGAATCGGGTTTTTGTTTTGATCCAATGGGGTTGGTCGTATTTGAGTTTCAAACGAGGTGCGCGTTTGATCGTCAACAAAGAGTGGAGATCAGTTCCGTTAAGCGATCCGAGCCAGCCACGCGCCCAGACAAACTCCTAGCAAACACGCGACAGGACTGCCCAGTCCATATGCGGTGGCGATGGCGTATTCACCGGCTTGAATCAGTTTCCAGGATTCCAGCGAATAGGCAGAGAAGGTTGTGAATCCACCGAGCAATCCGATTTGCAGAGTTTGAGAGAGTTGTGAGCTAATCCAGTTTTTTTCAGTGGAAGAAATGTAAATCCAAGCAATGACGATACTGCCAATGACGTTGATCGCAAAAGTCGAGAGTGGAAATCCTGATGCAGGAGGTGGAATCACTTGGGCCAGAAAGTGCCTAGTAAGAACACCCAGCATTCCCGCGAACCCAATGATCAATGCTAGTGCCATGGAGTGATCAGTTTTGATTTGTGTTTTTGATAATAAACGATGGCCTTGAGAATAATTTTCAGAGCTTGTTCACGCCCAGAAAATTTTTCAATCACGACTTTCTTTTTTTCGAGAACTTTATATTCTTCAAAAAAACGTCGGACTTCTTTCATTCGATGAGGTGGTAGCTCGTTGATATTTTTGTAGTGACTGTATTCCGGGTCATCGGCATGGACCGCAATGATTTTGTCATCAGCCTCGCCCTGATCCAGCATTTTCATCACACCGATCGGTTTGGCGCGCATAATCGAGAGAGGTGCAACGGTTGCTTGTCCCAGCACCAGGATATCGAGTGGATCATTATCGTCGCAGTAGGTTTGAGGAATAAATCCGTAGTTGGCTGGATAATGAACCGAGCTAAACAAAATCCGATCCACCATCAGCAGTCCCGTCGGTTTATCCAATTCATATTTAATTTTTGAATCTTTTGGAATTTCAATAATAGCAGGAACCATCTTGGGAGCTTTGCTCCCCAGATCGACGTCGTGCCAAGGATGTGTGCTCATGCGGACCCCGGTGATGTTTTGATAAATGCAGAATGTTTACGGCAAGCCAAGAGAATCGATTCCAAACGGTAGAAGTCCTTTCGCCAAGGAAGTTCTGGTGTGCGAAGATCCAGATATTCCAGAGCCACGCCCAAATCCCAGCTGGCCTGAGTCATTCGGTCGGCGCGAAGTGTAGCGGACTTGTCGAGAGCCGCCAGAGTTTCTAGGATCACGGAGCTGTGCTCCTCCAACCACTCCGAGTCGGCGGCTTTTCTTTTCTTCTCCAGGAACAAGGCAACCGACGCTGTCATCACACCCGTGGCCCAAGTGCTGGCTTGACGGACGAGGACGCGTTCTGCTGCCGAATCCGTGGGCCAAATCTGTCCAGGATGAGCGTCGTCCAGGTATTCGAGAATTGTGTTTGAGTCCGGAAGGTGTGTACCGTCCGAAAGAGTCATGACCGGGATCAAACCCAGCGGATTTCGTTGAAGAAACTCCGGAGCCGGCTCAAAAACATCCGTCTCCTTTTCGAGGTATTTGATGTCCAGACGTTGGAGAGCTAGACGGACCCTCCGAGCAAAAGGCGACCGGCGAGTGATATAGAGTTCGTACATGGTATGAGCCTCCCGCTAGTAGCTTGAAATTTCAAGCAAAAGATCGAGCTAGACGCCATGCCCCGCAGCATGTTAACTCGCCAGAATCAACCCATGATTCTAGGATCGTGTTTCAGAAGCCTCACATTATGCGGAGAGGTGGGTGAGTGGTTGAAACCGCACGCTTGGAAAGCGTGTTAAGTAGAAATACTTACGAGGGTTCGAATCCCTCCTTCTCCGCCACTTCCTGTGGCGTAGCTCCGCTTTTGCGGAGCCAGGCGTTCGGGCCCTCGTGGCCCTCACGTCTCCGCCACTTATTTTGAAGATCTAAGCTGCTAAATCAAATTCAATCTTTTGATATTCTACCACCGGCTGTTTTACCGTCCGACCGTTGACCTTAGATATCTTTAAGCGGATGGCGCCTACTTCCTCAAAGAAGAGAATAATTTTGTTTAAATTGGACACATCCATATCACTGAGTTTTGCAAGTTCGTATACGGACCGAGGCTTGAGAGCCAAAATGGTCGATAAAATCGAGATGTGTCGAACAAATCGCTCAAAATCTTTTCGATTATCAAATGAGATTTCATAATGAGGTTTTTTCATTCGACCCGATCGAGCTTTTTTTAGAGCTTTTTCAAAATCTTTGAGCACCACTTTCGAGGTTTTAATGGACACGACTAAAGTTTTCATAGTGTTACCCCCAAATGTTCTAAAACAAGACGTTTGAAATCATTCATAAGTGATGGGACGTCCTGAAAAGAATAAGGCAACTCCATTTCATCTAAATGGACATGCGGTCCCTTAGGATGATGATTGTCCATTAGAACTCTCTTTCCAGTAACTAGATCAACACACGTCAATCCATATTTAACCCCGTCAGGATACTGCACGGGATCTCCAACCTCATGAATATTTAATTCAACGACGTACCTGTCATGAAGGCGGGCCTTTTGCCAAAAAAGCTGCTGGGCCTTCATATTGGTTTTATCATACCAATATTTGTGATTTTATCAAGGCTGTTCCTACTGAGCCTTAGGCAAAAGGAATTAGACTTTCTTGTTTTCTTCTCGGTCATATTTTGTCTCCTGATTTGCTCTGTATGCAAAATTCAGACCGAGTGTCCCATTGTTTTGAAATGCGATAAAATGTGAGAATAATAGGTGTTTTATAAAATCATCTCGTAGAGTTTTCGAGATGATGGGCTCATATTTGAGCCAAATGGTTCAAATATGAGCCGACGTTTCCTGATAAAGCCACCGCACCAACTCCACCATCACCCAGGTGTCCTTTTTGCAATACTCTAGCAGCGCACGTCGTAACGTCAGTTTTTCATGTGTAGGAGTCTCAGTCGAGATCATCTCCTCAAACGCACGTTGAGCTGCGCCGCCGTCGCCCACGCGCATTCCGTCGTATGTATGCTCGCTTCCCAAAATCGCAGGTGCCACATTCTTGAGACTAAAGCTCCCCGCAAATCCATTGTCGTACACATGCTCCCTAAAAATCGGCAGCGGATCCTGCATCCGTGCAACAATCGCTCGCAACGCATTCGCATACTTCGGAAACTGTGCAGCCATCTCCTCAGTCCGATCGATCTCAAATCGCGAATAATACGAGACCACCGATCCATCGCCCTCGCACGCCTTGACCAACTCAGGAATCAAAGAGGATCTGGGATCTGTGTCGTCCGAGTGCAGGTACTCAAAATGCTGGGAGGGCCCGTCGAGTGACGCACAGACATGAACACTGAATTGAAATGGCACTTGTCTAAAAGGTCCGCAGCCATCAAACCGAGGAATCGCCGGACCAATCGTTTCGAAATCCAAAAACACGAGTGGAAATTTCCATCCTTTGAGCGCCGAGCGAATCCCGTCGGCGTCGACAAATCGATCCCCACTTTTATAGCAAGCCACCATCCGAGCTTGCGGAGGCGCAAGTCCATCCAGGCGCTCGTCATCCAGAGCCACAATTCCTTGGTTGTAGAGCGCCCATTTTTTATCGCCGATTTTTGGGAGATCAAAAACACTGACCTCAGGAATTTTCTTTTCACTCCAACACTCATTCAAAAACCCACATTCGTTGGGAGCAAGACAATGCGGACCGATGTCAGTGGGTGGAGAATCAGACTTGCGGATAACACCGTAAATCTCGGTGACCTTGGGCAGAGTCAGGCTGTAGCGCTCGCGAGCATGTTGAGTGACGTCTTCCACGCTAAATAAATTGGATAGATCCGGATATCGGCACGCGGAGTTCAGGTGCAGAATATTGATCCGTTCGATCGGCAACCCTGCGTTGGCGATGATCCAGGCTTGGAGGCAGATGTCGTCGAGTTGTTCAGGTTTGACTTTGGTTGAAGATTTGACTTCAAGGATCGTCCATTTTTTGGTCTCTGCCGAAAATTGAATCATGTCTGCGCGTGCGTAGCAGCCTTGGTGTTCGAAGGCGGCTTCGTAAATCAGATGAGTACCGTTTGCGATCAGCTCGCGAGTTTTTTTCAGTGATCCCACAAAATCCCAGGGTTTGTTGTCGATCAGGACGCCGCCGGGTATGCAACGCCTTGCTGCTTCGCCCACGAGGTTGCCTTGGTCGAAGAGGGCGTGGGTTTCTTCGGAGATTGGGGCTTCGAGCGATGGGCTGTGGACATTGAGGTAAATATTTTTTAGGCAGCGGTAGCCTCGCATGAGGCGGGTTTTGCTGAGGAGTTTGGGGAGTTGAGCCATCGATTTCTATTCTTTGTTTTTCTTAGAAGCTTTACTGCTGATTTTTTTTATAGCGCGCTCAAAATCTTGATCTACCAACAAAGAAAGTTGATCTTGTTTAGAACGAAATTTTTCATATTCTAGCTGGGCTTTATTCATAGCGCTCTCATGTGAAACCCTTCCTGCGTGCGTGAGGATTTCACGCTCACTCAGTTGAAGATAAGCGTCAAGTTTGGCAATCCAATCTTTCATAGACATAGCTTTTTTCCCAAGCGCTTGCAGCTCTGCAAAGTCGAGATAAGCTGACACGATCAGATTGAGAATTTTTAACTCCTCCTCAGCGAGGTAATTCTTGGCAATACCTGCGCAGATTTTTTTAGACGTGTTCCTGACCAGGAAGTCAGTCCCATATGAGGACGATCTGCATCAGCGCGCTCTGTAATGATTTCGGCAACGGTCCGTCCATGCGCTGCCCAATGCATTTTGTTTTGTATAGTTGCGAAAAACTCTCGAGAGACATCAGCGTTTGGATCGTAGTCAATGCTGGTTGAGTAAATATCAAGAACCTTGCGCCAAAAAATCCGCTCAGATGAACGGATGTCACGCACGCGGGCCAAGAGTTCCTCGAAGTAAATTACGCCGCCCACTTGTTTAAGGCGTTCGTCATCCATCGTGAATCCCTTGATCAAATATTCTCGGAGACGCTGCGTGGCCCAGATGCGGAACTGCGTGCCACGTTTTGTTTTGACGCGGTAACCGACCGAGATAATGACATCGAGGTTGAAGTGTTCGACTTGATAGGTTTTTCCGTCCACGGCAGTTGTTGCATATTTTGCAACAGCTGCTTTTTCCTGAAGCTCATCCTCTTCAAAAAGGTTTGAAATGTGTTTTGAAATAACCGATTTATCGCGTTGAAAAAGCTCAGTCATTTGATTCAACGAAAGCCACACTGTCTCGTTGATCATTTGGACTTCGATACGAGTGTCGCCGTCATCGGTTTTGTAGAGAAGAATTTCGCCTTTAGATTGTGAGTTACTCATGTTGTTCTAGGGTTACCCATCGAGTTGTTCAAAATACCATCAAAAAAAATGGCGCATAAATTAACAAGAATAATCAACTGCTTAGCTGACATCAGCGGGCTGATGTTTGGATTAAAAAATTCCACCGGTGGAATTCCGGATAGTTGTGGTTGGATTGGAGGTTAACCTTTCAACAAATAATCGTTTCAGTGTAGGCAATTAAGCAGCTTCGTCTCTCAACTTCTCAAGTCCATCAATAATCAATTTTCGCATGAGGGACTGATAAGGCACTCTTTCTTTGAGTGCCAAGAGCTTTAATTCAGCAATGACCTCTTCAGGAAGATTCACACTTGTGGGTTGCTTACGCTTACTTTTATTTTTACTGTAAGCGTCCTTGATCGCCTTGGTACTGAAGCTAACTTTGTTATAACCTTTTTCATTCACATAATTCGGCATAGAGCCTCCGTTCTTTTCGGTTCATGCGACGGATGTGAATAATCCGAATTTCAGAACCTCTCATCGTAAAACAAACAAATACCGGTTTGAGATCATCAGTCAGTCCCAAAAATCCATATCTAGGTTCATTTGCTTTAGGTCTCAGTTGCTCACCCAGCGCACGAATAGCCTCGATTTGGTAAAAAACTGATTAAGCCTCCTCTCGGGTCACCCCATGCTTTTCTTTATTCTTAGTAAGGTTTCCAAAATCCCAATCAAAATCAAAGTGAGTTTGGTGATCAAACCAATCAACTAACCATTGAGCAAAACGAAAAGAAGCCAAACACTATACCTCACTATAATACACTATTATACACTATGTAAAAGTATTTTGAATTTATGAATCGGCCAGTAGACTGCGAAAACTATGCCAGTCGCGATAAAGTTTTAATTGGGTAATGAGTGAAAAATGGGGTCAAACTTGAGCCATCAGGGTTCAGATTTGACCTAGTCCGGATTTTCAATTTACGGTCTTGCCAGAATGGGTGCAATGGTTGAAAAGTGACAAAATGAAATTAGGATATGCACTTTTGTACGTGGATGATGTGAAAAAAACGATGGCGTTTTACACCAAGGCATTTGGACTCAAGGTAGGGTTTCTGCACGAGAGCGGCCAATACGGTGAGATGGTCACCGGCGATACGAAGCTGGGATTTGTTCATCACGAGACGGCGGCTTCGCATGGATTTAAATACGACAAAATGAGCCTCTCAAAAAAACCGCCCGCTTGCGAAATTGCATTCGTGACCAGCAATGTGGACAAGGCCTATACCAAAGCCATCAATGCTGGGGCCGAGGCAGCCAGCGAACCCGAGAAGAAACCTTGGGGCCAAACGGTGAGTTATGTGCGCGACTGCAATGGGTTCTTGGTGGAAATTTGCTCGGAGATGTAACCGCTGCGGCTAGTCATCCAGACGCTTAACGCTGAATCCGCTGACTTCCTCATCGTTGAAGGTGTCGTAGGAAATCTGGATTGGCTTGCAGCAGACTTCGCAATCTTCGATATAGCTTTGTGCTCCGGATAATATTTCGCATACGAGCGATATTGGGGAGAAGCAGTACGGGCACTGTGTGGAGACTTCCTGTTCACTGATCATTTTTCGGAGTCTCGCTTTCTTTCTTTTGAATAATTTGTTCCCATGTTTTTTCCATATTTTCTACTCGCTGCTCTCGTCTAATTTTCGGATCAATTTCGCCGATGGTTGAAAAATATTCGTAGGCGTATTGAAAATTAATAAACAAAATCCCTGGCGGCACAATAATGATAGGTGGAATATAGTGTGTGAATAGCCGCTCAATTTTTTCATTCAGGACATTGCGAAAGGCTCTACGCTTAAATAGGAGCTGATTTTTGAATTGAGCCGCATCTCCTACTTTACTGTCTTCAGGAATCCCGGTCATGGCCGAAGTGCTGAATTCGAATCTCGCTGCCAGGATGAGGTTGGAATTTTGGTTAAGCCAACTCTTCTGTTCGAGTGGCTCGTGCAGAGCATGAATCAAAATCGAAAGGACATAGGCCTTGAGAATTTTGTCGTCCGCAGTGACTTTGATAAATCGATCTGTGATTTTCCCCTGTGGAGTCACGACAAAGTGAACGACTATGTTTCCCCGAACTCCCTGTTTGACCAGATCATCCGGATAACTCAGGCTGGAGTTGATTTTTCGCCAAATCGCCTGAACAAACGGCTGAATCAACGTCTCCTGCGCAGGAGTCATCAGTCTGGCAATGTCATAGGCATCAGCAACTGGTTTAGCGACCGTATCAGTGTCGGTCGTCTCACGTCGACCACTTTGGAGATCGCCCGAAACCCAGTTGGGCTTAAGCTGATTGAGGGTGGGCGCCGGGGCCTGAGGCGCTGGTTTATTTTCAGAGGGCACTGGCTGCGCTTTGGGAACGTTCACTCGTTTGATCCGAGGAAGAGTCTGTTGTGGCTCCGGTGGAACCAGAACAATCCCAAACGAAGTTCGCGGAACCGCGATCTCAATGGGGTGATTTTGAGTCCGCACATACCAAATCCCCAGCAGCACCAGCAAAAATAAAATGGAGTGAAAAATCAGCGAAGGAATTAAGAATCGTTTAAAAAAACTGGCTGCTCGATCCATGAGTGATTTCGATTCTCTCATATTTGGTGTATGGATCAAATCATGGAAATTTTGGAAATCAAAACGGCCAAAAAGCTGGAACAATGTTTTCCGATTCTGAGAGAATTGCGAACGGATCTCTCGTTTCAGGATTTTACCCGTCTCTACGAAGAAGCTAAAAGGCGAGACGATTACAAATTGGTGGGAGTCTACGACACAGATCGATGTGTGGCGGTGATGGGGTATCGAATTCTTTTTGATTTTGTGCACGGCAAGCACCTGTACATCGATGATCTCGTGGTTACAGCCACTCAACGATCCGGAGGTCTTGGTGCGAAATTGCTTACCTTTGCCGAAAAGGAAGCACAAGAATTAGGATGCCAGGGATTGCGGCTTTGTACGGGGATCCATGCAAAAGATCCGCAACGGTTTTATGAACGAAACCAGTGGAACGCACGGGCCATCGCGTACAAAAAGCGACTCCTCACGATTTAACGCAGTCTGGATTGGCCAAAATCCTATCCAAGGTGTTACTTTGTGAGCGTGCATACAACGACAGGGATGGAGTTTTTTGCAACGATCTGCTTTTTTCTAGCGATTCTTCACACATTTTCTGTGAAAAAGTTTCAGCAACTCGCACGCCGATATGCGCCAGGCTCCGTTGGGGAAAATTTTCTCCATCTTCTAGGTGAAGTCGAGGTGGTTTTCGGTTTTTGGGGCGCGATCTTTTTAGTTTTGCTAGCTCTGACTCACGGGACTGCCGATGCGGTTCGATATCTGGAGACCCGAGATTTTAAAGAACCTGCATTTGTTTTTGTAGTTCTGGTGATTTGTTCCACGCGTCCGATTCTCAGCCTGGCCGAGAGAACTATTGGATTTACTTCTCAACTTTTTCCGATAGCACCGCCACTGGCTTTTTATTTGGTTTGTCTGATTTTGGGTCCTCTGATGGGCAGTTTTATTACCGAGCCTGCGGCGATGACGGTGACTGCCTTGATTTTGCTGGATCGATTTTTCAGCCAGAGAATTTCCACAAAATTGAAATATGCGACCCTAGGTCTGTTGTTCGTCAACGTTTCCATTGGTGGAACGCTCACACCCTATGCGGCCCCTCCTGTGCTCATGGTGGCATCAAAATGGGGGTGGGGACTCGGTGATATGCTGACTCATTTTGGGTGGAAGGCTGCAATAGCGATCATTGCTTCCACCGTGTTGACGACTTATCGTTTCAGAGAAGAAATTTCCAAACTGACCTGGATTGCGAACGAAAAAAACCTGCCTCAAGTCCCTCTCTGGGTACAGACCTCACATGTTTTTTTCCTCGCTCTTGTCGTCATGAACACGCATCACACAGCAGTCTTCGTGGGTATTTTTCTTTTTTTCCTCGGTTGGGTGAAGGTCACTCAGGAATATCAAACCGAGATCAAATTGCGCGAGGGATTGCTGGTTGCTTTTTTCTTGGGCGGATTGGTGGTTCTGGGTGGGCCGCAGCGTTGGTGGCTAGAGCCGGTTTTGAGTCGATTAGATGCTTTTCCGCTTTATTTAGGATCGATTTTGCTGACTGCGATCACGGATAACGCTGCTTTGACTTATCTCGGAGCGCAAGTGCCCACACTGAGCATCGCAGCTCGATATGCGCTGGTAGCTGGAAGCGTGGTGGGAGGTGGTTTGACTGTGATTGCAAATGCTCCCAACCCAGTGGGTTATGGAATTCTCAATGTTTCGTTCGGCAAAGACGGAATGAGTCCGTGGCGGTTGCTGACTCACGCTGCACTACCGACGGGAATTGCAGCTTTTTGTTTTTGGATTTTATAATAAAATAATAAAGAGGAAATAAATAATGAAAAAAATCATTTCTCGATTTGCAGTGATAACAGTCTTGAGTGTGCAGTCCATCTATGCAGCCGATAACCCAGTGAGCTTCGGCGGCTTTGTCGATACCTACTACGCCTTCGACGCCAACCAACCCGGGAATTTCGATCGTGCCTACACCACTCAGCCGGCACGTCACAACGAGTTCAACGTCAACTTGGCTCATGTCGATGCACAGTTGAAAGAAGATCGTGTTCACGGTCGAATCGCGCTCCAGGTGGGTACGTCTGTGCAGAGCAATTACTCGACAGAGCCAAGTTGGGGTACGATCAGCGGTCCTTCGCTCGGTCGGCATATTCAAGAGGGGTATGTAGGTTACCGAATTGCTGAGGGACTTTGGGTGGATGCGGGAATTTATTTTTCGCACATTGGAGCAGAGAGTTGGATTTCGAGAGACAATATGACTTACACGCGGTCGCTAGTTGCAGATTATTCGCCCTACTATCAGAGCGGTGCAAAAGTTACTTATCAGCTGTCAAAACCGATTTCGTTGCAACTCCATGTAGTGAACGGATGGCAAACCATTTCCGAAAGCAATCTCCCCAAGTCACTGGGATCGCAGGTGGCTTACTCTTTTTCAGACACTACCTCTTTGACGTACAACACCCTATTTGGAAAAGAGCTGGGCGGATATCGACATTTTCATGATTTTATTTTTAAAATGGGATTTACGCAGAATTGGTCGATGGGCCTTCAAGCAGACATCGGATTTCAAAGAGGCGCGGGATCTTGGAATGGTCAGTCTCTGATTTCTCGCTATGCACTGATGCCCACACTTGCATTCGTGGGTCGTATTGAGCGTTACTCGGATCCCAGCCAGATTATTGTCACGACACTCTCGAAGAGTGGCTTTCAAGTTTTTGGTGCTTCATTGGGGACGGATGTTCAGCTCCATACGCGCGTGATGTGGCGAACAGAAGTGCGTGCTCAGGAAGCAAAGGATGCGATTTATCCAAAACGAGATGTGTTTTCAGGACGTGATCTCATGGTTGTAACTTCGTTGAGCTTGACGATCTAGAACGCTTCGTCTTTAATAGGGAGGCATTTTAACATTCACCCAAGGAGAAACATCAGATGGATCGAAAATTACAAGGCCTTTTGGCAAGCGCATTGATTGCAGGTTTGGCAGCAGGAAGTGTTGCATTGGCAAATGACCCAGCACCTGCTCACGACGATAAAGCCCCGAAAAAAGAAAAAGCGGGCTGCAAGGGCAAAAAGGGCAAGAAAGCAAAGGGTGCTAAAGGCGGCTGCAAAGGTGAGAACGGCTGTGGCGGCAACGGATGCAAAGAAGGCGCTAAAAAAGAAGAGCACCACGACGCTCACTAATCGGTAAAATTAGACCGATATTTGTTTTGACAAGTATTCGAAATGGCTCTTACTCATGGGTAAGAGCCATTTTTTTTGGGCCGAGCGGAGGGCCCGTGCATGTTTCGCGATTTGGGAGCGGGCGTAGGATTGCGTCCGGATTATTATTCACTTTTTAAAAAGACTACGCCGAAATCCGTGTCATGGGTTGAGGTGGTTTCCGAGAATTTCATTGATTGGGAAAATGGGACGCGCCCGCATCGCGCACTTAAGAATCTCGAGGAGGCTCGCGGTCATTTGCCGCTTGTTTTGCACGGAGTTTCTTTGTCCATCGGGTCGGCGGATCGCTTAGATCGCGCATATCTCAAAAGACTGAAGGACCTGTTCCACCGGATTGAGCCCGAGTGGGTTTCGGATCATCTGTGTTGGACTGGAGTGGATGGGCAGATGCTGCATGATCTGAATCCCCTCCCCTACACTGAAAAAGTATTGAAGCATGTTGTGGACAAGGTTGGCCGGGTTCAGGATTTTCTAGGTCGTCGGATTCTGCTAGAAAATGTTTCTAGCTATCTTCAGTTCCAAGAGCAGGACATGGAAGAATGGGAATTTTTGAGTGAGGTTGCGCAGCGTTCGGATTGCGGGATTTTGCTGGATATCAATAATATTTATGTAAGTTCAGTGAATCATCAGTTTGATCCGATGACCTATCTGCGAGCGATTCCCTGGGAGAGTGTGGGACAGATTCACTTAGCGGGTCATTCGGATATGCAGGGGCACTTGATTGATACGCATGATCAGCCCGTTTGTGAAGAAGTCTGGAATTTGTATCAATGGGCAGTAGAAAATCGTCCCTGGGTCAGCACGATGATTGAGCGTGATGACCACATGCCCGAATGGGAAGAATTGGAAAAAGAGATTCGCCGGATTTCAAAAATTCGATCGGATTCAATGAAAATCTCGAATGATTGGAGTTATGGTGACACTTCAGGCGTTACAGCGAGAATTTAAATTGCGGGTGAGAGCCGAGAGGCGAGCTATTCCAGCGGAAATCTGCTGGGTTCGAGATCAGCCTCCACTTTCTCCCTCGGATCGAATCGAAGTTTATCGGTACGCCTATTTTGCCAGGCTCTTGGGATCGTTTCGGGAGGATTTCCCCGCGGTAGAAAAAACCCTTGGAAAGAAATATTTCGCAGCAGCCGTCAGAAAATTCCTGAATCAGCAACCTTCTCGATTTCAAAATATTGGCGAAGCGAGTTTAGGCTTTCATCGATCTCTCAAGCTCAAGGCGCTTTCGGAACTGGCTCGTTGGGAATGGGAGCATAATCTGGCCTGGGTTACTGAGGATGCTGTGAGTGATGGGGTTTTGCCGTTTTCAGAGCTGGGAAAAACACCGGTGACAGAGTGGAAAAAAATCCGATTCAAACTCTCGGCCTCGGTTCGAATTTTTGAAAGCAAATGGCCGGTGAAAAAAATCAGCAGGAAAAATTTTAAAACACTGAAAGCAGACTCAAGGCGCCAGAGCTGGCTGATTTGGTCACAGGATGGGTATTCCGAAAACCAGCAGCTTTCTCAACCTCAAAAAGAGTTGATTCAAGCGATGCAAGAGGGGACTTCGGCATTGAAGCTTCTCGAACGCATGCAAAAAACAGGGGTGAGTCCGCAACAAGCTTTGCGTTGGTTCGAAAAATGGGTAGTACAGGGAGTGATTCAGGGTTTGATTCGGAGGAATAGATGAAAAAAGTGATCGAAAAATTCAATCAGTATGCGCATCATTTGATTGCGCTGATGACGCTGGGAAATCGCCTTATGCTGGCGGCTATTTTTATACCTGCAGGCTGGGGGAAACTCACCCATCTGGGCAACACGATCGATTTTTTTACGTCGCTAGGAATTCCGTTGCCGCAGATTCAGGCTCCGATGGTGGCGGGAGTGGAATTTCTGGGTGGACTTTTGTTGGCGATGGGTCTGATGACTCGTGCGACGGCGCTTCCGCTGATTGCGACGATGATCGTTGCAACGATGACCACGAAATGGCCGGACATGAAAAGCGCTCTCGAGTTACTAGATGCGACTGAGTTTTTGTATGCGGTCATGTTGGCCTGGGTGTTTGTCGTTGGGCCGGGCGTGTTTTCGATCGACCGAGTGATCAGCAAAAAATTGGCTGTATAGAATCAACAGTTTAAAGTCGGAGGGAAGTAACCATGTCGTCAGAAATTTCTTCGTTATCCAAAGAGAAACGTAAATTTGCCCCGACTCGGGAATTTGTAAAAGCTGCTCAAATTTCGAAACTTGCTCAGCTCAAGAGCTTACGAGCAAAAGCCGCCAAGAACCCGGTCAAATTTTGGGAAGAGCAAGCCCGCGCTTTGACTTGGTTCAAGCCCTGGAAAAAAGCATTTCAGTGGAAGCATCCTTTTGCTCAGTGGTTTTTGGGGGGGAAGCTCAATGTTTCTTACAATTGCTTGGATCGACATGTGGCGAATCCAGCACGTAAACATAAGGCGGCTTTAGTCTGGGAGGGTGAACCCGGGGAAATCAAGACACTCACTTACCAGCAGCTGTACTTAGAAGTCTGCAAATTCGCGAACGTTCTGAAATCCCACGGCGTCAAACGCGGAGACGTTGTTGCGATTTACATGGGAATGATTCCCGAGGCTGCCGTGGCGATGCTGGCTTGTGCGCGCATTGGAGCAACACACACAGTTGTTTTTGGAGGATTTTCAGCCGAGGCGTTGCGAGATCGGATTGTCGATTCTAAGGCGGTGGCGCTGATTACTCAAGATGGTGCTTTTCGCCGTGGATCTGTAGTGCCGCTGAAATCAGTTGCTGATGGAATCTTATCTGTCACGAAGACGATCAAAAATGTTTTTGTGGTGAAGCGAACACAACAAACAACAGCCATGCATTCGGGGCGCGATCATTGGTGGCACGAGGTAATGGTGGGAGCTTCGAGCAATTGCCCTGCGGAACAATTGGATAGCGAGCATCCACTATTCATTCTCTACACTAGCGGATCGACTGGGAAGCCCAAGGGGATTTTACACACGACGGGTGGATATCTCACTCAAGTCGCCTACACGATGAAGATGGTTTTTGATCTTCGCGATGATGATCTGTATTTTTGCACCGCTGATATCGGTTGGGTGACAGGACATAGTTACATCGTGTACGGGCCGCTTGCGCAGGGTGCGAGCGTTTTCATGTACGAAGGTGCTCCGAATTTTCCCGAGTGGGACCGATTCTGGTCGATGATTGACCGGCACAAGATTACGATTTTCTACACGGCACCGACAGCAATTCGTGCGTTCATGAAAGTCGGCGAGCAGTGGCCGAACAAGCACGATCTCTCGTCGCTACGGTTGCTGGGCAGTGTCGGTGAACCCATCAATCCCGAAGCGTGGATGTGGTATTACACGACGATTGGAAAAAAAGGATGTCCGATTGTGGATACTTGGTGGCAGACCGAGACGGGCGCGATTATGGTTTCGCCTGTTCCAGGCGTCACGACGACCCGGCCAGGGACGGCAACCGAGCCATTGCCCGGAGTATTTGTGGATGTAGTGAAGCCCGATGGAACTCCCTGCAAAGCCAACGAAGGTGGGTTGCTAGTGATTCAGCATCCGTGGCCTTCGATGTTGCGAACTGTGTTCGGAGATGCAGATCGGTACAAAAAAACTTACTGGTCGAATTTCCTTCCAGCGACGAAGAAAACCAAGACCGCTCCAGCGCGACCCTACGGATATTATTTCACAGGAGATGGAGCACGCCGCGACCCCGATGGAAACATCTGGATCATGGGGCGTGTGGACGATGTGGTGAATGTGAGTGGGCATCGTCTTGGCACGGCCGAAGTCGAGAGCGCATTGGTTTCGCATCTGTCGGTGGCAGAGGCAGCCGTTGTCTCGCGCCCGGACGAGATGAAGGGCAACGCACTGATTGCCTTCGTCACGCTGAAAGGTGCCGTGCTGAAAACCGGCTACGACCAAAAAGGTCTGCAGGATGAGTTGAAAGCCCACGTCTCCAAGGAAATCGGCCCCATCGCCAAGCCCGATGAGATTCGGTTTGCCGAGGCCTTACCCAAAACCCGCAGCGGCAAAATCATGCGTAGGTTGTTGCGCGAAATTGCGGCGGGCAGCGCCACGACCGGCGATACCAGCACGCTCGAGGATTTCTCTGTGTTGGAAAAGCTGCGTGCTGATGAAGAATGAGCTGCAATCTAAGCTGAACTTCGCGTTCAGCGAAGTTTTGGGCTTCGAAACACATTCTCAACCCCTCAAACTTCGCGTTTGGCGAAGTTTAGGGCAGAGGCCGCCATGCGTGCAGTGATTCAGAGAGTTCAGCAAGCCAGCGTGACCGTGGATGGTAAATCAGTCTCTGTGATCGGCCGAGGCATTCTGACATTGCTAGGTGTTGCTCAAGGCGACACCGAGGAGCAGCTCAAAAAAGTTATCACCAAAATCACCGAGCTGCGCATTTTCGAAGACGACCAAGGCAAAATGAACCTATCCCTCAAAGACATCCAGGGCGAGCACCTGATCGTTTCCCAGTTCACCCTACTCGCCGACTGCTCCCAAGGTCGCCGCCCAGGATTCGCCGGCGCCGAAAACCCCGATCGTGCTCGAGAACTCTATGAGAAAGCTCTCACCCTCAGCACATCAGCCGGAATCAAAACCGCCGGTGGAACTTTTCAGGCCCACATGAAAGTCGAGCTGATCAACGACGGCCCGGCAACTTTTATCGTGGAAGCCTAAACACTTTGATTACTGTGAATAAAACTCACTCATGGAATTCGAAAGTAAAGAGTAAGATTGTCGATGGGCACCTGGCACTAAAATGGTAAACTCCGGTCCGGTTTCCAACATGCATCCATTGGAACCAACGTTTGCAAGAATACCTATGTAGTCACCTCCATTGGGCATATGGACGTCATACAATCGTGTAGTTTGGATTGCTCCTTTTGACCCACAGTAAAGTTCTCCATTCCTGGTTTTAATACAAGCGGAGAATATTATTCCAATCTGACTCCAGCTCAACGTAGAACGGTATCTGGCGTTAATAACTAATTCTTTTTCCGGAAATTGAATAATTAATCTGCTTTTTAATCGTTGTATGCCGTCTGAATCACGCTCATAATTCTCACTCCAGTGCACATTGAAGTGGTCATTTCTAGTAAGGTTGGAAATTTGCAATATACGTTTCATGCCGTCGATATACCCAAGGTCATCACCGTTGCACCATTGAAAGCCCATTAAATAACCATCGTATTGCCGATGTTCGGAGAGTTGATTTGTGTGGTCGATTTTTAGTTTTTTATATGTATAGATTTTTAGCTCACGATCAAATTCCCAGGGTTTAGCGGTCCAGGCTAAACTGAGTTGTTCGTCCATAATTGTACCTGGAACATGTAAATTGCCATAAATATGACCTAGTTCATGAAGAAGAACAGCGCGTAAAGATACGACGCCAAAAGGAGTGTTCCAGTTTTTTTCATGGTTATCATTTTCTGGCAGCTCTTTGGGTGAAGCGATCCAAACAAAACCCTTTGACCATTCAGGGTCGAGACTTTCCTTCTCGATAAACGCAGTGGGTTTATAAAAAGCTACTTTCGCTCGGTCTACTTTGGAGTCGTTTGCACCAAAGTAAAATCGGATGTCTTCTGATCCATCACAAGAGGGCAAAGAAATTGTCTTGAAGATAAAATTGCGATCTTGTAGCCATGATCCAATTTGATCACCATTCGCATAATTTTCCCAAGTCAAAAAAGCCCACTGGATAGCAGAGTCCAAATCATTTTCAGCTAAACCAAAATCTTCCCCGATGATCTTACAGTAGGTAATCATTTTTTGAGTACCCTTGGGTACATGAAACCATGCGCTATGGTTAATTGCTGGCACATTATCTACCCCATTCCCCACATCCACCCCACCACCCGCATTCGCAACCGCAGATATTCCTGCCGAAATCGCAATCCATCCTGCAATCCAAAATAATTTCATTTTAGCTCCTTTTTGTTCTTAAAAGTTTGTGTGAGTTCAAAAAATTGTACGTTCAATTGGTAGACGCTGTCGGCTAGATCAGCAGACGAAAGTAAATATTGCGAGAGCTCGTCACGAAAATTTTCGATGATCGTTTGAACTTTGCTCATGTTCTTTTTATGGAAGGCAAAAGTTTTTCCGACCACGTATCGATTTTCTAGAGGCTGACTCTCCAGACTCTCGGCGGATTTTTGGATCATCTGTTGGTGAAAATTTCTCAATTCAGCACTCGGCACATTGGTGGGTGTCGCAAGTTTACGATGAGTTTTTTTCCACTGATTTCCTTCTTTGCGAATTAGTTGCAGTGTAATCAATGTGTCAAAAGCAGTTTTAGCTTGTGTGGGAGTAATCCCCAAAAGCCCGGCTAGGGTATTGGGATTGTCAGAAAATTTTTGAGTTTCCACGAGCTCGAGCAACGCAATGTAATACCAACCCGTGAGCATTCGCATGGATTCTAAACCTAGGTTGATCACTTGGCCTTTGGGCTGAAGGCGATCGATTTTCTCCAAGAGACGATCTCGGATCTTGATGTTCTTCTTTTGTGAGAGCTCGACCAAGGTAACAAAGTAGTCTCTCTCTCGGGTTTGCGAAAAAATCTGATGGGCAATCAGAGACGCCATCTGAACCGACAGATTCTGCTTCGCATTCAAAATACGAGAAAGCTGGCCAGGATCGATCCCCACTTTTTTGGAGAAGGACCGCAGCGAGAAGGCTGGATTCTTTGCGATTCGTTTTTCCAGCTCTTGCTTGAGTAAGGATCGATAATGGGTACCGCTGTTTTGCATGGGTGAGTGAATAGCCGCATGCCTCGAATTAGTCAATAATTTAGTCATCAGATGTGTTGATATTAGTCAACACACAGATCTTAAGACGACTGAATCACCTTCATAGATTCAATGACAGTAATATTCTGAGTGGGGACGATTTTGACTCGATCTCCGTATTGGTCCCTCAATCCAGAATAAACCTCATCGAGCCATCCAGGAGCGACTACACTAACATCTGAGAAATCGAGTTCGATTCCCTCATTTTCACCTAGAGTAACATTCTGAGATAGAATAGTTGCTAGCGCCTCTTGTCCAGATGGCCTCGAAACTAGAATATTTCCAAATATTTTAATCTCTATTTTCATAGGCTACTCTTGTCGATTAAAAAGGAAGTCACTCGTTCACAAGCATTTTTTTAGGCTCAAATTCGAAAATTACTCGATCGTAGAGCGGCAGGGGTTTGAATTTTCCTCGAGCTCCATTTTTCATAGGTTTGAGTTTAATCAGGCCGAGCGACTCCAATGCTTTTACATCTCGCAAGACATTGCCCTGATCTTTTTCCAGTGATTTGGCCAAATCATAAATAGAGTGGGGACGGTTTTCGACTATGGCTGCAAACACATCAAATCGACTTTTGGACATGAGCTTGAGCATAGAGTCCAATCCGTCGCAAACCATCTCGTGATCTCGAATGTCAGCATTGCCGGTTTGAATCGCTTTTTGCATCGCAAGCAAAGCTGATTTTTTCGGATTTTTCTCATATTTGAATGTGAAAGTTTTCATTATTTATTCCTCCAAAGGCATATCGAAGTCGCCGATCATAAGTATGAACAAGAGATTTCCATTCGAATGCTTTTCCAAGGGGATCTTGATCGGTGTGAAAATGAGGTCCTTTAGGAACATGACAGTCCAGCAGTACTTGTTTGGAGGGATTTTCGGGATCAAATGCAATCCAACTAAACTTATAGCCTTCAGGAAATGAGTCGTGATGACCTTCAGGTAGTTTGTATAAATCCATAAACACCGCCAGTACGAGCCCGTTTTTGCATGTAATAGAAAACCGGTTTGAGTAAATTTTCTGAGCTTCCATAAAAATCCTACCATAGTTGTAAAAAAAAACAAGTATATATTAATACATATATACGGGGTATTACGCCAATCAGTAGGCTTATCAGGACTTGACGATTAGACAAGAAATTGAAAAACAGGAGCTTTTCTTGAATAATTACTGGCGGATAGTGATTTTTTGTTGGCCTAACGAAAGCCAGGGGAATATTGATCAATCAAGATGCTATCGATGAAATCTTTCAACTCCTGGGCGACTGCTGCTGCCCTGTTGGTGCTGGCTCTGATGGCGATCAAGTCAACTGTGATGATCTACCAGAACAATGGCCAGCCCGAGATCCCCAATACTTGGGAGGGGAACGTTTTTCACGGAGCCCAGGTTTATTTCGATCAAGGCATCACATCCAACTCAGGATTGCCGATCTATCCGATGGATCACGATACTCCGATTCAAAAACTTCGGGAGACGCGAGTTTACACGCACTTCTTGCCCGGCGACAGCTACCTAATTTGGGCGATGAGTTTGATGACTCGAAGCACTGAAGTGGTTTTCAAATACGGCAGATTTGTTCCACTGATTCTCACGCTTTTTTTGATGTGGATTTTTTCTCAAACTTCAACAGAACTGCTTTTCCCGCGTTGGAGATGGGCTCAACCCGCATTTCTTGCAGTGATGGCGATTGCTCCGAATTTTTACAAGTGGAGTATCAGTCTATCGGGTGTGGGATTCTCGAGTGTCTGTGTGATGCTGGCGATGCTCCTACCGATTCGATTTAAGTATTCACCCAAAATCTTGCTTGCAGCTTTTGTTCTAGGGTTCGTCTCGATGTATTTGCTGATGACCCAGATTTTTGTGCTTTGTTTTGCACCGATCATAGCCTGGCTACTTTCACCACAAAAAGAAAAATTCCAAAACACTTTCAAAATCAGCATTGCTATCGGTCTGGGAATTACGACAGCCTACATCCTGCATTTTTTCCAGGTGGCATCCTTTCTCGAGAGCTGGGCTCTGGCGTGGCAGGATCAGATGGGAACTTTTTTTGCTCGAGGTGACTCACGGCAGGGAATTTCGCGTCTAGAACTCATCGCTCAGTACAGCGGTCATGTGCGATCATTTTTTAGAGTGAGTGTATTGCAAATGCTGATCACAGGCCTCCCTTTGATCGCTCTGACACCAGAGCTGAAGTCCAGACGTTTGCAACTGCTGGGTGCTCTTCTGCTCTCCACTCTGGCCTGTTATATTTTTCCAACGCTGATGAGACACACAGCGCTGATGCATTGGCATGTATTTCCGCATATCTTCATGATGCTTTACGCAGTTTGGGTTTTCGTGATTTTGAATTTCATTTCTCAAAAATGGATGAGGCGTCACTCATGAAAACGGCAATTCTCACGATTGGCGATGAATTATTGATCGGCCAAGTCTTGAACAGCAATGCTCAGTGGCTCAGCGAAAAACTCACAGCGATCGGAGTTCGTGTTCAAACTCACCAAACAATTGGTGACGAAATTCCCACGATTCAGAATACCATCACCCAGTTGGCAAAAGATCACGAGTTAATTTTGATCGGTGGTGGTTTGGGACCCACAAGCGACGATGTCACGGTAGAAGCATTAACAGGACTTCTGGGGCGTCCACTCAAACACGATCAGGAATGGTACGACCGGGTCAAAGAATTTTTCGCCAGCCGTGGTCGTGAAATGCCGCCGAATAATTTTAAGCAAGCCCTGATTCCCGAGGGAGCTGAGCGGCTGGACAATCATGTCGGTACAGCACCTGGACTTTGGATCGAGTGGAAAAATACAACCCTTGTAGTTTTCCCAGGTGTTCCCTACGAGATGAAATTTCTTTTTGAGAAATTCATTTTGCCCAGGCTTGAGAAAAAAGCAGGCGGACAGAAAATTATTCAAAGAACATTTCTGACTACGGGCATCGGAGAGTCTGCGCTGGCTGTAAGGATTCAGACAGTTGAATCCTTACTCAACGAGAATCTCAAGCTGGCCTACCTACCGAGCATTTACGGTGTACGACTGAGAATTACTGCCTACGCGGATTCGAGCAATCAAACTCAAGTTGAATCGCAGATGAAAATCTTCGCGGATCAACTGATCCCCTTGCTCGGCCGAGATTATTACGGCGAGGGTGACGAAGAAATCGAAACCGTGATTGGAAAGCTGCTCGTCCAGCAAGGCAAAACCGTAGCCACAGCCGAAAGCTGCACCGGCGGACTGGTTGCTCATCGGCTGACTCAAATTCCAGGCAGCTCCAGATACGTTCAAGGCGGAATCGTCGCCTACCAAAACTCAGTCAAAATCAACGAACTGGCAGTGGACGCAAAAGTCATCGAATCACAAACCGCTGTTTGCGAAACCGTCGCCCGACAAATGGCCGAGGGGGTCCGAAAAAAATTTGGCACTTCGTTGGGCCTTGCGACAACCGGGATTTTGGGGCCCGATGGAGGTTCTGAGACACAACCAGTGGGTTTGATCTACATCGGGATCGCCGACGAAAAAGGCACAGATTTCAGGAAGTTGCTCTTTGAAAAAGACCGGATTCGGAACAAAGAACGGGCTGCTCAGTCCGCTTTGGATTTTTTGCGAAGGCGGCTGCTTTCCTGAGTTGTTTTGACGACTTGAGTAATGTATGAGCTAATAGAATTTAGGAATTATGACGCAATCGGATACAATTAGATCAGACATGCCGGATTTTTCTGCGTTCGCAGCACCCAAGAACAAATGGCTCCTTTGGTTTGTGAAAAGCCGTGGAATCCTTTCGTTCTTCCAAGGTGTAATGGATGTGCTGACGATTTTTGCAACGTACTGGGTGAGCTACGTTTTTTATACAGAAATATTAGACAAATGGTCACCTCAGTCTTTGACCGAGTTCATGAGCATCACTGTGGTTGCTGCAGTGATTTATCTGGTAGTTCTTGAACGCCAAGGCCTCTATCGTAGGCAAGCCAGCCTGCTAAACATCAAAGAACTACGTGGAATTTTCCATTCCAGCATCTATGCAGCAGCGATGATTCTTTCTGTCACATTTTATTTTAGGTCGTTTTCCCTCTCACGGATCATGCTCACGATTGCATTGGCGGCGACACCCATCTTTCTCTACATTCAGAGGCAATTGTTTTATCGCTTGAGCATCAACCTTCATCAAAGAGGAATCGGCCAGCGCAAAGTCCTGATCTATGGGGCCGGTGGCGTTGGGATTCACCTGGCAAAGCGGATGTTTGAGAGTCCATGGCTGGGATTTTTGCCCGTGGGATTTTTGGATGATGATGTTTCTAAAACCGAACAAGTGGTGAAATGGGGAGGGATTGGCCCCAAAAATGGATTGAGAGTTTTGGGTGGAGAAAACCTGCTCGACGCTTGTCAAGCGCATGGTGTGGAGATGTTGTTTATCTCTCTTCCCTCAGCGAAGTTTGAACGCAATCAATCCTTGGTCGAGCATTGCGTGAATCATGGCATTGAGTATGCGGTGGTTCCGCAGGCCTACGAGAAATTTATTGAGAATTTCGAGTGGTTTGAGATTGGTGGCGTTCCGATTCTACGTAAGGGCGAGAATCATGTCAGTTGGTACTTCTTGGCCATGAAGCGAGTGGTTGATTTTCTCTTCTCTGCAACTGTGTTGTTGATTTTTTCGCCGCTTTATTTTTTGATTGGATTGGCCATCAAGCTGGATTCCAAAGGCCCGGTGATTTTCAAGCAAAAGCGCGTAGGATTGCGCGGACGTGAGTTCAGCTTCTACAAATTCCGCAGTATGCATATTGATGCGCCCAAATACATGCGATCCCCATCGGATGCGCACGACCCTCGTATTACGCGAGTAGGACGCTGGTTGAGACGCACCAGTCTCGACGAGCTGCCACAGCTTTTCAATGTGTTTCGAGGGGACATGAGTCTTGTCGGCCCACGTCCAGAAATGCCATTCATCGTGGCCAACTACACACCGCTCGAGCGTCAGCGTCTACAGGCTAAACCAGGCATTACCGGAGTTTGGCAAATCAGCGCAGTTCGAGGCGAGCCCATCCACGCCAATCTGGAATACGATTTGTTTTACCTGAAAAATCGTTCGATCCTGCTCGACCTCGCAGTGATCATCAAAACAATCTTCTCAGTCGTTTGGGGTATTGGCGCGGTTTAGGGTCTTGCAGGCCTCGTTAGGACTTCGAGTACAAATCTAGTTTTAAATAGCGAGCAAGTGGAGCAAAGTCTTTCAAATTCAGTGTTACTAATTCTGCACCAATTTTTCTAGCTAGAACAGCAATCAGTGCATCCCCTTGTTGTCGAGTTGCAGACCATTTGAGATGTGCAATTGTTTCCCCGGCTTTCTGCAGGTCACTAACGGATGGAAGAAGAATTCGGTGATGTCTGTTGAATGAATCGACAAGAGAATGAATCAACTTGTGTGTTCGAATGTCATGGGCACCTGAGAAAAGTTCTAATACCACCGGTGTAGGAATATAGATTACCCTGTCGTTATAGCGAGTTCTTAAATCCGAATCCTTGCCTCGTAACCAATTAACCCAGATGCTGGTATCCAAAACGACAGGCTTCATGAAATCGAGAAATCAGGAGCTTGTCCAAAAATCTGATCGATTGCACCTTGAGTTTCTTGGTTGGCGAGAACCAAGTCTAAAGCACGATCAACTGCATCGGTATCAGTCTTAGTACCTAAAGCTTTTCTTGCTCGTTGAAGTTTATCACGATCAATATTCATAGTGACTCGGTGACGGGGTTGGGCTGAGATATTTTTATGAATTTTACGAATACGCGCCATACAGCCAAAATAGCAGTATTGGCTGTATTTTACAAATACTAAAATGATCGATCTATTTTACCCAACAATAGCAGTAACCATGTGCGGCTCTACAAGGTACTTGCGACAAACTTCCTGAATCTGCTTTGCGGTCACAGCGCGAATTTTGCGGGCAATTTCTTCCTCAGTCAAAATCGGCAATCCATACAGAGCCTCGAGCCCCAGATATCCCGCCATAGAGCCATCACTTTGCAAGTCCATCGCACGACGACCCAGGTAGTATTCACGGCAGCGATTCATCTCACTCGCAGTCGGTCCTTTTTTGGCAAAATCTTCGAGGACTTTCTTGATTCCCTGAATGGCTTCGTCTTTCTTGCCGGGTGAGCAGGCAATATAAGTTCCCACATACCCGCGTTCAATTCCTTCGAGACTCATCGGTGACACGGTGTAAGCTAGACTTTTCTTCTCACGCAGTTCGATGAATAATCGTCCACTTTGACCACCCAAAATGTTTTGCATGAGCTTCAAGGCATTTTTTTCTTCGGAATCCATTTTGAGCCCAAGTCCACCCACGATGATGTGGATCTGTTCACGTCCCAGATTTTTTTCCACCCATCGAGGGGCTTTCAATGGAGCTTCGTCTGCTAAGGCAGCACCGAGCTTCGTTGCCGCCGGTGGAAGTGTTTTGAAAAGTGAATCGAGATGATCTGCGAATGCTTCGACTTGAGCACGTCGTGCTGAACCCGAAATGGAAATCGTGAGATTTTCGGGTCTAACCCAACCTGCGTGGATTTTTTTGATCAAAGAAGAATCGATTTTTTGAATGCTTTCCAAGCTTCCGATGACTCTTTTGCCATAAGGATGCTTTTCAAAAAGCGCTTCCATGAAGAGCTGACTACAAAGCTGCGAGGAATGATCCTCGATGCTTCGAATTGATTCCTCGGTGACTCGCTTGGAGTGTTGCAATTCATCTTCAGGGAAAGTGGGTTGCACCAGAACTTCACTCATCAAATTGGACAACTGATGCCAA
Source organism: uncultured Bacteriovoracaceae bacterium (assembly GCA_964364175.1). Taxonomy (GTDB): domain Bacteria; phylum Bdellovibrionota; class UBA1018; order UBA1018; family UBA1018; genus CAYILR01. The sequence continues at coordinate 80,931 of CAYILR010000001.1, forward strand.
TCACGAGTCAGCCCAGTCAGTTGCAATCCAATCGTGTTTCTGCCAGAAAATCCATCCATGCTGGCAGCAGAACCTTCGATTAGCGCACTAATGTCGTTCGACGAATGGTTTTTCGAACCCTTGGTCCAAGTCATGGCCAGAAGATTGCTGGCGCCCCAGTGAGGCAGTTCCAGGCGCAGCCCGCCCATCACTCCGGTGTAGATGCATGAAACGTGCGAAGCAGGGTTGGAGCGATACAAAATCTGCACGCCACCTTTAGATTGAATTCTTTCTGCAACGGTACGACTGGTGATTTTAGCAGGAGCAAAGGTCTTTGTAGATTTTGGTGCTGTCAAAGGGGCAAGAGCATTGCGAGCATGGGTTTCGAGCGCTGTGATTTCAGAATATTTCACAGACTTAGGAACCATGAGGACGACGGACATGCGGTGGAATTGAAAATACTTTTGAGCGGCCAGGCGAATCTGCTCAGCATCCACCGACTTCAATTGCTCCATGTAGCTGCGATCGTAATTCAAATCACCCAAAGAAAACTTCAAAAATCCCAAACGCCCCGCCATGCTGTCAGCAGTCTGTGTGGCGTAGAGGCGTTCGCTCTCAATATTGGTCATGACTCGAGCGATCTCAGCATCAGTGACAAGTTCTTTGCAAAGTTTTTGGATTTCTTCAATCACACCTTCGAACAAGGGTTTGATCTGATCGAGCGATGCAGCCTCGCCATGAATACTCAGCATCCCGGGATCGCTCGGGATATAAATACTTCCCGAAATTTCTGTGGCCAGGGATTTTTTATAAAACAAAGACTGAAAAAGGCGTGACATCTCGCCCATTCCCAAAACCCCGGTCAAAAGATCCAGGGCTGGAATATCCGGATGTTGTAAATTGGGTACGCGGAACGAAATCGCGAGACTGGGTGATTTGACATCAAAAGCACGGACTGAAAACTCAGGTTTTTTATGCAACTCAAGTTCTGCGGAACGGCTTCGGAGAGGAGCTGACTTTTTTACGTAGAGTTTCTTCCCAAAATGTTTCTCTAAAAGAGCGAGAAGTTTTTTACGTCGCTGCCCAGTGGGTTCGTTGATCGGGCCGACCAGCAACAAACCCATATTCCCAGAAACATAGTTGCGCTTGTAGAAGGCTTCGAGTTTACCCACATTCGCGGCTTTTAGGGTTTTTGTATATCCAATGACCGGTTTGCCATAAGGATGTTTTTTAAAAGAAGCGCTGAACAAGCTTTGAAATAATTGCCGACCGGGCGAATCTTCGTTCTTGCGCAATTCTTCCAAAATCACTTCGCGCTCACTATCAAAATCTTTTTTCAAAAATCGCTGAGGTTTGGCCATGCCACCAAAAACATCCAGGATTTTTTCCCAATGAGTTGCTGCACAGGTGACGTGATAGACCGTCTGATCAAAGGAAGTATACGCGTTGATATCGCCGCCGAGAGATTCAATCGCGCGCGCGGTTTGTCCCGTCGAGGCCATTCCAGTTTCTTTGGCTGCGGAATCTTTGAAAAGCATGTGCTCCAAGAAGTGAGCAAATCCAGCTTCCTCAGGACGCTCATCTGCGCTACCGACTTTGTTCCACCAATAAGTCGCAGCTACCGCTCCGTCGTAGTGTTGTAGAATGACCGGTATTCCGCTGCTGAGAGTCAGCTCCTCAGGAGCAACGGATGCAGACGACGACTTGAGCGACAATTCGCTAGCCTTCTTGGTGATAGTTTCCATGTGTCGATTCTCCGTGTTGGCTTAAGTCCAGGCCCATTGCTTCGTTTTCAGGATTGACCCGCATCGGGAGGATCAAATCTGTGAGTTTAAATAATATATATGAACCGATGAATGTAAACGCCGAAACCCCCAACATTGCCAAAAGATGGACCATGAAGGTTTTGGTGTTGCCAGTCATGAGCCCCACATCTTTGGCAAAAACAGCGGTAGCGATCATTCCAAATATTCCACCCACGCCATGACAGGGAAACACGTCTAGAGTGTCGTCCAAGGTGGAGCGTGACTTCCAATAAACAGCCAGGTTGCTGATAATGCTCGATAAAAACCCAATCATGATGCTTGCGCCCACCGAAACGTAACCAGCAGCCGGTGTGATCGCGACTAGTCCAACGACGGCTCCGATACAAGCCCCCAGAGCCGAAGGTTTGCGACCGCGGATTCCGTCAAAGAAAATCCAGCTGAGCATCGCTGACGCTGATGCAGTATTGGTGGTCAAAAACGCCTGCGTCGCCAATTCGTTCGCAGCCAAGGCTGAGCCAGCGTTGAATCCAAACCATCCAAACCACAACATCCCAGTTCCCAAAAGCACAAAGGGAATGTTCGCGGGAGTGTGGTGTTCTCCCGAGATATGGGATCTTCGTCTCCCCAAAGCCAGTGCCCCCGCGAGTGCAGCAAATCCGGCAGACATGTGCACCACGGTTCCGCCCGCAAAATCCAGAACGCCCATTTTGCGGAGGAATCCCTCGGGGTGCCAAGTCCAATGCGCTAGCGGTGAGTAAACAAAAACAGAAAACAGACAGATGAATAGCAAGTAGCTGTTGAATCGAACCCGCTCAGCAAATGCGCCAGTAATCAAAGCAGGAGTGATGATGGCGAATTTGAGCTGAAAAAGTGCAAAAAGAATCAAAGGAATCGTGGGCGAAAGATCCGGATGGGTTTGTCCACCGACGTGTTGGAACATGAAAAAGGTCAGAGGATTGCCAATCCACCCGTCCATGCTTTTTCCGAATGCTAAACTGAATCCGACGGTCACCCAAAGCAAACTGATCACGCCCAGGCAAATGAAGCTTTGGAGCATGGTAGAGATCACATTTTTGCGTCCCACCATTCCGCCGTAAAAAAAAGATAATCCGGGAGTCATGAGCAAAACCAGACCCGACGCCGTCAACATCCACGCGACATCTCCGGGGTTAATCGGTCCCCCAGTAGCGAGCGGAGCTCCTTCCTGGATAAAAACGCCCAGGAAACTCAAGGCTGCCAGCAGCAAGAACGGAATCGACCCCAACACCTGTTGTTTTTTTGGCATACGCATTGAACCGTTTAAACGAATTTGAATATGAGATCAACAGACTTGAGGGCCGCCTCTAATCCGTGTAGCCTTAGGGTTCGAGGGAAAATTTATGTCAGAACTAGAAGAGCTGTTTTTCACACCCATTGATCGATCGATTTTTCAAAGCCGGATGGTCATGATTTATGGCCCGGTGAATTCTCACTTGGCTTACGAGGTCAATCGCCAGTTGATGGCTTTGGAGAGCGTGGATTCGAACAAGCCGATTTATTTGATGATCAATAGTCCTGGGGGTGAAATCACTTCTGGATTCTCGATCTACGATACGGCTCGGTTCATAAAGCCCGAGATTTATACGATCGTGACTGGGCTCGCCGCCAGTATGGGTTCCTTGATTGCTCTCTGCGCGAAAAAAGAAAATCGCCTTTCATTTCCCAATGCGAAATTCCTCATCCATCAACCTTTGATCAGCGGAGTGATTCAGGGACAAGCATCAGATCTAGCGATTCACGCGCGTGACATCGTCAAAACCAAAGAGAAAATCAACAAACTGTATGCGCTGGAAACCGGCAAGCCGCTCGATAAAGTCACCGAGATGACTGATCGGGACAACTGGATGGATGCTCAGGAAGCCAAGGAGTTTGGCTTGATCAGCCGGATTATTCAGGATCGTTCGGAACTCAAATAGTGATTCAGCGCTATTTTTTTAGGGAGCTCGGCAAGTGAGTTTGGTCACGATACGGTCAGAAGATGTGCCAATAAATTTACCGGAATAATCAAGTTGAATGACATTATCTGACGAATTATCCGATCCTTCACTGAAGGAGTATTGCCCTAAACCAAATACTTTGCACATACCCTCGGAATTAGTACTGGTGTAACGGCCGCTCGCTAGATTTTGGAATTCCCCTCCGTACATCACTCTAGGGTCAACAATCGTATATGAGCCATCAGAATTTCTATATTTTTTGCCCCGGACTAATGAATAATTAGGCTTAGAGGTATTTGTTCTACAAGTGAGTTTAGTCACGGTACGGTCAGAAGATGTGCCAATAAATTTACCGGAATAATCAAGTTGAATGACATTATCTGACGAATTATCGGATCCTTCACTGAAGGAGTATTGTCCTAAGCCAAATACTTTGCACATGCCTTCAGAATTAGTACTGGTGTAACGGCCGCTCGCTAGCTTTTCGAATACTCCACCGTACATCACCTTGGGGTCAACAATCGTATATGAACCGTCTGTATTCAAGAAGCCGTTATACTGTTTTACAGCATCATTCTGTGTATCAGACCCATCTGTGTTTTCTGCCAAAGCAGTCACTTGCTCAATTGTTTTTCCCGAAAGATCAGCAATGACTTGTGCAATCAGTTTACCTTGGGCGGCTTTTTTAGACGCATCATTCGCTTCGAAAGATTCATTCCATTGTTTTTCTGAGGTTCCTTTTTCAACAAGAACTAACCTTGCTACATAAAGGTTTTCCTTGATTTGGACTTCAATCATTTTCTTTGCGGAAACCAATTTACCAATTTCCAAAGCGTCGTTTCCGTCGCTGAGACCGGTTTGGTCAAAAGCCTGTTCCTTCAACACGCTCTCGCGAGAGGACATGGAAACGATCGTGAACATTCGCAGTCCCATGACTGCTTTTTCAAGTCGGACAGCCAACGCAGCAGTTCCTTCTCCCACATTGACGATGGCCAAGGGTTCTTTAGTGGCATTGGCAGCTCCAGGATCTGAGGCAGGAGTTTGGCTTCCCGAGGGTTGAGTAGAATTCGTCGTTGAGTTGGGTTTGGCATTGGGATCGGTGTTGGGATCGCAGCCCATGATGGCGTGGGACGAGATGGCTAGAACCAAGGGGAAGGCAAAATAACGTTTTTTCATACAAAATCTCCTGACGTACAAATTCCTACTGAGGGTAGTTATGCAAATGCAATACCAGCCTATAAACACGTGCGATAAATTATATAGTGTTTATTGAAATAATTCAACTGTTCAATTATTGTACAAGTGTCGAACAGATCAACTCTTACGCGGGTTTTGTTGGCTCAGTTGTTTTTGTGGGAGCACTGGCAGTAGTTGCAGGAGCACTGGGAGCGGTCGCAGTGCTGCTCGGGGCTGGGGAAGAACTCTTCTTGTAATCGGTCGTATACCAGCCACTCCCCTTGAGCACGAACGAGGTATTGCTCATAATTTTTTGGGTGGGGCCTTTGCAGTCCGGGCATTCGGTCATGGGAGCATCGGATAGTTTCTGCATGACTTCATGGACTTTTTGGCATTGTCCGCATTGGTATTCGTAAATAGGCATGCCCTTTTAATGAGGCCTAAGATTAATTTTGTCAAGATGTGTAAAATATGGGAAGCCAAGATACCCATGAAGGCCCAGTCGCTCTACATCCACTTCCCTTTTTGCGAAACTAAGTGTCATTATTGCGATTTTTACTCGCTCGGACGTGAGCGTACGGCTGTAGGTGATGCAGAAATTTACGAAAAAGCCCTGACCCAGGAGTGTCGTTTGGCCGCGGATCTGCTCTCGGATCAGGTCCAGACTGTATTTTTCGGGGGGGGGACCCCCAGCATGACGGCTCCAGAAGTCATGCTACGTGCGTTGGCTCCGCTGGAACTCACCCGTCGCTTAGCCCCCAGATACGAATGGACGATGGAAGCCAATCCGTCTTCAGTTTCTCGGGCCTCGCTTGCTCAGTATCGAGCCTTGGGAGTGAATCGCGTCAGCATGGGAGTCCAAGCGATGCGAGACGATCTTTTGGCGAGACTTGGCCGAGTTCATTCGAAGGACCGGGCTTTAGGTGCCTTGACAGAAATTTTTGAAGCTGGGTTTACCAATGTATCCGTGGATTTGCTCTGTGGTGTTCCGGGCCAAGAGCTGGACGACATTCGTAAGGCTCTCGATGAATTGACCCAATTCCCCATCACGCACTTGAGCTGCTATCTGCTGACCCTTACGCCCCATCACTCCATGTACAAACAGTTGCCGAACGAAGACACCCAGCTCGAACATCTGCTTTTTCTCCACGACCAAATGGCAGCACGGGGCTTTGAACACTACGAAATCTCTAATTTTTGTAAGCCCGGATTCGAAGCACGGCACAATCTGAATTATTGGAAAAACCACTCCTACTTGGGTCTAGGACCGTCCGCGCATTCGTTTGATCAAGACGAGCAAAAGCGCTGGAAAAATATTTCATCTCTAAAAAAATACGCCACAATTCTGAACGAGGGCAGCCTTCCTCAAGAGCAGGAAGAAATCCTCACCCCCGAACAAAAAGACCTAGAAAAATGGATGTTAGGCCTTCGTTTAGCAGAAGGCGTCCCCACGTCTTGGCTCACCACTTCGGCGCAGAAGCTGCGAGCAAAAAAGCTCTTAGAAGAGCACCTACTAGAGCCACATCCCAGCGTTGCTCACCAACTCCGTCTCACCCCACGTGGATTTGCCCTGTCCGACCAAGTCATCACGGTTTTGGCATAGCTAGATTTCGCGTTTAGCGAAATCTGAGCACTTGAAACTAAGTTTCAACCCCCTAAACTTCGCGTTTGGCGAAATCTGGAGTCACCACTCTAGCCCTGCCTTGACAACCCATGTCCTGCCACCATACCTACAACCACTATGAGTGAAACCGCCCAGTCGTCCCCTGCTCCAGAAGCCCAAGCTGCGCCAGCTGCGGGTGCCCTGGAAGAACTTCAAAAAAAGCTCCAGGAATCTGAGGCCAAATACCTTTATCTGTACGCTGAATTTGAAAACTACAAAAAACGCTCGATCAAAGAGCGTTCGGACGCAGTGAAATATGCGAACGAGCCTTTTGCTCGCGAAATCGTCATGGCGATTGATAATCTCGAGCGCGGATTGGCTTTTGTCGCCCCCGGGACAGACCAAAATCTGGTGAATGGCCTGAAAATGGTTCTGACCCAGTTTCAAACCGCTCTCGGTCAACAAGGAATCCAGCCGGTTGTGAGTTTGGACAAGCCTTTTGACCCAAATTTGCACGAGGCGGTGGGGTCCGAAGTGTCGGATAAACCCTCTGGAACTGTCATAAAAGAGCACCAAAAGGGTTATACAATCCAAGGGCGACTTTTGCGTCCTGCCCGGGTCATTGTGAGCGGGGGAGCGGCTTCAACGAGTGAAGTTTAATCGGGATGCTCGGTTGACAATGAATATTTTGTCACCAACTTAACAGTAAGGTTTTAGTGAAACGTTAGTGCAGTTAAAAAGAAGGAATAGGTAAATATATGGGAAAAATCATCGGAATTGACTTGGGAACTACGAACTCATGCGTATCGGTTTTAGAAGGCAGCGAGCCGAAGGTGATCGCCAACTCCGAAGGTGCCAATACTACTCCTTCGATCGTGGGCTTTGTTTCCGATACCGAACGCCACGTCGGCCAAGTTGCAAAGCGCCAAGCGATTACCAACCCTGAAAAGACCGTTTTTGAAGCCAAGCGCTTGATTGGCCGCAAATTTGGTTCCAAGGAAGTCACCGAGTTCGCCAAAATTGCCCCCTTCAAAATTGTTGAGGCCAAAAACGGCGATGCTTGGGTGAAAGTCGCCAACCGCGAATATTCTCCACAAGAAATTTCTGCGATCGTTCTCCAAAAAATGAAGAAAACGGCTGAGGACTATCTGGGCGAACCTGTGACCGAAGCAGTCGTCACTGTTCCCGCTTATTTCAACGATGCCCAACGCCAAGCGACCAAAGACGCTGGCCGCATCGCGGGACTCGACGTCAAACGAATCATTAACGAACCTACCGCAGCTGCTCTGGCTTACGGTCTGGATAAAAAAGGCAAAGACCAAACTGTGGCTGTTTTCGACTTGGGCGGCGGTACTTTCGATATCTCCATCCTCGAAATGGGTGATGGTGTTTTCGAAGTGAAAGCCACCAACGGCGATACCTTCTTGGGCGGCGGTAACTTTGACCAGCGGATCATTGATTGGATGTCCGACGAGTTCAAAAAAGAAACGGGCATCGACATCCGCAAAGACAAAATGGCGCTCCAACGCTTGAAAGAAGCTGCAGAGAAGGCCAAGCACGAATTGTCTTCGACCAGTGAGACCGAGATCAACCTGCCCTTCATTACGGCAGATGCCTCGGGTCCAAAACACATGAACCTGCGTCTGTCTCGCTCCAAAATGGAGTCGTTAGTTGAAGACCTAATCGATAAGCTGGCTGGTCCTTGTGAGACATGCATCAAGGATTCCGGTGTAGCAAAAAGCAAAATTGACGAAGTGATTCTGGTCGGCGGGATGACTCGCATGCCGCGCGTTCAAGCCAAGGTGAAAGAAATTTTTGGCAAAGAACCGCACAAAGGCGTGAACCCTGACGAAGTCGTGGCAGTCGGTGCTGCAATCCAAGGTGGAGTGCTCAAAGGGGACGTAAAAGACGTTCTCTTGCTCGACGTGACTCCTTTGTCGCTCGGAATTGAAACTCTCGGCGGTGTTTTCACAAAATTGATTGAAAAAAATACCACAATCCCTACCAAAAAATCACAGACGTTCTCTACCGCAGGAGACAATCAATCGGCCGTAACGATTCACGTGCTGCAAGGTGAGCGTGAGTTTGCTGAGTACAACAAATCGCTCGGGCGATTTGATTTGGTCGGCTTGCCCCCTGCCCCACGTGGCGTGCCACAAATCGAAGTGGCATTCGATATCGACGCCAACGGCATGGTGCATGTATCTGCAAAAGACCTGGGTACCAATAAAGAACAATCGATTCGAATCACTGCATCGGGTGGTTTGTCCGAAGACGAAATCAAAAAGATGCAAAAAGAAGCCGAAGAGCACAAAGGTGAGGACGAGAAGCGCAAGCAGGCCGTCAATGCCCGCAATAATCTGGACGGCATGATTTACACGATCGAGAAAACGCTGAAAGAAAGCGGAGATAAAGTCGAAGCAGGCATCAAAAAAGAAGTTGAAGACGCTGTGGCTGAAGCCAAAACTCATCTTGAAAGCAAGGACGCCGAAGAATTGCAGAAAGCGACTGAAAAGCTGACTGCAGTTTCAAGCAAAATGGCGGAGATGATTTACAAAAACGCGGGTCCTCAAGGCGGCGATGGGGCTGCAGGTCCAGGTGCTAGCGGAGCAGGATCATCTCATGATGGTTCGGGTGGAGCCGAGGCAAGTGGCAAAAAAGATGCAAAAAAAGACGACGACGTCATCGATGCCGATTACAAGGAAGTCTAATTCTTAAGGCGGATTGAATGAGCGCAAAAAGAGATTATTACGAGATTCTTGGGGTCGCACGCAGTGCTTCTGCCGAGGAACTCAAGAAAGCATATCGTAAGCTCGCCATTCAATTTCATCCGGATAAAAACCCGGGCAACAAGCAGGCCGAAGAGAAGTTCAAGGAGCTTTCTGAAGCCTACGAGGTGCTCACGGATCCTAAGCGCAAGCAGATGTATGATCAGTTTGGTCATGCGGGTCTGAGCGGTGGGCCGGGGGGTGGGACAGGCGGATTCGAAGGATTTGCTGGTGGTGCGGGTGGCGCTGGATTCAACGATATCTTTGGCGATATTTTTGGAGATCTTTTCGGTCAAGCGGCAGGTGGCCGTGGTCGAGGCGGACGCCGCCGATCCATGGGCAGGCCTGGGGCTGATCTCAAAACTACAGTAGATATTACGTTCGAAGAGGCCGCATTCGGAGCTGAGAAAGTGATTCCGGTCAATCGCCCTGTAGCTTGCGAGACGTGTGATGGAAGTGGCGCGAAGCCAGGTACAAAACCTGAAACCTGCAGACAATGTCAAGGTGCGGGCGAAGTCATGATGCAGCAGGGTTTTTTTGCGATTTCGCGCACCTGTCCTGCCTGTCACGGAAAAGGGGCGACTATAGCCAGTCCTTGTCATAACTGCCATGGAGCTGGAACAACTCGCAAAAAATCGCAGATTTCCGTCAAGATTCCTCCCGGTGTGGATACCGGTCAACGCCTCAAACTGAGTGGCGAAGGTGAAGCTGGAGAAAATGGCGGACCGTCAGGCGATTTGTACGTCGTGATGAATATCTTGCCTCATGAATTTTTTCAGCGGGAAGAATTCGATATTATTTGTGATGTGCCAATTACATTTTCTCAGGCAGCTCTGGGTGCAGAGATCGAAGTTCCTACCTTGGCATCCAAAGTTAAAATGAAAGTTCCAGCAGGTACGCAATCTCACAAAACTTTCCGTCTGAAAGCCAAGGGGCTTCCTCGTTTGGGGTCTTATGGATTCGGCGATCAGTTAGTTCGCGTTATCGTCGAAACTCCCAGTAAATTAACAACCGAACAGAGGGATCTACTCAAGCGATTCGATGAAATCGAGGCCGCATCGACGCATCCCATGCACCATCAGTTTTTTCAGAAGATGAAAGATCTTCTCAGCTAGTTCAGTTTAAGTTAAATACTCTATATGAAAGCAACTTGGGTGGGCGTGTTTCTATGGGTGTTGCTGAGCGCAGCGAGTGCATGGGCGACGGAGCAAACCGACTATCAAGAGTTGCAGTCTTTTTTTACTGCTGAAAAACATGAGACGGTGATTGAAAAGGGGCGGGAGTTCGAATCGAGGTACCCAAAATCAGACCGCATCTCACAAGTCAAAAACCTCATTGGTCTGAGTTACTACATGACTCGTAAATCGGGCCAAGCCATTATTCAATTCAACCAGTCCCTGGATCGTGTCAAAGACGTTACACTAAAACCCTTCATTCAATTCAACTTAGCTTCAGCACAGTATGAAGGGCACTTTCTGGATGAAGCCTCACAGACCCTGGCTTTGATTCAGCCTAATGTTTTGGACAAGGATACTCGGTCTAAATACCACTTGCTCAAAGCGAGAATTTTAAAGCAGCAAGGTGCACAACGAGAAGCGATCATCGAAGCTGCAAGATCCATGCGGTATATCGACGAAGCGCGCGCTAAAGTTTCTCCTGCCAGGGAGTTGATCGAACAAGGATTATCCGCAATTGAGGACCCTGCGTTGTTGGATGATATCTACCAACAAACGGAGGATACTTTTTTTGGCGACCTGGTGATGTTCCGCCTTGCCACACGTCTGATTGCCAATGGAAAAAATGATCAAGCGACCACCATTTTGAAAAGAATACTGGCGCGTTCTACCAAAAGTGAAAAATTTGCCAGCGTGACTGAAATGTTGCGCACTCAAGAGTCTCAAGGTGAGGTCAGCCCGAATACGATCGGCATTTTGCTTCCGATGAACGGGAAATATGCGGCCCTCTCTCAAAGAGTGATTCAGGCGGTGGCGATGGGGTTGCGGATATTCAATCCAGAGGATCCTGACTCGCAATTGAACTTGGTGATTGCCGATAGTGGAGAGGATGCGGATCAAGCTTTAAAAGGTCTGAATGATCTTTGTTTGAATCAACATGCGATCGCTGTGATCGGCCCGCTTTTGAGCAAAGGGTTGGATCAAGTTTCTCAGCGCGCTCAGGAGCTTGGCGTTCCTCTCTTGACGCTGACGCAGCAGGATCCACCCGCGGGTGAGTATACATTTAGTTTTGGCATCACTCCTCAGGTGCAGGCACAGCAAATCGCAAAATATGCAATCGAGCGTTTGAAGTACAAGCGGTTCGCTATTTTGTACCCTCGAGATAAATATGGGGAGCAATACAGCCAAAATTTTTGGGACGCTGTGGAATCCATGGGTGGGAAAATTGTTGGAGTGGAATCCTACCCTGCTGAAGAAACCGATTTTAGAAAATGGATTGATCGACTGGTTGGGGTTTATTACGCGGACGCACGTAAACGAGAACTCGATGATTTGGAAAAACAAAGAACAGAATTAAACATCACTAAAAAAACGAGGAAAACGGAAAAATATTTTTTACTTCCCCCTATCATCGACTTTGATGCGGTTTTTATCCCAGATGAGCCAAAAAATCTGGGGCAAGTGGTTCCGACGTTCGCTTATCGTGATGTGGAGGGTGTCAAATTTTTGGGGACGGCAGCGTGGCATTCTCAGGAGTTACTGACTCGTGCTCAAAACAGCGTTGAGGGGGCACTTTTTGTGGATGCGTTTCATGCAGATGCTGTATCGGGCTTGGCACATAAATTCGTCGATAAATATAAGGCTACCTACGGGCAAGCACCTGGATCTGTTGAGGCTTTGGCGTACGACGCCAGCTCTGTTCTCGTCACTTTATTGCAGGGCAAATCCCTATCCCATCGTGTTGAGCTCAAGGACAAGTTGAGTACACTCAGCTATTCGCAAGCAGTGACTGGCCGTATTATTGTGAAGGGGAACGAGGTGGTGCGCACATTCCCACTTTTCACAGTCAAGAGTGGTAGATTCGAAGAAATTTCGCAGTAGCGATTATAGACTCATCATTCGTCAGCAGTTTGACTCACCCTGAAATTCTTGCCCGTTGGCAAGATCACGACTTTAAAGAGATACTATGTAAGACCATGGGACTGCGTTTTGACCCCATTGGGGGTGGACAATTTAAAGCAGCGTTGAAGGCGATTATTGAGGCCGAGCGCCAACCCATCCGGACGTTGGAGGGGCGCAAAGCTATCCAACAAGCACGCCATAAACTCTTTCAAGAATTTAAGGGCAAATTCAGTAATCTAGAAAAAGCTGTGACCGATATTTCTAATTTTCGAAATTTTAGAGAATTAAAAATTGATCTGGGGGATGGAGCTCACTATATGTCGGCCTCTGTCGACAAATTCAAAGCTGAACCAGGCTCTTATGTGATGCAGATCGATCAGCTTGCAGAGCGATCCTCTGTGATTAGCAATGGTCACGAAAGTCCTGATGAGGCGAATTTGGGTGTTGGATTCATCGTGGCTGACACACCTGACGGGGATACAAAAGAAATTTGGGTGAATGAAAGAAATGCAAGCTTGCATGGGATTGCCAGCCTGATCAATGCAGAACACGAAATTCCGTTTCGCGCCACGGTTGTTCAAGATGTGTCCGATCCAGATCACTCATGGAGATTAATTTTAGCAGCGAAAAAAGATGGAGAATTAGACACGGTTACTTTTCCTGATTTCTATTTTTTGGATGGATATCGTGATTTTTATGTAGAAGACATTCACGATCCAATGAACGCGTATTTGAAGCTGGACGGGTTTGAAATTGATTCAACGAGCAACGATATATCCGATTTTATCACGGGCGTGAATATTCAGCTCAAACAAGCAGCAGAAGATCATCCATTTGTCATGAAAATCACCGAGGATTTTCAAAAAATTGCTCAAAAGGTGAAAGCCGTTGTGGATCAAGTCAACGGAATTTTGGAATTCGTTAATAAGCAAAACCAAGTGGATGAAAAATCAGATACTAAAACCATGTTTACCGGTGATGCTTCACTACAAAACATTGAATTTCGTTTGAGGAACTTGTTTCATGAAGGTTTTCCTGTGGGAGATCCGGATGATGAAGAGAATTTTAAATTCGTTTGGATGAATCAATTTGGGATTGAATTCGCAAAAACAGGACAACTGACTTTCAGTGAAGACAAGTTGACTCAAAAAATGGAGAAAAATTTTGACGAAGTATCCGAGGCAGTCACGGGTCCGTTTGGATTTGCTGCACAGTTAAAGAAGGTTTTTTCAGGCTACACCCGAACGATGGATGGTGTTTTGGCCATGAGGGAAAAATCAATGCAGAACCAGATTAAAAAAATTGACGATGATATTGCCCAAAAAGAAATCAGGATCGATGCGCGCCAACAAGCCTTGACGGGACAGTTTGCAAGGCTACAGGCGTCTCTGAGCGATATGCAAAGGCAACAGCAGTATCTGTCAGCCACATTGCCAGGAGCTGGTGGTGGTGGAAACTTAGTTCAACAATTATTGGGTGGATAATTAGGAGATTAAACAATGTCTGGTTACGGTGCAAAGGCTTACAAACAAACTTCGGTAGCAACAGCCAGTCGAGGTCAGGTTTTGATCATGCTCTATGAGGGAGCTATTCAAAATATTAAAAAAGCAATTGTATGCATAGAGATGAAGGATCTATCCGGAAAAGGAAAATACATTATCAAAACTCATGATATTATCAATGAATTGAACACCAGTTTGAATTTTGAATTGGGGGGGAAGGTCGCTGAAGATTTACAACGACTGTATAATTTTATGACGGATCAGCTTTTGAAGGCAAATATGGAGTCTTCAAAAGAAAAGCTTCAAACCGTGCAAAAACTGATGGAAACACTGCTTGAAGGCTGGAGAGTTGCCGTCAGCGAGTTTCAAAAAAATGGTACCTCATTAAAATGATGGAATCAGAATTAATCAAAAAAAGAAGAAAATCGATTCTTAAAAAAATGCATCAAATCACTGAAAAGTGCATTTCAACTATACTCACTGGGAACTGGGATGTTTTTTATAAATCTGTGCAGGAGAGAGAACAGTGTTTGAGGTTGATGCGATTGAGTCAAAAGGAAGCTCCCGAAGCCTCAAAAATACCGTTAGATTCGGAAGAGCAAAAAATTAGATTCGATTTGAATGAGTCAGAAAAAAAACTTTTTTCTATGGTCGAGCAGGAAAAAGACAAAATTTTGCAGGAAGTGGCTGCGCTTAGAAAGTCCAAAGAAGTGATCAATAAGTTCAAAAGTTCTTGGATCAGCTCTTCGGGTGAGGAGATTGACGAAACACTATGAGTATTTCCGAGGAACTGCAGAATACCGGATATCTTTTTTCAAACGCCAAGATTCTCATGGCAGCGGCCGAATATGATTCAGCGTTGATTCTCCTGAAAACGATAGTCAGGGCAGGTAAAAAAAATTCCGAAGTTTGTTTGGCAATAGGTAAATGTTATGAATCTCTCTCCAAAGATCAATTGGCCCAAGAGTATTACGAGGAGTCCATTGCATTTTCTGCCTCGTTAGAGGCCTATCAAAAATTAGCTAATATTTGGTTAAAGGCAGGAGCTTATTCAGAAGCTGCAAAAATTTTTGGCCGTGCCTCCGCCTCTAAGCTGAATCTGGATGTGCAAAGTAGGCTCGAGTTAATGCAGGCCGCAGGAAATTGTCTTGCGAAATCCGGAAACTACGCTGCTGCGGTTGAGCAGTATGTCTGTGCATTGGACCTAGACCCAAAATCAGACACGGTTTGTTCTAATGTGGGGGTTTTGAATTTACATCAAGGAAGAATTAAAGAGGCGAAATCTTATTTCAGTGATGCTCTATCGGGCAATCCAAAGAACGCAAAAGCGCTTTTCGGGATGGCACAGGCTTGTTTGAACGAAGGAAATAAGATTCAAGCCCATGATTACTTCATTCGATCGCTGAATGAAAACATCCAGCAGTCGGATGCGCTCTATCAACTGGTCAAACTATCGTTCGAGCTGAAGAGCTATGTGTCTGCAGTTCGTTTGTTACAGGAATACGCAGAGGTATCGCCAATCAATACGCATGTTTTATATGTGCTGGCGGGAATGCAGTTTTTTCTTAGAAGATTTTTAGAATCAAAAAGCACCTTAAATAAAATTTTGGAGCTTCAGCCAGATCATGCAGGAGCGCGTGAGCTGTTGAAGCATATTGAAAGTGAACCGTCATGGAGGACGTTCAATCATGGAATCGAACCCAGAGCAGAAGGACATCGAAGTCCTAATTAAGGGACTGATCGAGGCATTATTAAAAGAGCAGAATTTGGAGGAGAAATGATACGTCCTCGTGCGCGCTGCTTGATTTTGCAGTTGGCGCGCTTGGGGGATACGGTTCAAAGCCTCATGGCTGTTCGAGCAGCTAAGCAGCTTTATCCTGATGTGGATTTTTATATGGTGGTTAGGCAGAGATTTGCCTCTGCCGTTCATGCCACGCCTTGGCTGGCTGGTGTAATTGAACTTCCCACTGAAAAAATTCTTTCTCCGATACTGAAAGGTGATAAATCCCCAGAGTCGCAAGCTTTGGCTTCAAGAGAGCTAGCCCAATGGTTATCTCCTGTGGCCGCATATCAGTGGGACTTTCTGCTCAATTGGACATTTTCGGATACCAGCAGCTATTTGACAGCAATTTTGCCTGCCAAAATAAAATTGGGTTATTCACGCCAGAAGGATATGAGCTTGTCAGCATTGGACGGCTGGAGCCAGTACATTCAGGCCGTAGTTCAGGGAGGTGTGCAGCAAAACATTCATTTGACGGATATTTTAACGACACAGCTTTTGACAGCACTGCAAATACAGCTGGGTGATCCAACTGCCGATGAGTCCACGCCCACTTTATACAAAAATTTTTTTCAAATCGATGAGCAAAAAATCAGATTTCAATTCACAAATCCATCGCATTCAGTCATCGGAATTCAGCTGGGTGCAAGTAAAATTGAAAAAACATGGACACCAGAAAACTGGGCGGCCTTGATCACGTTGGCACTGAAACGAAAACCTGAGGCACGGTTTGCTTTGATGGGTGGCAAAGAAGATATTCGAGCAGCAGAAAAAATTTTTTCAGAGCTTCGACAATTGAATCCAGGTGCTCCTGGTCTTTACGAAAACCGTGTTGAGTCATTTGTTGGAAAATTGAATTTTGACGAGTGGATTTCTTTAATTTCAAAGTGCCAATGGATTTTCTCAGGAGATACTGCGGCAATTCACCTAGCTAGTGTGCTGGGCGTGCGTGTTCTCAATTTATCGCTGGGACCAGTTCGGCTTGAGGAAACTGGACCTTATGGCAATGGACACATCGTGATTCGCTCTGATCTGCCTTGCGAAGCATGTCATTCATCCAGTGCGAGCGGAATAGAGCACGCCTGCCGTGAGGATGTGAGTCCCGAAGCGGTTTATGCAACCTGGGAATATTATCATTCCTCATTGTTGAATAGTTCATTGGAAGAATACTTTTACTCACTGGGATTTGCTCAAGAAGTTGGATCGGTTCAGGTGTTTCGTTCTCGCGTCCGTTCAGCAGACGACGGAGGCGGAGTAGTCTATGAACCTGTGTTTCATCGTCCGATGAGCATGGAAGTCTGGTTTTCTCAGGTCATGGGGTTTGTGGCTCGCTCTTGGTATTGCGGATGGGTACCCACGATCGCGCAAGAATTGAATCGTGAGATGCTTTCCCCTGGAATTTTGAAGCAAATCCGAGGATTGAATGAATCCTGCGAAATTTTTTATAAAATATGTTTACAGAATCAGCGAGTTTCATCGGAACTTCGTTCCAAAAGCATGAGTCTGAAGTCGGACAAAGTCATGGATCTAGAATCAAAGGCGGAGCTTCAGAATCTTGGAAAAAAATTAATGGAACTCGAAGCACTCATGGCTCGCCTGGCGCAAACACAGCCAGTTTTGCGAGCGTTTACGCAACTCGGTCGGGTGATGATGCATAATCTTGAAGGAGATCGGATCTCCGATTTGGGCCGACAATCGATGGAAGCTTATCGTCAGCTTGCCACCGGTGTTGCGATTGTCCAGCAGTGGGCCACTCAGACGCTTGGGATTGCTAGGCTTTCGGCGGTTCAGTCGATTGCGCCAGAGAGTCGAATTCAGCATTGAGGTAGTCTAGTTTTTTCTTGAACTCGGCTTCGTAGCCAATCGATTTTGGACGATAGAATTTTTTTCCAATCAATTGGGCAGGCAGGTGAGATTGATGTGCTCTCTGGTCTTTTTGGTCATGGGCATAGCGATAATTCTTTCCATATCCCTCTTCTTTCATGAGTCCTGTGACCGCATTTCTCAAATGCATCGGAACCGGAAGAGCGCCGCTTTTTTGAATTTCACTCATTGCTTCATTAATCCCGACATAGGCGGCGTTGCTCTTGGGTGCGAGAGCCAGGTAGGTTACCGCATGCCCTAAGTTGATTCTGGCTTCGGGCATGCCCACAAAATCCACAGCCTCCTTGGCTGCGATCGCGATTTGGAGTGCTCGAGGGTCGGCATTGCCCACATCCTCTGATGCCAGGATGACCAGTCTGCGGGCGATAAAAAGTGGATCTTCACCCGCTGTCAGCATTCGCGCCAAATAATACAAGCCAGCGTGTGGGTCACTATCTCGAATGCTTTTGATAAAAGCAGAAATTACATTGTAATGCTCTTCGCCCTTTTTGTCATAGGGGATGGGTTGTCTTTCAAGCGCGGATTCAAGTGCTTTTTGTGTTTCTTCCTGAGTGAGTGCATGTGTCGCACCCGAATGGAGAGAAAGAATTTCAAGAGCATTCAATGCTCTGCGAGCATCTCCCTCAGATATTTCTGCCAGCCATTGCAACGCCTCGGGTTCAAGCTTCAAAAATCCATGAAGCCCCCGTTCTGGGTCTTTGAGCGCATGATCCAGGATTCGTACCAAAGATCCGGAAGTCAGGCGTTCCAAACGAATCACGCGAACTCGTGACAGCAAGGCGGAGTTGAGTTCGAACGATGGATTCTCAGTCGTTGCGCCGATCAAGATGATCGTTCCATCCTCCACATAGGGAAGCAGCGCGTCTTGTTGACCCTTGTTGAAACGGTGAATTTCGTCAACGAACAAAATAGCACGACGGCCCATCAATTGTTTAGATTCGCGCCCTCGTTCTACAGCCTCTTTGAGATCTTTGACTCCGGAGGAGGTAGCGCTCATGGATTTAAATCGAGCCTGTGTGTGTTCAGCGATCACTCGGGCCAGGGTTGTTTTCCCACAGCCTGGGGGTCCCCAAAAAACCAACGAGGGGATTCGATCCGTCTCGATCCAACTCCTCAGGGGAGTCCCAGGACCCAAGATTTTTTCGTGCCCAATCAAATTGTCCAGACTTCGTGGGCGCATTCGATGTGCCAAGGGCGAAAAAAATAAATCTTCCATATGCGATATCCTTATGCAAACTTACTGACTATGTCAGCGGCCCCTGCACCTTCCAAGAAAAAAAAAGCTCTATGGAACGTCCAAAAAATTGGATTCATTGTCAAGCATCACCAACCTGAAGCGGCTGCTATCGCGATTGATTTGGCCCAAATTGCGTTGGAGCAGGGTAAGGAAGTCATTTTTGCCAGTGAAAGCGCGCCAGTAGCTCAGAATCTGATTTGGGAGCTCAAGCAAAGGGGCAGAAAATCTTCATTGGTGCAAACAGTTTCGAAGCTAGATGTAGTCAAAAAATCCGATGTAATTATTGCACTGGGTGGCGATGGAACTTATCTCAGTATCGCGCGTTTGATGCGTGAGCGCAGCGTACCCGTGATGGGCGTCAACATGGGGCAGCTGGGATTTTTGACGGAGTTCAAGCGATCCGAGGCGGTGGACGCGATTCATCAAATCATTCGCGGGAAAATGCTGCCGATTCAAGAGCGATCCATGTTGGAAGTCACTCTGAAGCGCAAAAACAAAGTGATTTTCCAAGGACCCGTCGTCAACGATGCCGTGATCTCCAAGGGGGCCATTGCACGGATCATCGGAGTTCAGATTTCTACCGGTGACAAACTGGTCAACACCATTCGCGCTGATGGACTGATTATCAGCACACCCACAGGTTCCACTGCCTATTCATTGGCTGCAGGCGGCCCCATTGTAGAACCTTCTTTGCGTGCTCTCATTATCACACCGATTTGTCCTCATAGTTTAACACAGCGACCTCTGGTGGTTTCGGACAAGCAAGAGTTTCAATTCAAGTTAATGGATCGAGCGGGCCATGTCATCCTGACCTTGGATGGTCAGGATGTAATTGAGGTCGAGGAGCAGGATGTGATCTCCGTCAAGCGGTACGAGAAGCATTCCTTAATGCTGATTTCCTCCCCTACTCGCGATTATTTCGGTTTGCTCCGTGAGAAGCTCAAATTCGGATTGAGAGATTGAGGTTTTATGCTCGTCACTTTAAAAATTAAAAACATTGCTGTCATTGATGAAGCTGAAGTTCCTTTTGAACCAGGATTGAATATTCTGTCGGGCGAAACAGGCGCAGGCAAGTCAGTCATCATTAATTCCATTGCGCTTTTACTGGGTAGTCGCGCCAACGCGGATCTGTTGCGAACAGGCTGTGACGAGGCTGTGGTCGAAGGGTTGTTTGATGTTTCCAAAATTTCTTGGATGGAGGAACGGCTGAAGCGAGCAGGATTCCCCTATGAGTCTTCCGATTTATTGATCAAGCGCATTGTGCATCGGAGTGGAAAAAATCGGATTTATCTCAATGGTGAATTGGCTACTTTGGCAATTCTTCAAGAACTGTGCGATGGGTTGATTGATCTTTGCGGTCAACACGAGCATCAATCGCTCACCAAGTCCACAATGCAACGTGAACTTTTGGATCGGTATGGTGGGTTGGATAAAAAAGTCGAAGCATTTTCAGGGATGTTTTCGCACTATCGTTCGCTCTCCAAGGAAAAAAAAGCGTTGGAGCAAGCAGAATCTGAGCGCGCGAAGCGTGCCGATTTTTTAAAATTCCAAGTGGACGAGCTTCGCAAGGCAGAGCTTGTTCCAGGAGAAGATACCCAGCTTCAGCAGGAAAAATCATTGCTGCAATCAGCAGAAGGGCGTTTGTCTTGCGCTCAGGCAGCACTTGAGGCGCTTGAAGACGAGGAAAACGGTGTTCTACAAAATCTCCGCGCCGGATTTACAAAATTAAAAAATCTCCAGCAGGTTGACTCGGAAGCGTCGACGATTCGGGAAATTTGGGAGAGGGCGATCGCTGAGAGCGAAGAGGCGATGATCCAGCTTCAAAAATATTCTCGCGCCATCGAACTCGATCCCAATCGGTTGTTAGAAGTTCAGGAGCGTTTGGGATTAATCGCAGATCTGAAGAGAAAATATGGATCAGACTTATCCGAAGTCATTCAAACCCTCGGGCGTCTGGAGCGTGAATTGGGTGAGCTGGATGGAACCGGGGAGCGCGTTCAACAACTTGAGCAGCAGCTCGATCAAATTTTGAAGGAAATGACCAAGCAAGCGCAGGCGTTGACTAAATCACGACAACAGGTTGCAAAAACACTTTCTCAATCCGTGACAGCAGAGTTGAGGGAGTTGAAAATGGCAGATGCTGCTTTGCAGATCCGTGTTCAACCCGAGCAAGATACGGCTTTGTGGAGTGAGCATGGCGCAGATCAAATCGAATTTGAAATCCAAACCAATCGGGGCGAAGAATCCAAGCCCATCGGTAAAGTCGCCTCGGGTGGTGAGCTGTCCCGCCTGATGCTGGCAATTCGCCGAGTGATTTCGGATCGGGGTGGAATTGGAGTTTATCTCTTTGACGAAATCGATGCTGGGATTGGTGGACAGACCGCGTTTCAGGTAGGCAAAAAACTCAAATCTGTTGCGGGATTCAATCAAGTGATTTGCATCACTCACCTTCCGCAAGTTGCATCGTTTGCAGATCATCACTTAAGTGTACGAAAAAAAACCAAGGGTGCTCGCACGATCACTGAAATCGTCGAATTAGATTCTACAGAGCGTAAGCAAGAGATTGCTCGGATGCTGGGTGGATCGGAGCTGACATCGAAGAGCTTGGCGAATGCAGCAGAACTTCTTCAGATGGCGGCTGGGAAATAAATTCCAGAATCGCATCCAGCGATTCCATGCGCTTGAGCTCTTCGAACCAAGGGATTTCTTGCCGCATTTTTGCAAATTGCAGCCACTGTTTGATTCGTCTGACGAGATAGGAAGGATGTTTGCTATTCGGCAAACTGATTTCCACAAAACGTTCAATCCAGGGTCGCCAATTTTCAATAGAGTTTCCAATGCTGAGCGGTGCATCAGCATAAGTTGAAATGAGACCTAGCCTTCGAGCTACTTGAATTGCAAGCAGTGGGTCGGCAAGTGCGCCTCTGCCTAACATCATGTGCTCACACTGGGTTTCTTCGCGGCATTTTTCAAAAGCGTCTAATGTCCAAAGATCACCGTTAGCAATCACAGGAATACTCAAATTCTTCTTCACTGCACGAACCCATTTCCAATGAGCGGGTGGTTTGTAACCCTGCGTGCGAGTTCGAGCATGAATCGTGATCCACGAAGCTCCGCCGAGTGCAGCCATTTCGGCATTGATCAAGATGTCTTCTGGATTTTCCCAACCTAGGCGTAGTTTTGCGGATACCGGATATTCTTTGGGAACAGCTGCGCGCACAGCTGTTACAATTTCCCTGATTCGTTGAGGAAATTTGAGCAGCGTGGCTCCACCATCGTGACGGTTGACAGTGGGAGCAGGACATCCAAAATTCAAATCGATTCCACTGGCACCCGCGCGAATTCCTTGGGCAGCAGATTCTGCCAAAAGATTCGAGTCTCCACCCAAAAATTGCAAAACTACAGGCACGCCGGATGGCGTCCGGCTGTTGTTAGCAGTCTCTGGTAGATATTCGCGGATTGTTTTTTTTGATGACGCAGTTTGTGTCACGCGCAAAAATTCAGTGACGCAAAATGAAAATGCACCCGTTTCACTCATCAGTGCGCGCATGGGAAAATCCGTAACCCCCTCCATGGGAGCCAGCACAAGAGCGGGTAGGTTATTTTTCAGATGTAAAAAATGGTTTTCGTTCAAGTTTTGGACTTCCTGGTCGCCATTCTATATAACTTCCGTGTATTTTTGGGAAGCCCATATTCATATAACAACTGGAGAAGGCCTCATCCAAATCATGGCAATGACCTAGAATCACAAAATTATACCCAAAACTCATCTTTTTCTCTGCATAGGAGCGGTATTTTTCCCTGAGTTGTTGCAACTGATCCGGCGGCAGTTGGTCAGGCATTCGAGGACGATGCTCGCGGCTTTTTTGGCTGCTGGTCTGGCCTATCCATTCAATCCAAGAATCAGGAGCTGTGGCAACAAAGAGTTGCATCAGAGGACTTCTGAAAAAAGTTCTTAGTGATAAATATCTGTAGTCTTTCAAGTCCACCAAGTCACCGTGGGCGATCCAAAAGCGACAGTTTCCCCAGTGAGCTTCAAACGCGCTGGAGTGCAAAAAAAACTGAGGCAATCGAGAGAAAACGCTGCTCAAATGAAAATCATGGTTACCTTCGATGTAATGCACTTCGGTTCCTTGCTCGCAGATTTTTTTCAGCAGGATGAGGAATTTATCATATCGAGTTTTGAAGAGGGTCTTGTTGCCTACAAACAAGTCAAAAATATCGCCAGCCAGGACTAGAACATCTTCTGAATTTTGATTTTTTAAAATTCGCAGCAAAGCTTCATACGCAGGATCATGTGAGTCTTGAATATGCAAATCAGACAGAACGGAGAGTTTCACTTGAGACAGATTTTACTCTTTTTAGAGTTTTTGGTCGAGAAATCTTCCGCGAACACGGGCGTCTTGAGCGGAGTTTTGTTGGAGTTGAATGAACTCACCTCCGGTGCATTGTCTAATCACGGTGCCGCTGATGTCCTTAATGACAACTTTGAGACCCTGTCCTTGTCCGAGGCGATCGACACTCAGTCCGCTAGATTTAGATGCTTCCCCTACCATAAAAGCGTGAATAGCATTGTCGATCATTTCGTCCGTCACTTCGATGACGTTAGGACTCTCGGCTTTTTGTTTTTGCTGCTCTTGCTCAGGAGAACGTTTGGATGGGTTTTGGTAGCCGGGAGATCCGGACTCTCCTTCCCCTTCCATTTTCTTTTGCCCACCTACGCGTCCAAATGGATTAAGCGCTTGGGCGATTGAGCTGATCTTCACACGCCGAGATCCTCCAAGTTTAGGATCGGCAGGTTCGTCACAAGACTTGAAAATAAAAACCCCACGCTGCACTCGAAAGTGAAGCGTGGGGGGGCTTATTCCGATTCTGGGGGCCCTATGCCCACAGAATCCAGGCGCAAGCTGTTAAGCTGACGTGAATCAGCTCAAACTTATAGAAGTCTCAGAGCCAAAGTCGGGGTGGTGTTGGCTTGAGCTAACACTGAAATCCCAGCTTGTTGCAGGATGCTGCCGCGAACCATATCGGCAGTTTCTGCAGCGACGTCGGTATCTGCTATCCGAGACCGAGCGATTGCCAAGTTCTCTTTCGCAATACCTAAGTTGTTGATCGTCGAGTGGAGTTTGTTTTGAACCGCACCCAGTTTGGCACGAGTTCCAAAAACTTTATCCATCGCAGCGTCGACTCGGTCCAGATTTTCTCGGGCATCATCGATGGTCGCGTAGCTCACATCAGCAATGTCGAGCTCATCCACTTTGACGTTGTAATCATTAGGTTCAAAAACAATTCGGTCAGAATCGCCTTCCTCTTTTCGAATACCGACTTGAAACTGAAGTTCGTCTTTTTCGGAGTTACCGTTCAAGAGAGAAGTTCCGTTAAAGTTGGTGACGTTCGCAGTTCTGTCGATTTCTTGAACCAAGCTTTGAACTTCGGCGTCGATGTAGGAGCGCTCTTTGTCTCCGATCGTGTCCGATGCAGCTTGGACTCCAAGTTCCCTCAAACGAATCAACATATTGCCGATTTCATTGAGGCCCCCTTCAGCGACTTGCACAAAAGAGACGCCGTCGTTGGCGTTTCTTTCTGCTTGACCCATCGATCGGATCTGAGCGCGCAAGCTTTCACTGATGGATAATCCAGCAGCGTCATCGCCGGCATCGGTAATTCTAGAACCGGATGCCAAACGTTGATAACTTTTTGCCTGGTTAGCGGATGAGGTGGACAAAGCTCTTTGAGCCACCATCGATGCAGCGTTTGTTGCAATTCTTAAGCCCATGGTACGTTCCTCCGTGTTGGAGTAGCCCCCATGACTATTTAATGCATCGCATTAAAATGATCGCGAGAGCTAGTATGCTCATGGCTAATCAGCTCCAAGGAGCCTCCGGCCATGACATTGGTGGTTACAAACGTCTGAGTGAGAACAATTGAAGCATTAGAAGGGAGGTCAGTCCCTGCCAGGTGCAACAGCAATGTACAAAAGGCAGACGTTGTCAGTTTCTCAAGGAAAAACCATTTCTCCTTGCTGACAATCTACCTATCGGAGTTCAGCCGACATGCTTGATTAATTTAGTATAGTTTAACAATGTAGATAAAACAGTGTCAAAACACCCTTTTATCGTTTTTCACCCGATTCTTTAGGCGAAGTCCTCAAGAGATCAGGGGGGGAGGCTAGCTCCCCCCTGTGGTGATTCGCTGGAAGCTAATCAGTATTAACCGACAAGTTTCAAAGCTAACATGTTATTGGAGTTGGCTTGACTGAGGACCGAAGTACCGACGTTCGCAAGAATGTTATTCTTGGTCAGGTCTGCGGTTCCTTGTGCAAGGTCCAAGTCCGAAATTCGGCTTCGAGCTGCGGACAAGTTTTCGTCATAGATCTGCATGTTGTTGATTGCGGATCCAAGGCGATTTTGAAGCGCGCCGAGTTCAGATCGGTTCGAAGAAACTTGGTTCAACGCATTGTCGATGATAGCCAAGTTGTTCTGAGCCTCTTCCTTAGTAGTAGCTGACATATCATTGATTCCGAGTGTTTCTCCGGAAACATTGATTTTGGATGTATCGAAAACAAATCGATCCTGCTCAGGATTATTGTTCAAGCCGATTTGAATTTCGATGGGTTGTCCCTCGTCTGCTAGCATGTGTCTACCGTTGTATTCCGTCGAGGAAGCAAGTCGGTTGACCTCTGACTTGAGCTGTTGGACTTCTTTATCGATGAACCCACGCTCAGCGTCTCCAATCGTATCCGAAGCGGCTTGGATCGAAAGTTCACGGAACCGGACTAAGATATTAGTCACTTCGTTCAGCGAGCCTTCTGCGACTTGAATCATCGAGATCCCATCGCTTCCGTTTCGCATGTCCTGTCTCAAGGACCGAATGCTGGCTCTCATTTTTTCGGCGATCGCTAACCCTGCAGCATCGTCCGATGCTCGAGTGATGCGAGATCCGGAAGCCAATTTTTCCAAGGAATTCTTCTGTGCATCGCTGTTGATACCCAGGTTTCTCTGAGCGGCAATTGATTGCACGTTAGTTAGTACTCGTAAACCCATACACACCTCCATTGTTGCGCGAGGTCAGTGATGGGAATACCAACACCCGCGTTATAATACGTTCTACTTGTTGCAGGTGTTTGCTGTACCCCTGCAAAACTGAGACAGACCGCCCGTATTACCGGACTAAATCAATCTAGTTTCAAATACTGTTTCGGTCGGGTATTTGGAATACTTTAGAGTAATTTTGTCAGGTAATTTGTGTCATTTTGAAGTGCCACTGATGACGCGTGCAGCCGCATAAGGATCAATTTTGCGGCTGACTAGATCCGCCAAGAGCTCTTTCCCACTGGAGGTATCAAAAGATGCGTGGACGTCCTGTTTGAGGCGTTCAGTGAGGATGTCTAGGACCTGTTCCCGAACGGTTTCGAGGCGCTTATGATCAATGAGCTGATTTTGGGTGAGGTAGGCTTGGTGTTTTTCAATACTATCTATTAATTCACTAGTCCCTATGTCACGGGTGGCTTCGGTTTTCAGGACTGGAATTTGCCAAGAACTCTCATTCATCCCCACCAAATGGATGAGTTCCCGAACCAGTTTATCAGATTCTGGGCGATCACTTTTGTTGACGGAAAAAATATCAGCAATCTCCATCAAGCCCGCTTTCATCACCTGAATCGAGTCTCCGCTTTCGGGAA
Organism: uncultured Bacteriovoracaceae bacterium; assembly: GCA_964364175.1. GTDB lineage: Bacteria > Bdellovibrionota > UBA1018 > UBA1018 > UBA1018 > CAYILR01. Next base: position 107,360 of record CAYILR010000001.1, read on the forward strand.
CGAGAACCACAACGACAGTCTGTGCTAGACGCAAGATATCCAGCTCATTTTGTCCAACTCCAACGGTTTCAACAATCACTGTGTCAAAACCCAGTGCATCCAAAACGAGGACGGTCTCCTGGGTAGCATGCGAAAGTCCTCCGCGTTTTCCTCGACTTCCCAGGGAGCGGATATAGACGTTCTCATCGCCCGAGTGCTGCTGCATACGGATCCGATCTCCAAGAATAGCGCCCCCCGAAAATGGGCTCGAGGGATCTACTGCAACCACAGCGACACGCTTGCCTTTTTTGCGAAGGTGCATAATCAGCCTATCCACCAGCGTGGATTTGCCAGCTCCAGGAGGTCCAGTAATTCCCCAGATCTGTGCCCGGCCTGTTTTTGGATAGAGTGCTTGAAGAATTTTTTCTGTGTCTGGATCGCGGTTTTCTACTTTGGAAATCAATCGAGCTAAGCTCAGTCGATCACCTTTCAGGGCGGTTTTGATCCAGGAGTCCATTGGACTTCTTTAATAACTCAGGGGAACTTCAGTGGCTAGGGTTTTGAGGCGGGTACGCGGTCGTTATTTGGTGCAGCTTCTGCTGGCGTCGTTTGTGGAGGTGTCTGGGCTGTTGCATTTGCAGCGGTTGTCGGCGGCGCTGGAAGTGCTGGGACGGCAGGCAATGTCTCTGGGGCTGTAGTAGCTGTTGCCTGTACTGCCGGTTGTGTAGGAGACGTCATGGCATCCGCTCCTGTTGACCCTGCGGTAGGAATAGCAGCTGCTTGAGCTTCTGGATTAGGATAGGTCGCCTGGGCATTTCCTTCTAACCCTAAAAGCTTATATTTTTCCAAAACGCCATATTTAAGGTCAACTTTTTGATCCATCATCGCCTTAAAGTGGCCAAAAGGATTCGTTGCCGAAGCCAGCATTTGGGTGGTTTTGGGATTGGTATCCAATTTTTTGAAGAAAACATACTCGCTAGCCTTTTTGTAGCGAGCAATGGCCCATCGTAGGTAGCGCGAGTCGTTGTATTCTTTCAGGTAAGCCTTAGCCATCGGCGTGACAAACGAGTAGGCATCTAGAACCGCCTTTTGTTTCTCGTCCAAATAAGCGTCAGCTTTTAGGCGGTCCTCCAAGGAAACAATTTTTCCGTAGAAACACCAATGATATTTAATAGGGTCCAATCGAATGAGTTCGACAGTTCCCTCATCCAACTCATCCCGGCTTTCCACGGTGGTTCTGAGTTTTTGAAAAACAGAATCACAATCTCGAAGTGAATCCAAAGATGGAGCATGGGCATCCGTAAAGATCTCTAAAACGTCTGCGTAATCCAGCCCTTCCGGGTGGGGTACTGCAACGTAGGCGGGGGGCTCGGGGGGTAGGACCACCATAGGCTCTACTTGAGTTGTTGAACAACTCGAACTCAATAAGTGTCCAATGGCCGCTGTAAATGCGAGGGACCGAAACATGAGAGCGGTCCGTGTTTTATCCATTTCATCTCTGGCCATTTCTTTGTCTCCATCAATCTCCTCGGCAAAAATAACCTAGTAGTTAAACAAAAAAAGAGATCTACGAAAAAAACCATCAAGAGTATTCGGGAGAATCCGAAAGGACACATGTGAAGGGAAAAGCGGGTATGGATATCAGCTTGAAGTACCTTATGGCAGTTGTCTTATTATTACCTACGGTCGCTCTCGGGCAGACGGATGCACAGCAAACTCCGCCTTCCAAGAACGGAGCGGCGCAAACTACGGGCGGCGATCCTAAAGCGCAGTTTCGCAATTTCTACGAGGTCTTGGACGACTTGGTCGCCGATTTCGAATTTGATATCAAAAATGGAGAGGTTCACGGCTTGCGCGATATTGCAGTCCGCAATATCGGAACGAGCGAGAACATCCCGCCGTCTTTCAGAGCCCACATTGAGTTAGCGATTAGTGAAAAAATCCTGAAAAACAGCAAAGCCAAAGTCATCCAGTGCCTACCCTGTCGCTCAAAGAAAACTTCTGTCACGGGAGATTCAGTCGTGATTTCATCGCCTGATACTAACCCTGTTGAAATGTCTAGGATTGCAAAAATGGCAGGGATTTCAAATTTCATGGACATTGCATTCTCGTACCACCCCACCGGCATGCTCTTGTCGCTCTATATTTCTGATCCAGAGACCGGAACCGCTGTTTGGTCAAAAACCTACAATTCAGAAACCTCCCGTGCCTCAGCCTTTCGCAGAGGAGTAGATTACTCTCAAGTCGAAGACATTCGTAAGCAAAGCGAATACAAACCCATGTTGCAACACCGAATTATTCTTGGATGGTTGTTTGAAAAAGATGTGAAGTCGTATTCAGGTTGCATCATAGCTGGATATCGACTGATGGAGCGATACGATAACAGGAAAAAGGAAGTGGGTTTCGAATTGGATTACATCCGGAACGTAACTTCCTTGATTTCGACAGCGACAACCGCCACCTCAGCCACTACGAGTAGTACAACGTCGAGTTCTACTGCCAGCGCCACCACGCTTTGGACGGGGTTTAACGCCACTATGTTGTTTGTGCATGGCTGGAATTTTTTAGGTGAGGAAGAAAATTACAACAAAGTACGCGGACATTTTTTTGCGGGAATCGGCGGCAGCTACAGTTCTGGTTATATCGGCGGCCTGATCCGATCAGGATTCGAGTGGAGGATGGCAAAACATTGGGCAATCACTGCCATCGGCGGTTATCGCCCGCAAGCCACCGCATTTTTACCGAATACTTCAACTGAACTCGGAAAGATCAGCGGAGTAGAATTTGGAGTGGGTGTCAATGCGCTATTTTAAATTTTTATCATTGATTGTGATTGGAATGATTTTTGGAGGATGTGCATCACTTAAGTCATTTTTTGCGATTGAATACGAAATTACAAGAAAACCGATTGCGAATCCTTTTACTGATTATGACGCCAAATACGCAAAAGCCGATGCGATGATATTGAGAACCCGAAAGGGTGATCGTGCAATTGAAGTCGAGTTGCCAGGAAGGATTGGAGAAACTACTGATTTGACGATTCCAATGTCTCCCACATTTGCTGAGCACGGGCGTGGACTGGCTTCTGTATCTGGGGAAGATATTGAAATGGATCAAAGATATAAAGAGAAACAACCGACTTTCTCTGATCGTGAGATTATTGCTCAGATGCCAAAATCTTCTGTGGATGAAAAAACCCGGTTTGAAGTGGAGAGTGGTTTGGGTTTAACGACTGCAGAAGATTCTACGCCCGATGCTGCGAGCTACAGCTACTTGGCGGCCATGGATCATATCAAAGCTTTGTATAAAGCCAATCGATATGAAGCTGCTCTTTTAGAGGCAGACGATCTAGTCAGAACGTATCCTACGGATTCTAAACTTTACTCGATGAGGGGAACTCTTCTCGAGAGAATGGGCAAAATGGATTTGGCTATTCGATCATGGAACCAGGCTCTGAGGTTGGATCCTCAGAACAGTTCTTTGAAGCGTTATGTGCAAAGAAAACAAGAAAAAAGGAGTATTGCATCCCAATGAAGGCGATGAAATTTTTGTCATGGATGGTGTTAGGTGGATTAGCTTTGGCAGCCAGTGATGGAAATGCCAGAACTGCAGGAAACAATGTTGAACAAGTGAAATCTGTGGCGGAATCGCAGATCAAATCCATTGTTGAACCACTCTTAGAAAAATATTGTCGCGAGGAATGCCGACTGATGTCAGTTGATGTCAGCGTAGACTTAGCGACCCCTGATGATGTGATGCCAGGATTTGACGACGTGGATAGCAAAGCTCAGGAGAAAATTGAGGCGTCATCGGCTAACGTTAGAATTCTGATTGATGAAAAAGTAGGCCCCAATTCTAGAAATCATCTCACCGAATTGATTCGCCAGTTTTTGAACGGAGTGAAGTACCCGGTTCGCCTGGAGACGCAAACTACACGGTTTCCTCAACCCATCGGCTCTGCAGGAAAAGCTGCTGAACTCAGGGAGCGAGTGACCAAGCAGTTCAAAACTGTCGTTGACGATCTATTTAGACAGTTCTGCCCCGAGCATTGCATGTTGGCAGACTACAATTTGCAGACAGAGCTCGTGAACAGCGAAGAAGCTCAATATGGAGCTGCGGGTGAGTTCGTTGAGGAGTCGGGGGTTGCACTGAGAATCAAGTCTATTTCTGGAACGATCCTGGTGGATGAGTCTTTAAGCAAAGAAGAGCAAAACAACGTTTTGGAGATGTCCAAACTCAGGACGAATTTTTTCAAAAACGTTGATTTGGGCATGAAGTCGATGAAGTTTCCTCGGCCTATAGCGAACAAAAAAGGTTCGAAAGGTGGTGCTGGGGGTTATGGTGATTCGACGTCTGAGGAACGTTCTTTGGCTTCTACTGAATCAAAGACTGCAACTACTGAAAATCAACATTCAGTTCAAACCACAAATCAAAACACCAATAACGAAAACAATCAAAAGCAAGAGCGGTTTGAGCGATTTGAAAAAATTGAACGCGTAGAAAACGGCGATGCAGTCCAGCTCGAGCTGCAAAAATTCAAGCAATACGCTTTGATCTTTGGGTGCGTTGTTCTGTCTCTGCTCGTATTTTTGACGATGGCCGTGCAGCGTCCTCGGGGCGGAAGTGGTGGCGGCGGTATTCAGAGGGTGTTTCAAACGCTCACATCAGATCCCGTTTCAACGAGTGCGCCATCTACGTTTAAGGGAGGCGGAGAATCTTCCTTAAGTAATGACGATAAAGCCCAGATGTTGGGCAAGTCCTACGAGATTGTTCGTTTGACTGACGAGATGATGACTATTTTTGCACAGCAACCCAAGGTAGCTAAGCACGTTTTTGGTAAAATCATCACTGAAGAAGGAATCGAGTCAGCAGCTCAGTATATTAGTATTTTTGGTGAAAGCGTTTTGATTGAGTTGCTGAGGGACCCAAGCTTGCAGGCGGATCTCAATGAGCTCATGGATTTTTATTCTAGAAATCCAATAGAATTATCCGATGATGAAAAACTTGATCTGCTGAAACGTCTTCATAGCAAAACAGTTGCTGGAAAACTCACTGTGATGGGAAGTCGCTCCAGCGGGATGTTCGACTACTTGGGTGATATGGACGGGATGCAGATCCTCGAGCTGATTCGCAACGAATCACTCACGGTCAAATCCATTGTTCTCACCCAGTGCGACAACCAAAAGCGCGCGTCCATCTATAGCCAGCTTGAGGATGACACTCGAATGAAGCTTTTGAGTGAATTGTCACGCATCGATTATTTGCCCCGAGATTACATTTTCAACGTCGCCAACGCACTCAAACGTAAACGTCGTGACAATCCACGGCTCAATACAGAAGCTTTGCCTGGATCTGATGTGTTGCTGACATTGCTTGAGCGATCCGACTCTGGAATGCAGCGAACTGTGGTTAAAAATCTTGAAACGACTAATCCCGAGAGTGCTCGTTTGATCAAGAGCAAGTTGGTTAGCCTGGATACACTCAAGTACTTGCGTGATGGCCAGTTGCTAGAAGTTGTTTTGAGCTTGCGGCATGATGAATTGTTGCAGTTCTTGAAAGCTGCTGACGCTTCTCTGCGGGCTGCCATTATGGCGAAATCGCCCAAAGAGTTGGTCACTGAGTTGGAAGAAGAGTTGGAACAGCTGGGAAGTGTCAATAATGAAGCCTTCCAGGCCGTTAGCCGCAAACTGGTCAATCGTATGAAGGTCATGGCCAACGATGGTGTGATCAACTTGATTGAAACCAACGAGCGGATGATTGCGGAAGCCGACGTGGGTGGATCAGGGTTTGTTGAAGCGGGTCCCGTTTCAGACGCGAATGCTCCAGACACTCAAAACAATAATACAATGAAAAAGGTGTCCGGATGGTAAGCCCAATCGTTCATCCAACGGCCGCGATGCTCAAGGAAATCAGGTTGTTCACCTGCTTCAAAGATAATGAGCTCGAGGAAATTTTAAAGATGGGCAAGATGGAAAAAAAGGAGGCCCACTCGAACGTGGTGATTGAGGGTGAGCCTTCTTGGGGATTGTATTTGATCTTGGATGGAGTGGTGGGTGTTTTTAAAAACAATAAAATGAGTGGTGAAACCTACGAAGTGGGATTTCTCCGAGCCGGAAATTTTTTTGGAGAAATGTCGCTTGTGGATGAAAATCCACGATCCGCAACGGTGACAGCGTTGGCAGAGGTGACTTTGTTTCACATTCAAAAAAAGGATTTCCAGACTTTTTTAGCCCGTTCCACGGATTTAAAGATGAGATTCTACGAATCTTGCATTCAAGACATTGTGTATCGGCTTCGCGAGCTGGGTGACAATTATGTCATCAGTCAATACCAGCTCTGGAAGACGGCGATTAAGAAAGAGAAAGAGAAGGAGGCTGCCTAATGAATTTTTCATCCTTTTTAGGCGTGGGAATGGGAGTTGCGATTATGTATTTCGCGCTCAAAGCTGGGAATGAAAACCTCATGTACTTCCTGGATGAGCACGGAATTTTGATCGTAGTGGGTGGAACGTTATCAGCAGCCAGCATCAGCTTCCCCATCATTAAAGTACTGTCATTGCTCAAAGTGTTTTTGCTTAGAGTTTTAGGAAAAAACAAAGTCGATTTTCAGGGGTCTATCGCCCAATTGATGGAATTGAATAAAAAGGCAACCGTGGGCTTAAGTGCACTGAATGATGCTTTGCCTAATTTAAAACACGAATTTCTCAAAGAGGGTGTCGGCCTAGTTGCAACGGGGGTCTTGAACGAAAAAGAACTTCGTCATGCACTCGAACTCAGGATCAAGACCATTGAGAAGCGATACATGGATGAAGCAAACATGTTTCGCGTGATCGGAAGATTCCCCCCAGCCTTCGGACTTTTGGCTACTACGCTGGGTATGATCGCGGTTCTCCAAAAAATCGGTCAACCGGACAGTACAAAACTGATCGGTCCTGCGATGTCCGTGGGTTTGATCGGAACTTTGTATGGAATCGGGCTGGCTAACTTGGTTTTCATTCCAATTGCAGAAAATCTTACGGAAAGAACCCGCGAGGAAATTCTATTGAGAAAAATGCTGCTTGAAGGTGTTGTGATGCTCAAATCGCAAGTCAACCCCATCTCGATGAGAGAAAGTTTGAACTCCTTCTTGTTGCCTAAAGACCGCGTCGTCAAGAAGGCAGCATAATTTAATAAGGACTATTGAATGGCTAATTCTCGTTTTTTAAAAGCACTCAAGAAAAAGGAAGGCGAAGAGGATCATGACCAACCTCATGCCGAAGAGGGTGAAGGTCATGGTGACGCGCACGACGAATCCAACTGGCTCGTCTCTTACGCCGACATGATGACCCTGCTTTGCGGGTTTTTTATCATGATGTTTAGCATGGCCAAATTAGATGAACCAGAGTTCGAGAAAGTCAAAGAATCAGTCGCTAAGCATTTTGGAGGAGACTACAAGTCACCTTCCAAGGAACTTGCAAAGTTTGTTACTCAAATTATTCAGGAAGCAGGTCTCGAGGGTGAGGTTGCTGTTCGTAGCGATCCGTCGGGGGTTTCATTGACATTCAACTCCACGCTTTTTTTCGACACCCTCAGCGCAGAAGTTGCTCCCAAAGGGCAAGAGGTCTTGAATAAATTGATTGAGGCAATTGCTGGGCGTCAAGATGCTGAGCTCAAAAAATACAATATCGTTGTAGAAGGGCATACGGATAGCAGGCCCGTCATGTCAGGTAGCTTTCCCACCAATTGGGAATTATCCGGTGCCCGCGCTTCACGCGTAGCGCGATTTTTCATGGATAAAGGATTTGAGTCAGATCACTTAACAGCGATTGGGTACGCGGATACAAGACCTGTGCAAGCTTCTCGGACACCCGCTGGCGCTTTAGATGAGGCTGCAATGACAAAAAATCGTCGTGTAGTTTTGAGGGTACTCGAACCCAAGGTCAAATCGATTCCATTTCCCGAGCCAGAGCAAATTCAAGTGAGCCAAAATTCAGCTGTCTCCGCTCAAGGAGCCCCTGCGCAGCCGCAAGGGCGGACTCCAGCGTTCCAACCTGCGCAACCCTCGCAATCAAATGCCACGCCTCCAGTTTCTGCACAAAATCCTACTCGCCCGGCAAGTTCTACCCATTGACGCCAAATCTGCAGACGGTAACCTCATAGATAGGGAGAGCATACCATGCGTTGGAATTGTCCTCATTGTCTTACAATGGTTTCGGTGGGAGATGATAAAATTGGGTCAGGATGGCTATTTTCTAAATGCTACAAGTGTAGTGGATTTTCTTTAGTTCGGCGAACTGAGGTAGAAGTAGTCAAAGTTGAAGGATCTCCGTTTGATGGCAAAGTCAGCGTGAGTTCGAACGCTACGGGTGTGCAAGCCAAGGTTCAGGAAATCATTGGACAGAAAAAAGTACATGAATCTGCTTTGGCAATAGCGGCTAGCGATAAAAATGCGCCCAACAAGAGCAAGCCGGAAGCTCGTCCGGTCTCCCCTATCCCGAGAATCCCTGCAGACGGGCTTTTCAATCAACTCAAAGAAATCGAAGCGCGAAACAAGAAAAAATCCCCGATTCAAATTCTCATTGGAATTGTTGTCGTTAGCACCTTGGGTTCTGGGCTCTATCTCTATTTTGAAAGCCAGTCACAACTCCAGAAAAAGTATCGCCCCACAGCTGCTGCTCGCCAAATCACGGCTCCCACTTCAGCCACGCATGATCCAATTGTGGATAGAGTTTCCAGTCAGGCAATGGCCCCTGCGCGCGACGACAAGAAAAAGTAAGCAACAGGTTTAAATTTTATTACGCTTCTGAGCCAGCGTGAGCTGTTCTTCGACAAATATACTCATTGGAATTCCATCCGCCTCGAGTTGTTGAGGAATAAACGAGGCTTTTGAAAGCCCCGGAAGAGTATTGGTTTCGAGAAAAACAGGGCCCGAATCAGTCAGAATCATATCCGTTCTCGTGTAGCCATAGCAGCCCAAAGCTTTGTGAGCATCGAGCGCAGTTTTTTGTGCAGCAAATTTTTCTGTAGGTGTGAGTTGTGCCGGAGTAATTTCTTTTGTCCCCTTGCCCAAGTATTTCCCCAAATAGTCAAAGGCATGTCCTTTTTCAGTAACGACTTCCGAAGGTGGCAGGGCATGGAGGCTTCCATTAAGAACCAGTACTCCGACAGTGAGTTCTCTGCCTTCAATTAATTTTTCAGCCATAAAACAATCGTAAGGAGACTGAGCGATTGCTATCGCGGTTTCATGAATCCGATCAGAACTTTTTAAAATATGTAGTCCAAAGCTGGATCCGCTTGAAACCGGCTTCACCACGAGGGGACCCTGTTGATTATAAAACACAGTGAGTGTCTTAGCTATTTCCTGTGGTTCTTTTTTGTGAATGAGTAGCTGTGGTGCAAGTGGAACGCCTACAGTGCTTACCCGCTCTTTTGTTTTGATTTTATCGAAGCAAAGTCGGCTGGCCTGAGCTCCGGATCCCGTGAACGCTATTTTTGACTTTTCTAGCAATGCCTGAATGGTCCCATCTTCGCCTTCAGTACCGTGCAACCCTAAAAAAACCGTTTTACCATGAAGATGAGAGACTGATTCTTGCACAGAAGAGAGAAAAGGCTTTTGTGAAGGTTTGAATTGAACTTCAAAAGGACGCTGATGAGCCAACAGTTCTGCTTGCGCTACCTTTGAAATAGCGCCGCTGACATCCATAAACAGAAGCTCTTCGAATATAAAACGGGAAGCTAAGTTCTGCGCCGTAGCGACAGAGACTAGCTTTTCGTCCGAACTACCTCCAAATAAGAGGACGGAACCCTTCATGTCTCATAGAATATCGAATGAAGGCCTAGTTGACCAGGGATTCGGCGGGTTGAGCTTCGTTTTGATGAGCTGCCTCAAGGCTGGCTAGAATTTGCTCTAACTCTTTTACAGTCGTAACTCTGTAATCATAAGCGCGGCCATATGAATGAACTAATTTTTCGGCCAATTGCATGCGTTTGAGGATTGCTCCGCGTTGATTTTCTGGAACTGGGTCAAAAGCATTGGCAGCAGTTTTTTTACTGTTTTTCAATTGAGCGACTTCTTTTTCAAGAGCAGCGACTCGGTCCAAAACCTCGGGTTGGGCAACAGCGGCTGGTGCTTCTGCTTTTGTTTCTTGTACAGGGGCAGGAGCTGTTTTGGCGGCAGTTTTTGGTGCAACCCTCTTCGGTTCTGATTTGACAGGAGCAACCTGTTCAGGGGCAGAGACTTCGTTTGCAATATTTTCAGAAGCCGCTTCTTCTTGAGCAGCATAGGTTTCAGTAGCTTTTTTGGATGCGAAGCTATTATAAGGTAATGACATCAGCCCCAAAAAGCTCAACCCAGCAGCTAATATTTTGTTTTTATTCATAAAAATGTACTTTTTCATAAGGGCAACCTCCAGGTTTACCGTTCAGGAAGGACAATCTATATTAGTTGTATTAATTTGTCAACTAATTTAAATAGGAAGATATTTCGCAAAAATCGGACAAAAAATCTCGCTAAAGCATTGACAACTAGGTGCGCATTGCCATTGATGTCCCAAGACACATCAATAAGGAGATAAGTCATTATGCAAGTTCGACCATTGCACGATCGCGTGCTTGTAAAACGTTCTAACGAAGAAGAAAAAACAAAAGGTGGGATCATCATTCCTGATAACGCCAAAGAAAAGCCTGTCCAAGGTGAGGTCATTTCAGTCGGCCAAGGCCGCATCGGTGATGATGGAAAAGTTCGCCCATTGGATGTGAAAAAAGGCGATCGTATTCTTTTCGGAAAATACTCCGGAACTGAAATCAAAATCGAAGGCGATGATTTCTTGATGATGCGCGAAGAAGATATTCTCGGCGTTCTTAACTAAATATAACGGAAATTAAATAGGAGCCGCAGCTTGCGGCGACTCAATAACAAAAGGAGATAAAAATGTCTGCTAAAGAACTACGTTTTTCTGAAAGTGCACGCAGCGCGATTCTGAGCGGTGTGAATATTTTGGCTGATGCCGTGAAAGTAACCCTCGGTCCTAAAGGCCGTAACGTCGTCATCGAGAAATCTTTTGGCGCGCCAAACATCACCAAAGACGGTGTGACGGTCGCAAAAGAAATCGAGCTGTCCGATAAATTCGAAAACATGGGCGCTCAAATGGTTCGCGAAGTTGCTTCCAAGACCAACGATGATGCTGGCGATGGAACCACGACTGCTACCGTTTTGGCTCAAGCAATTTTTCGCGAAGGCGCAAAAATCGTAGCTGCTGGTCACAACCCCATGGACATCAAACGCGGGATCGACAAAGCAGTTGGTTTGGTTGTGGAAGAACTGAAAAGAATTTCCAAACCCATCAAAGATCAAAAAGAAGTGGCTCAAGTCGGAACCATCTCTGCTAACAACGACGCTGAAATCGGCAAGTTGATCGCAGAAGCGATGGAAAAAGTAGGCAAAGAAGGCGTGATCACCGTGGAAGAAGCAAAAACTGCTGAAACCACTCTGGACGTTGTCGAAGGTATGCAATTCGACCGCGGTTACCTCTCCCCTTACTTCGTCACTAACCCAGAAAAAATGGAAGCGTCTTTGGACAGCCCATACATTCTGATTTACGACAAAAAAATCAGCGCAATGAAAGACTTGCTTCCTATTTTGGAAAAAGTCGTTCAACGTTCTAAACCCCTGATGATCATCGCAGAAGAAGTCGAAGGCGAAGCATTGGCTACTCTCGTAGTCAACAAACTCCGCGGCACGATCCAAGTTTGCGCTGTGAAAGCACCTGGATTCGGCGATCGTCGCAAAGAAATGTTGGAAGATATTGCAACATTGACCGGCGGCAAAGTGATCTCCGAAGAACTCGGCCACAAACTCGAAGCAGCCCGTTTTGAAGATCTCGGAACTGCCAAGAAAATCACTGTCGACAAAGACAACACCACCATCGTGGATGGTGCTGGCAAAAAAGCTGACGTCGAAGCCCGCGTGAAAACCATTCGTGCTCAAGTCGAAGAGACCACTTCGGACTACGATCGCGAAAAACTCCAAGAGCGTCTCGCTAAATTGGTCGGCGGCGTAGCCGTGATCAATGTCGGTGCTGCTACCGAAGTTGAGATGAAAGAGAAAAAAGCTCGCGTGGAAGATGCATTGAATGCAACTCGCGCTGCTGTCGAAGAAGGCATCGTTCCTGGCGGTGGAACTGCCCTGCTCCGTGCTTCTCGCGTCTTGGACAAAGTGACTGGCTTGAGCGCTGAGCAACAAGCTGGAATCAACATTGTTCGCCGTTCTCTCGAAGAGCCTCTTCGTCAGATCGCAGGCAATGCTGGACACGAAGGTTCAATCGTCGTCGACAAAGTGATCAGCAATCCTTCTCCTTCTTTCGGCTTCAATGCTTTGACCGAGAAGTACGAAGACTTGTTGGCTGCCGGTGTGATCGATCCATCCAAGGTAGCTCGCTGCGCGCTTCAAAACGCCGCTAGCGTCGCTAGCTTGATGTTGACCACCGAAACCCTGATCGCTGAAAAGCCTAGAAAAGAGTCTTCGGCTCCTTCTATGCCAGGCGGCGGAATGGGTGGTATGGGCGGCTACGACATGTAAAATTTTCTCTACAAGAGAAAATGAAATTTCGGGAGCCGCAGCCTGCGGCGACCTAATTAACAGAAGGGCTCTGTCGCAAGGCAGGGCCCTTTTTGTTGCTCTACAGTGGATGTGGTGGGGTCTACTCAGTCACCGAGTGATCGCATTCCTAAGTAAACCTGTTTCACATCAAAATAGAGCGCCACACCTGGCCCAGGAGCATCATCACAGAGCACGGTGGAGCGATAGCCTTTGAGTTTTTTCTTGATGCTCAAAGTCTCATATTGGACGGCTTGGCATTCCATATTGAGATCTGTCGCCTGTTTCTCAGACTCGGTCATTAAAATCTGATACTTCCCGGAGCTCATTTGCTCCGGGGCCAGGGGCTGTCCGATCCCGCGGGTTTCGAGCTGGGTTAACAAAGAGGAGGAAAAAAGGCCTATTTTTAGCATAATTTGTGTCATCATGTGGAGGGGAGTATGCAAACGCTATTCCATAGGGTACAAGGCACGCACAAATGAATCATTGGGTCAAAGCCATCACTACGGGTGGAAATCTGAGAGCTGTCGCTATTCAAGCGACGGACCTTGCCCAAGAAATGGCAAAAACCCATGGAATTCAAGGCACTGCCGCTCAAATGCTGGGAGAATCTGTCGTAGGTGCATTGATGTTGGCGGCATCGGCAAAGCCAGGCGAACGAGTGAATCTGAATATTAGAAGCACAGGAAACATCTATCAGACACTGGTCGATGCGCGCCCAGAAGGTACGGTTCGCGGCTACATTGTCCAAAAGTCGGACTGGGGATTGGCTGCAAGCGACACTCGCCTCGGGCCCTGGGGTGAAGGATTGATCTCTGTTTTGAGAACCCGAACTGCTCGTGTGGGCGCACCCTACATTGGGACAGTGCCGATACTCACCGGACATTTTGCCAAGGATCTGACTTTTTATCTTTTACAAAGTGAACAGCTTCCTTCGGCAATTGCGCTTTCAGTCAAATGTGAGGGAAGCAATTTCAAGGTAGCTACAGGTGTTTTAGTGCAGGCTTTGCCTGGAGCCAGTCCCGATGAAATCAAAAGAATTGAAGCTCACATCCAAGATCTCGGGCAGTTTCTGGATGAATTGGATGCGGAAACGAATCCCCTGTTTTTGATTTCCAAAATTTTTCAGGACGAGGCTTTTGTTAAGCTCGAGGAAAAGGAAATCTATTTCCAGTGTGATTGTTCGATGGAGCGCGTTTTGCGTTCTCTGACTTTGGTGGGCGAAGAAGAAATCAACACGATTTTGAATACACAGGGAATGGCACAGATCACATGTGATTTTTGTGCAAAACAATATAATATCGAGTCAGATCAGCTCGAAGAGTTGCTACAGAAAAATTAGAAAGTAACACCCGTGTGCAAATAAAGAGCAGTGTATGTGCCCGCTACGTCCAGGCGCTGATCTGAGTTTGGAATATACATGCGTGTACTGAAAAGGCTTTGGAACCTCAGGGTTGCACCAAAAAATATTTGTTTAGTGAGCTGCAAGTCAATTCCTGGTCCGGCATGAATCCCAAAAATAAAGGGTGAAAAAGTTTTTCCCTTGTCATCTAATTCATAGCTGGGGTTGAAAAATCCCATCCCAATCACGGCGTGTGGAACAATTCGGTCATACCAGCTGAGGTTGACTCGCATTCCTGCCAAAGCGGTTGTCAAAGAGTAGGTTTTTGGGATCTTAGGAGTGCCTGCCTGATCGTGCGACGAGTAACCCACGGCCGCTTCAAGGGCAAACATCTCACTGACACCCATGGTATATGCCATGCGAACACCCAAAGCGTCATTGTATTGGGAAGCTAGATCGCCCATCAAGAAATTTTGCCCCACTCCCAGGGAGACGTTGTGTGAGCCAGGGGCAAATGGGGTCATGTTTCGATTTTCACTCGATGCAGAACGTCTGCTGGTGCCGCCGCCTCCTGAAAAGAGTGGCGCGGGTTCCTCGTCAGCATCTAGATCTTTTTCTTTGCTGCGACTCGGTTCACTGTGAGCTGCATTGCCAGAATTCCAAGTAGGTTTTGACCAACTGGATGCAGCATTCCCGCTAGCTGGCAGGAATAGCGTGGCTGAAATAAAGGCCACCTCGCATAAAAAAATATATTTTAGAATTGAGTTACTGCCTGCCAACTGATTCGCGCATCCATGCGCTGACATCGTCATCATACACAATTAGTGTAGATGAGTTTTTCAGCACGTGCAAATGTCAAATTATTGATTCAACGTCGTAGGAGCTACAGGTCTCTCAACAGGCTGGGCTCCAGCTGCTTCTGGTTTTACTCGAGCTTGGATGTAACCAGAAAATGAGCCATCTCCGGTGCGAATGATTTCTTTCAAAAGCTCAACAGAAGGCTGGGTTTTTAATTTTTTTTCGCTTTCGTACAAGAGCTGCGTCAAAGTTGCGGCGGTGATGTCGTTTTTGGTCTTATTATCAATGACTCTCAGCTCTTCGCCGTTACGGATCATCTTGGCGATTTCATCCAAAGTGACATAACTCGACTCATGAGTGTCATAGAGTTTTCGGTTTTGATAACGCTTAATAATTTTAGCTTCTTTCATCACAATCCCCCTGCTGATGCTTATGGATCAGCTGAGTTAACTCCTAATGTCTCTCTACTCCAGAAGTTCTCTAACGCTAAGCGCTAAATAACTCTACTTAGCCGAATAACAACCCGCTGCACTAAAGTCAAGACCTTCACCTATTTATCCGAAAGGGTTTAGGAAGGGATGCCTTATCCATGCAAAAAAAGGGGTATTTGTTAATTCTAGGGGTTTTGGCCAGCGGTTGTGCTGGAAAAGAGATCAGGCCCACTGCCCCTATGCCTGAAAGCCCTCAGGCGGATGCAGTGACTACTCCTCCAAGCGTTGTTGAGGTGCCTGTCGATCCAACCTTTGATATCCGAACCACTGTTGTGAAAATGCCTGAAAATTCAGCAGATTATCACTTTAGCATGGCACAGGCATACTCGAACGAAGGGCATCCCGATCGAGCCATTGAGGAGTACAAACTGGCTTTAGCCTATGACACAAAATCCGCGCTGATTCATGCGCGCATAGCAGCTGAATATATCAAAAAAGGTATGATTTCTGAGGCATTAGAGAGTTCTAGGGCGGCTATCAAACTCAATCCCGACTATGTGGATGCTCGGCTCATGCTGGCAGGTCTCTACTCCGCGACACGTGATGTTCCAGCGGCATTGGCTGAGTACGAAAAGATTTTGAAGAAAAATCCAACGCATGAGGAAGCAGCGATTTATCGAGCACAAGTTTTATTGGAAGCAAATCAGGCTGCTCAATCGGTGCAGAAATTGAAGACTTTTTTGAAGCTCATGCCAGAGTCTGCTCTCGCTTGGTATTATCTGGGGAGAACTGAGCAAAAGCTGGCACACTTTCAGCCTGCAGCAGTCGCCTATAAGCGTGCAATTGATCTCAGGCCTGGATTTGTTCAAGCGTCGCTTTCTCTAGGATTTATGTATGAAGAGAAGCAGATGAACAACGAAGCTCTTTTGGTTTATCAAGATCTTTTTGATCAGTCGCAAGACTCTGTAGCGGCCAATCGAATTGCCACAGTTCATCTCAAAGCGGAGAGGTATCAGGAAGCGATCCCCTATTTGGAAGCCATCTCTAAAATTGATCCAGATGATTTGAATGCTCAGGTTAAACTGGGATTGGTTTGGATGGAGCTCAAACAATTTGATAAGGCAGCGGTTCAGTTCAAGGCGATCCTATTGAAAAATCCAGAATCGGATCGCGTTCATTTTTACTTAGGTAATGTTTATGAAGAGCAAGGCAAGGCGCAAGAAGCAGTCAGTCAGCTGAGTCACATCACAAACGAATCTAAATTGTATTCGGATGCGGTAGTTCACATCGGCCTTCTCATGAAGCAGCAAGGCAAAAAAGAAGCTGCGCTGGGGCATATTGATCGCGCCATAGAAAAATTACCTCGGGTTTCAACTTTTTATCTTTTCAAAGCGAGCATCCATGAGGAGCAAGGGCAGCTGGAGACGGCTGTGAAAACCCTTGAGGAGGCGGTCCGCGTCCTTCCTGAAGATGAGAAGGTGAAATACTACTTGGGAAGCCTATATGATCGTCAGGGCAAAATCGAAGACAGCCTGAAAGTCATGGAAGCGATTTTAGCGATCAATCCACAGCATGCAGATGCCCTGAATTACATTGGATACACTTGGACGCTAAAAGGCGTGAATCTGGATAAAGCCGAACAAAAATTACGTAAAGCCATGGAGCTGAGACCTGAGAGTGGTTATATCCGGGATAGTTGGGGCTGGTATCTTTTTGTGCGCGGAAAGAGCAAAGAGGCGATTGTTGAGCTGGAAAAAGCAGTTCGCCTTAAGCCAGATGAACCCACCATTCTTGAACACTTGGGCGACGTGTATATGCACACTAATTTAAGAGAGAAAGCTCTGTCTAAATACAGTGAAGCAGAGCATTTGGCGCAGGACGAGAGTTTGAGATCAAAACTTCAAGGGAAAATCGATGTTTTAAGAAGAGAACTTACCGAGCGCGCTACCGGAAAATCCAATTCTCGAAGACCTGCCGCGAATCCTTCAGCTTCTACAGAACATTAGAACGATTCAGGCCTTTTCCCATCCAGCGAGAAAAATTACCGAGGGCTTGTTGCGACATTGCTTTGCGTGCCTCATCGCGAGGAAGATTGCTGACACCGTCAAATAGGTTTGGATCAAAGAGGGCAAAACTCATGTTGGCGGGCTGGTAGTTTTTTGCTTCAGCACCAGTGATGTGCCTCAAAAGTGCACCCAGAGCAGTGTGAGCTGGGGGCGCAGAATGAGAGAGCCCATTCAATCGTTGTTCTATAAAAATAGCAGCCAGCAGTCCGCATGCAGCAGATTCTAGGTAACCCTCGACTCCCGTGATTTGACCGGCCAGGTAAACGGTCGGCTTTTTCTTCATCGAGAGATCTGCACTCAAAACCTGGGGCCCGCAGACATAGGTGTTTCGATGTATCGATCCGAATCGCAAAAATTCAGCCTTCTCGAGAGCGGGAATCATTCGCAGAACTTGGGATTGCCCACCATATTTCAATTTAGTTTGAAACCCGACCATGTTGTAGGCTGTTTTTGCATTGTTTTCTGGCCGTAGCTGAACCACTGCAAAGGGTCTTTGATTTGTTTTGGGGTCAACCAAACCCACAGGTTTCATCGGTCCGAATCTCAGGCTGTCTTTTCCTGTGGCAGCGATGGCCTCAATGGGCTGGCATCCTTGAAAGAAAATCTCCTTCTCAAAATTTTTCGGAGGGACTTTCTCTGCGGCCATCAATGCGTTGACGAATCGGTAGTATTGTTCCTCTGTCATTGCACAGTTGATGTAGGCTTCTTCACCCCCCTTATCGTAGCGATTGGCAATAAAAGCGTGATCGAAGTCGATGGACGAAGTTTCAACGATTGGAGCAATGGCATCGTAAAAATAAAGTCCATCGTCACCCGATGCTTTCATCAACCACTGGCTGAGAGGCTCGGATGTCAGAGGCCCAGTAGCGATTAAGTTAATTTGCCCGGGAGTGGGTTGACTCACCTCTTCGTTGACTCGGGTGATGAGAGGATGACTGCTGAGCACGCGCGAAACCGACTCTGAAAAAACATCCCGATCCACCGCGAGCGCATCACCGCCCGGCACTGCCGCTCCTCCAGCCTCACGCAAAACAAGTGAACCCAGTTTTGCCATTTCAGCTTTGAGCATGCCCGGTGCCGAAACAGGAGACTTGGATTTAAAGGAATTGCTGCAGACTAATTCCGCGCAGCCCGAGGTCTTGTGTGCTTCGGTCATTTTTTGAGGCCGCATTTCGTGGAGTATGACGGGAATGCCTCGTTCAGCCAGGTAATAGGCGGCTTCGCTTCCAGCAAGACCTGCTCCGACTATGTGAATCATCAGGAGCTTTTAGCACAGTTTCTATTCGAATGCCTGATAATGTCTGAAATCAAATTCAGTAGGGCGTGTTTTCAAAGTCAGTTTCGAAGCGAAAATTGCAGATTCGAGGCGAAACAAGGAAGCGGGTCGCGCCAAAACCGGAGCATCCCCGCTGCGGGCTGTGAGGATTTTGGCGCGATTCGCTGACGAAGTTGCAGCCCGAAGATGCAATTTGCAGCCGAAACTGACTTTGAAAACACGCCCTAGATAAAAGAGGCCACAAAAAAAATTTTACTCGTCGAAGATGAGGAGGAGCTTGCGAGAGATGTTTCGGCAGCTATTCAGGAGGCCGGGCTTGTCTGCCGGGTCACCCACTCTCCCAGACGCACTGTTAAAAATCAAAAATGAAAAATTTGATCTCATCCTCCTCGATTTAAAACTCAAGCAGGGGTCAGGTGTTACCCTGGTGGAAGCGGTTCGAACCAACAAAGGCGGATTTAACCACAGTACACCGATTATTGTCGCCAGTGCGTATGTCGACGAAGATATACTCGTGCAACTCAAAAGTATGGTCAACGCATTCGTTGTAAAACCATATAATCCAGACGCTGTGGTCGCAAAAATCAAGCACTGGTGCTCGTCGGCTGATATTGTACTGTTTTTCTTCATTAATATATTTTTGAAAATGTGACGATGGTCATATGGCGAGATAGCAAAAATGGACCTAAAATTTATTAAAAAAAGATCGAGCCGCCTTTTTGTGACGCTGTTTTCTTTGGCCATGCCGGGCGTTTCATTTTCCTTTCTTTGGAGGACGGTAGGGGCTGGAGGCGCCTACGGACAGTTTATGATCTATGCTGCTGTTGCCGGATACCTGGGTGGACGGACACAAGGTGTTTTCTTTGGAGTTGCCTATTTTCCTTTGGGACTCTTTTTAACCCAATTTGTTCAAACTCCGGGCGCCAATTTGCTTGTCAACAATTTGATTACAGCCATATTTTTGGCGATTTCGGGGGGATCCATGGGGTATCTCTCCGATCTCAAAAAAAAGCTAAAAGCTACGAGCAAGCAACTGAGACTCGCTGAGGAAGGTGGGAAGGTCGGGTTGTGGGTAGTGGACGATTTAATATACAAGACTGGAAATTGCTCAGAAAGCTATTATAGATTATTCGACTTACCCCCCAAGCCAGGACTACCGACTCGGACGGAGTGGTTTTCTCGTATCCACCCGAGTGACCATAAAAAAGTTGAAGATGACCTAGCAAGAGCCTTGGCAACAGGAGGACGATACAACTCTCTGTATCGAATCATTTGGCGTGATCAGAGTATTCACTGGATTGAAGCAAAGGGTACCGTTACTTTGGGACCAGATGGAAAGCCATCTTCTCTCATGGGCGTGGTCATTGACGCTACCGAAAGCAAGGAGGCTCAACTCCTTTTAGAAAAACAACGTGTAGCTATGATTGAAACATCGAAATTAGTGGCTTTAGGTGAAATGTCGGGAGGTATTGCGCACGAAATCAATAATCCATTGGCCATTATTTTGGGGAAAGCCATCCAACTCAATAAAAGTATTCGAAACGGAAAATTTTCAGCGGAGCAAGGTACGGAGCAACTTGAAAAAATTATTTCTGCAACTGAACGAATTGCAAAAATTATTCGCGGATTACGCTTGATTTCCAGAAATGGCGAGAAGGATCCTTTAGTTTCAGTCAAAATAAAAGATCTTATGAGTGATGTTTTAGGATTGTGCAGTGAGCGCTTTGTGCAATCAGGAATATCTCTGGAAGTAAAAACGTTGCCAGAGATTTCAATTTTATGTCGACCCGTTCAAATTGCGCAGGTGCTCACCAATTTGTTGAATAATGCTTTCGATGCAGTTAGCTCGCTACAGGAAAGATGGGTTCGTGTTGGAGTGGAGTTACAAGGGACGACTATTCATATTGTAGTGCTCGACAGCGGTCATGGAATCCCAACTCAGATTGCGGATAAGTTGATGCAACCTTTTTTCACGACCAAAGAGGTGGGAAAAGGGACCGGGCTTGGATTGAGTATTTCGAATGGGATCATTGCGGATCATGGTGGTAGGTTGTGGCTGGATCGCTCATCACTCAATACTCGATTTGTGATTGAGTTGCCGCAGCCGAATAGCGACAAAAGTTATAAAGCTGCATAAAGACGGACGACGAAGAACGAATATGATAGAATGAGACTCAGGATGTCCATTCAGTCGGCTATCTTGCAATTTCTTGCGCATCTGGAAGGATATCGGAAGATGAGCCCCCACACTGTTCGGGCCTATCAAATTGATTTGTGTCATTGGGGTGCGGCCGTATCTGCTCGAGGCATCCGGTCAGTTCAGGATTTGGAGACACAGTTCGATGCTCGAGTATTGCGGACCTACTTGGCATCGCTCTGTGATTCGTATGAACGCTCCAGCGTATGCCGTCGTCTCTCGTCGATTCGATCCTTTTTGAAATATCTGAGAAGCACGGGACAAATTCAAAGGGAGGTCGGCAGTTGGATGCCCAGTCCCAAGATACCCAAAAAGCTACCGCGATTTTTGAAAGTCGAAGAGGCATTGCAACTGGTGCAAGCTCCAGATGAGAGTACTTTTTTGGGCAAGAGAGATCGTGCGTTGTTTGAGCTGATGTATTCGTGTGGTCTTCGCGTCGGCGAGACGGTTGGGTTGAATATTCCCGACTTAGATCAAAATCGTGGGTGGGTACTGGTGCGAGGAAAAGGTTCAAAAGAACGAATGGTCCCTGTGGGTCCCGAGGCTTTGCGAGTGATTCGCTTGTATCTGGAAGATCGCGGAGATCGCTTCGGGGCAGATTCTGCGTTGTTTATTAATTTTCGAGGATCGAGGTTAACTGCCCGCAGTGTGGGCAGAATTTTGGCTCGCCATTTGGTGAGGCTCAGCGTGGCTCATAACCTTTCTCCGCATGGCTTGAGGCACAGCTTCGCCACTCATTTATTGGCTGCAGGAGCTGACTTACGAACCATTCAAGAGCTTCTGGGGCATGCTCGGTTGTCTACCACGCAGCGTTATACCCAAGTCGACTTAGGCGCACTTTTAGATGACTATCGAGTTGCGCACCCGCTTCAGCGCAAGTAGAAGAGCTATAACGAGTATGGATTTATTAATTGATCTTCTGATCGACCTGCACGGTCCGTTTCCTTATTTGGTGGTTTTTGGCATTTTGCTGGCCTGCGGTTTGGGACTGCCAATTCCAGAAGATATTACTTTGTTTGCAGCGGGGTTGATGGCTTATTATGGGATTGCTCCGCTTTGGGCGATGATTGTTTTGTCATTTGTGGGCGTACTTGTAGGTGATTTTTTTATTTTTTGGCTGGGAAGCAAGTACGGTCGAAAGCTGACAAAGAAATGGATTTTTCACAAACTTTTGCCAGATGATCGCTTGGACATGGTGAAGAAAAAATTTCATCAGCAAGGAGACAAATTGTTGTTCGTAGCCCGATTTATGCCGGGCTTTAGAGCGCCAGTTTATTTTTCAGCAGGGACTTTGCATATTCCGCTCAAAAAATTTCTTTTTTATGATGGCATAGCAGCATTGCTGAGTGTCCCTGCGATTATTGGAGCTGTTTATTATTTTGGAGATGAGTTGGATCGTGTGGTTCGCGTGGTCAAAAAAATTGAGCACGGAATTGTAATTACAGTCATAACAGTGGTTCTGGCCATGGTTTTGAAATGGTATATTTCTCACAGAAAAATCAAATCTTAAGACGCGTTTGGCAGTTGGGATGCATGTTGTTTTTTCTGGCACAAAGTGCAAGTGCAGAGACTTCGCATTCATCTACTCTGGCTCAGTTTTGCACCGAACTCAAAAAACAGATGACAACTCTGAGATGGAAAATTGATCCTTGTGAGGGAATCAATTGGAAAATCGGTGGCTATTCAGTCAATGGTCGTCCACTGGTCTATGCGGATTTTGGTCCTGAGCAGGCGGCAAATGTTTCGTTAGTTTTGACGATGGTGCACGGGGATGAGATCACCCCACTTTACTTGGGGTTAAGACTCGTGCGTTGGATACAGGAAAACCGCAAAGTATTCGTTTCTATTTTAAATTCAAACGATTTAAGAATAGTGATTGCTCCGCTTGTGAATCCCGATGGATTTTTACGCTCTCCTCGCACTCGGATGAACTCACATGGAGTGGATGTGAATCGAAACTTTCAAACTCAAGACTGGGAAGGAACAGCGCTCAAGAGTTGGAAATTCAAACACAGATCGGATCCCAGGCGGTTTCCTGGAATGCGTCCACGGTCAGAGCCAGAAACATTATTTCAAGAAGATCTGATTCGAAAAATCCGACCCCATAAAGTCTTATCAGTGCATGCTCCTCTGAATTTCATGGATTATGATGGCCCTACAGTTTTGTCACTGAATCGATTTCCCGAAGAATACGTCAAGGAGTGCCTGAAACTGCAAAAAAGGCTCAAAGCCATCTCAGGAGGATTTTATCCCGGCTCTCTGGGGAACTACTCCGGAAATGAGCTGGGAATCCCCACATTGACGCTAGAGTTGCCATCCGCAAATCCAATGGCCGCCGAAAAATATTGGAAGCAGTTTTTGTCAGGAATCGAGGCGATGATCCGCTTTCGAGTGCCGGTCCAACGTGCGATGCGCTGGTCCCCCGTAGAGAAACGAGAAGACCGGGTTGAGGTAATCCGATTCGATCGCGATCAATCGGCGCTTCAGGATGATCTCGGGAGCAGACTCGTTTTGGGCTCCCATGAAGCCTCCCAAGTCATTTGCTCCAATAATCCGATGGCATGGAATTAAAATCGGGAGTGGATTTTTTCTGAGGGATTGACCCACCGCGCGCGATGCGTGAGGATTTCCAATTTTTTTTGCGATCCAAGAATAAGTACGAGTTTCACCAAATGGGATTTGCGCAGCCATTTGATAGACTTGTGCCTGAAAAGGACTCCAGCTGGATTGATCGATTTGTTCCCACGGAATTTCCAGAATTGGTTTTCCGCATTCCAAATAATCAAAAAGAGAATCAAAAAGGGAGTTGAGCGCGGGTGGTGCAGATTGTTTAGCGAGCATGCTCCACTTACGTGAAATTTGAGGTTCGTGAGTGGGAGTTAAAGAATACCAGTCGAGCCGGGAAATTCTGCTGTAAGAATTCCAAGTTAATCCGATAACGCCGAGTGATGTTCTCAACTGGAGATGATTCACCTTCCTGTACCTTCCCTACGCATCCTGCTCCGGGACGGTGCTGATGCACCGTCGGAGTTTCGGCTCGTGCCTCAACTTATCCCAAAAAAAAAATATCATCAACATCATGCAGCAACCCTTGCGGAGAGATCTTTGTTTAGAGTAAGAGTCTTCATTCAGGACAGGGGAGTGGAAGTGAGTCAGTCATATATAGTACTCGCACGAAAGTGGCGACCTGCTCAGTTTGCTGACATTGTCGGGCAAGGCCCTGTTGTCAAAACGCTGATGAATGCGATTCGACAAGAGCGAATTCATCAGGCCTATCTTTTGACTGGAACTCGCGGCATCGGAAAAACATCCATCGCAAGAATTTTTGCCAAAGCGCTTCAATGTCCTCAGACGCTTTGGGAGGGCGACAGTTTAACTTCGTGTGGGGTGTGCAGCTCCTGCCAGGAAATTACTCGCGGCACGAGCATGGACGTGATGGAAATCGATGGTGCCTCGAACAATGGAGTCGATGCGATTCGCGAAATTCGAGAGAGCGCGAAGTATGCCCCATCGTGCGGTAAGAAAAAAATCTACATCATCGACGAAGTACACATGCTGACCACTGCAGCATTCAACGCACTTTTAAAAACATTGGAGGAGCCGCCTCCTCATGTGGTTTTTATTTTCGCGACCACGGAGTCTCACAAAATTCCAGGTACGATTCACTCACGCGTGCAGCGTTTCGATTTAAGACGAGTGACCGCAGCCCAAATCCAAACTCGATTGCAGCAGATTTCTCAAGCGGAGGGGATTGAAGCAGAACCTGCGGCCTTGATGTGGATTGCGCGGGCAGCTGAAGGCAGTATGCGAGATGCCTTGTCGATTTTGGATCAGGTCATTGCGTATGCAGGGAAGTCCATTCAAGTTCAGCATGTGAGAGAGAGCATCGGATTGATAGAGTCTCAGGTTCTCACGGGAATCTTAGATGGGATTCTCAGTCGTGAACCGCTCAAAGCGCTCAAGTGGGTCGATCGAGTTTATCAGTCGGGGCAAGATCTTAAAGTTCTCACTAAGAATCTTTTAGAAGCAGTGCATGCGCTTGTTTTATTTAAAATAGGGGCGGAGTCAGGAGTGATTCTGGAGTTTTCTCAAGAAGAGACTCTGGAATTAAAAAAATTGTCTGCTTTGAGAGAACTCGAGGAGTTGGAGCTGATTTTTCAAGCGATTCATCACTCATTGGATGCAGTGGCTCGGTCTTCGCAGCCCAAGATGGTTTTGGATATATTGATTGTGAAGTGCGCGAAGGCGGATGCGTTGTTCTACGCTCAAGGGCAAGAACAGCAGCCTTCTGAAGCTGTGGTGGCTGCGCCTAAACCAACTCCGACAGCAGCTAAACCTGCAGTGGCAATCGTGCCTGCATCGCAAAGTTCGCCAGCAAAACCAATGGCAGTGGCAGCTCCCGTAATCCAAGCTACTTCTACAGAAAGTGTGCAGCAGCCTATTCAGGTACAGACTTCTTCGGTGAAGAGCTGGGAAAATTTCGTGGAATTCATCAGAGAAAAACGCCCTTTGCTCGGATCGATTTTGGAGCATGGGGACTGCTTGGAGTTTTCCAGCGAAGCAGTGGTTCTGGCTTTTAAATCTGAAAATGCTTATTTCAAGCAGCAGATCCAACAAAAGAATTATTGGGACCAATTGCATCAGTTTTGTCAGGAGTATTTGGGCAAGCGAACACCAATTCGTCTTGACACACGCGAATTTACTGACAGCATGGCGGAACGCCGTGTGAAGGAGCAGCAGCAGAATCGGCAAAAGGCGGTGGATTTGGGGAAAAGCCACCCTTTGATTTTAGAAGCGAGAGCACTGTTTGGTGGAGAGCTAGGGGAGATCGAGCTCACGGGGGAAAACGGGGGGCATGAGGGAATCTGAATCGAGCATTAACAGATTGATTTTCGAGCTTTCTAAGTTGCCGGGTGTCGGAGAAAAAACCGCTACGCGTTTGGCTTACTTTATTCTGCGCCAAGGCGTGGAATATTCGCAGGCTCTATCTGAATCCATTCTGCAGGCGAAGCAGAAGACGCATTTGTGTAACCGATGTTTTGTTTTTACTGATCAAGAACTGTGCGCGGTCTGCGCACAACCGAATCGAGATTCGGGAGTGATTTGCATTGTTGAGAAACCGTCGGACGTTAGGCCCATCGAGCAAACAGGGAGTTATCGAGGAACGTACCATGTTTTGCATGGAGTGCTTTCTCCTCTCGATGGAGTTGGTCCACAGGATTTGAAAATTCGTGAACTCATGAGTCGGTTACAAAATCCGGCAGAGCCTGTGCGTGAAATGATTTTGGCATTGAACCCCAGTGTGGAGGGGGATGCCACCGCACTTTATTTGGCGAGATTGTTAGCGCCTTTGGGCTTGAAAGTGACCAAATTAGCGCATGGCATTCCTGTGGGCGGACAGCTCGAGTACACGGATCGCCAAACCATTGGGCGCGCGATGGAAAATCGGATGGAGCTGCACGCATGAGCTTCATCAACTACTCCAACAAAGAAATTAATTGTAAGATTATCTATTTTGGTCCCGGTCTCAGTGGTAAGACGACCAACATTCAGTACATTTACGAGCAGACTCAGCAAGACAGTCGAGGCAAGTTGGTTTCGTTGAGTACCGAAAATGAGCGAACTTTGTTTTTCGACTTTCTTCCGTTGTCTGTGGGGGACGTACGGGGATTTCAGACTCGGTTTCATCTTTATACGATTCCGGGTCAGACGTTTTACGAGATTTCTAGGCAGTTTATTTTGAAAGGAGTGGATGGGATAGTTTTCGTGGCTGATAGCCAGCCCGAGCGCATGGATGCGAATATTGAAAGCCTGGAGGCACTAGAAAAAAGTTTGGAGCAACAAGGGTATGATTTTCATCAAGTACCATTGGTGTTTCAGTACAATAAACGAGATGTTTCTGGAGCGATTCCGATACAAGAGCTCGAAGCGACGTTGAATGCTACGCGAAGGCCATCCTTCGAAGCAGTCGCGGCGCAGGGCCAGGGGGTAATGGAAACGCTGCAGTCGATTAGTCAATGGGTCATGAGGGACCTAAAAGGGGGGGAAAAATGAACAAAATAACGGTGAAAAAATTCAAAAAGATTTTCGAAGGCCAGCGGCAGGATTGGTTGAGCAAGAAGAAGGTGCTTCGAGATGATTTTTCGGTTTGTTCGGACGACAGGCCGGACGAAGTGGATCAAGCGACTACGGATGCCGAACAATCCATGCGCATGAGACTTTGCAATCGCGAAAATTTATACATTAAAAAAATTGAAACCGCACTGAGACGAATCGACGAAGGAACCTTCGGTGAGTGCGACACCTGCGGAGAAGACATCGAGATGCGCCGTTTGGAAGTCCGTCCTACGGCTACCTTGTGCATTGCCTGCAAAGAAGAGCAAGAGCGTCAGGAAACCCTGACGGCGATTGGTCGCAGGCATAAGAGTCTCGGAGAGACCTTCTCTAAAAGACTCTATTAGGACTCCCGCTTCGCTCTTTTTTTGGCGGAGCAGGCTGCTCCGCCTTCCCTTAATTACGCATTAGGGGATTTGGTGTCACTACGACACCGTGGTGATTTTTTGGTACTGGCTTAAAATGATACGGCGCTCTTTACTGGTGTCATTTTGATCGGGAATTAGTGTTTTTACATAACCTCGATTGAAATGATTGAGTTTTCTAAAGTTGGCATGACTTTAGCTATACTCTTCAGTCAGGAGGGTCTGTATATGATAGACCGAAACACGATGGTAAGATTTAAAGCATTGTTCGAGACAGAGCGAGATCGCCTGTTATTTTCTAAGAAAGTCGTGAACGAGTCGTACTACCTCCAACAGGATGATCTGATGGACGAGGCTGATACGACTTCGAGCGAATTGGAAGCATCCATGCAGATGCGTCTGAGAAGTCGAGAGATGCTGCTCTTGAAAAAAATTGACGAGGCGTTGGAAAGGATTTCCGAAGGTTCCTTCGGAGCCTGCGAAAGCTGCGAAGAGGACATCGGGCTCAAGAGGCTGGAAGCCAGACCCACGGCCACGATGTGCGTTCATTGCAAAGAGCAGGACGAGCGTCGGGAGCATCTACATATCGACGGCTGGCAGCCGAAGAGTCTTGGTCGAAGACTGCGATTAGCTTAGAAAAACAAAAATAGCTTACGGGGGAATGTCATGTTCTCGGGACGAGACAGACATTCAAGGGATGAGAGCGGGATTCATGGATGAATCCCGCTTTCCTATTTAAGCAAGCAGAGCAGGCTGCTCGGCTTGGATATGTTCTCATGATTGTCGTTGTCAAACAGAGGGCTTCGTACTTAATCTGCCCTTGTGAAGAAACGCGTATCGATTTGCATCCCCGTTTATAACGAAGCTGAGAATCTGCCTGTGGCTGTTCAGCGAGTGGAAGAGCTTTTCAAAGGTGCGCTCCAAAGCCGATTTGATTTAGAAATCATTGTGACTGACAATGCATCGACTGACAGCACATGGATAGTGGCACAGTCTTTGGCAAAAACGCGACCTCACTTGAAAGCCTATCAATTCTCAAGAAATTTCGGATATCAGAATTCCGTTTTCACGGGCCTGTTTTTAGCCACGGGTGATGCCGTGATTGAAATGGATGCTGATCTTGAAGATCCACCCGAAGTGATTCCAGAATTTCTGCAAAAATGGGAAGAAGGTTATCAAGTCGCCTATGGAGTCAGAAGAATTAGGCATGCGGCTTGGTGGCTTAAGTTTTTATTCAGTGCGTTTTATAAGGTGCTCAATAAATTATCGGATCTCTCAATCCCAGAGAATTCTGGAGATTTTCGCCTGATGGATCGCAAGGTCGTGGATGTTCTAAAAGCACTTCCTGAGAGGAATCTCTATCTCAGGGGTTTGGTTACGTTCTTGGGTTTTCGTCAGGTGGCGGTTCCCTACGATCGACAGCCCAGGATTTCAGGCCAGAGCAAATTCCGGATGTTCCATTATTTTACGTTGGCGGTGGATGCGCTGACTGCCTTTACCAAGACACCGCTGCGTTTGATGACGATTCTTGGAGGCGCTCTTTTTGTAGGATCCATGTTGTTGGCATCCTATTATTTGATCAGTGCTATATTGTATGGAACCCCGATGCCTGGATTCCCGACGTTAGTGGTTCTGATGTTATTTTTACATAGCATTACTTTAATTTTTTTAGGAGTCATTGGTGAATATCTCAGTCGGATTTTCGATGATGCCAAACATCGACCACGCGTGATCATTGCAGATGCGATTCATGATCCTGAGTTTCCAAAGTATCTTTAGTTTTAATTGTAAAAACACGCTACTGATTGCAATATTTTTCGGTGAAAGCACTGACGGAGTGGACGAGGACGGGTTCGGTGTAAGGGAAAAAAGATCCGTCCCAATAAATGCCGGTCCTGCTTTTGAATTTGGCCAAAGCATTGTTTGAACGGTATTTGAATCGATCTAGTCCGGTTTCTAAATCGATTGAGCAGGTGCTGATCGAGCCAAAATCAAAATCACCGTTGAAGTCTAGGTACCTTCTCCGACCTGTTTCAAAATGTTTTGGCCTGAAATGTTTGATATGTGTATTAGATCGAATCATAGTGACTTGTGGAGAAATCGATTGCCGTCTGCTGTCGTCCCACACTGGTGATGAATCTATTTTTGTATCCAAACAACTCGATCCGGGTTCCATTTTTGTGTAGTTCAGCTCCGAATAATCCACTTTTGCTGAAGTTAAGATGCTGTCTGAAATGGTGGAGAAGCTAAGCGTCGAATCCTTGATTTTTGTAAAATATTCGAGAGTAACATCAGTGGCATTCGAGTTTTCTATCTGGATTTGCCCGCTAAGTTCCGAATGAACAATCGTTGTGTGATTGAGCTCAAGGCGTGCAATGGCATGAGTGATACTGTCCTTGATCACTGAATCTAAAATCTCTGAATGGCTGATCTCAAAAGACTTTTGATCTACGTTGTTGGCATATGAGCCTGAGCGAGTGATCTCTGTGTTTTTGAGTTTTGAGTTGTGGATCACAGCGCGCGGATAGGTGATTCGGCTGTTTTCTATGACACTCGATTCCTTAACCAAAACACCGATTCCCAAAAAGCTCGCCGCATCGATGGTTGCTGACCAGGTCCGCCCTTCGCTGTTTTTCTCAACGACGAGTGCTCCCCCTCCGTTGGGCCATATTTCAACGTGTCTTTCTGTTTGGTTCGAACTCGAAGGATTGAGTTCAGACATGCCTAACCGCTCTCCGATGCGAACGAGACGTTGAAGTTCGCGGACTTCGTCGTCAGAAAGTCGATCCAAGCGGCCCTTGCTTTGTTTTTCCTCGAGATCAAGCAGGGTGTAAACTCCTTTGATAAACGGAATAATCGCTAAGTGACTCTGGGCACCCTGATAAAACTGAAGCGCAGTTCGGTCTATTTTCAGGTAATCTCGTTGATTTAAGGTAAAACTATTCAGGTATACGTGAAAAAGCTCATGAGCAATGGCAAGTGCCTGGTTGGTGGGGTCCATGAGTTTAAATACTGAATAGTTAATAAATACAGTCTTGCCTACCACGCAACCGTATTGAAGCCGAGCTTGGTCGTTGTGAGAGTCTGGGTCGTTGCAAGGCAATGTGGATTTCATGAAGCGAATATCTTGCTGATGGGTCCTCATGATCGAGTCGACGCGCAATCCATAGCCCTTGAGCAGTTGCTCCATGATCCAAAGTTTTCTTTCATAAAGCCGACTTTCGTTCGGGGTGATTTCAACCCGTTCGGTATCCAGTTGATCTTGAGTTGGGTTATCATTAGGGTCGGCAACCACCCAATGCCCATCTTTATAGACCGACGAGCCACCGTTCCCGGCACCGTTGGTGCCTCCTTCGGCATGAGACAAATGCGCGTGGGTTGTGTTCAACGCAAGGGCCAAAAATGCGAATTGAAATATAAAACTCCGATTATTTAACATACGATTTCTCCTGAGAGGGTTTGAGGGGTTGTTTCAGAGTCAACGCCTTCGTCCTGAGAGGGGCGCGCCTTGCGTGGTCCCTCCCGGCTCTCCGTAAGTTGAAAAAACTGAAGGTTGAATTGATAGACCTCGTCACCGGGTTCGCTGCCCATGGCTTTTCCGAACTGCTGACGAAATTTTCGGATCATTTCCTTGGCCAATGATGCTTTGGCCGCCGGGATGCTGATCGCGAAACTTTGGAATTCTCTTTGATTGAGGGGAACCCGCTCGAGCGCATCGTGAGCCAGGCGCATCACTTCTTTGTGGTACTTGCGTACCCCCTGGCTCGCTACATCATCTGGGGTGCATACTTGATGTTGCGAAGGTTTGAAGCTGCCGTTAGAGGCATTAAAAGTGATGAGTTCCAGCGACCTGAGGCGCTCAATCGCTGCTCGAACTTCGGTGCTGCTCACGCGCCCACCAAAACGTCGGGCAATCGCTTCTGGTGCAGGATCAAAATCGTGAGTTTCACAGAGAGATAATAGCGCCATGTGAATCCAGTTTGAAACCAGCTCAAAGTGATCAATCTGTCGGCTTGCAACGGTGTGCTCAGGATGGAGGTTCGAGAGCCAAAGGCCGCAGAGCCTTTTTTCTTCGAGATCCAGGGCCGAATCAAACTGAATGAGCGCCTGCAGGTAAAGCCTTTCTTGGGATGAAAGTCCCAACCCCTTGGCGATCGGCGTGGCGTGCTTCACTCGCAGAGGACGTTTGCCTTGCAAGAGCATGAGCAGGAGGGCGTGCGATTTGAGACCCATTTTAGTGGCGAGTCCCCGGATCGAAACAGAAGGATCCTGTTTTTGGATGGAGCTAACCCTATCCAACAGAAACTGTTTTGGACTCTGATAATCGTAGATTTGAGCGAACTCCGAATTCATTTGCGGCTTTGTATATATATTTGTGTAATAAGTCAAAACAATTTGTGACCATATCAATTATTTTTGTAACCAAGGTCCTACAAAGAATTAGTCAGCATCCGAATCACGCCCGAAATCGGCTCGCGATCATCGCCTATCAACCAGGGTTCGGAGCGTGGAAAGGCCATTTGGGTGTTATCGCCTTGCTGGCCCTGGATTTTTCCGATTTGCAGAAGGTTGGATTTTCCAAAGTAGTGAAAAACAGCAGTAGCAAGTTCTGCGAGAGTGATCGGCCGACCCGAGCTGAGTTCAAGAGTGGCTCGCAGTGACTTCCAATTCTTATTTAGAAGTGCGACCACTGAATTCGCGACGTCATCGGCGTGGTGGTATTCGCGCAGCTGCTTTCCGCTCGACATGGCGAATGGCTGCCCTTTTTTAAGTGCTTCGGTGAGTTGCCCGAGGAACATATAGGGTTTGAGCGGGAGCGTGTAAATCGTGTGGAGCCTGAGGTGTAACCACTGCCCGGGCCAACGGGTTGAGAATTCAAGAGCCTCTTGGCCCAGTTTGAATTTGGATCCTAAATAAGTGTTTGCTGCGCATGCCTCAGGAAAAAATTCCATTACAGTTCCCAGCGTTAGAAATCTGAAATTCGGACGTTCAATCAACGCACGTATGATCGAGCGCGGAAATTCATAATTCGAATAGAGAATTTCTTTTTTCTCAAGTGAGGGATTCGTAATTCCGTTAGCAAATAGGATTTGTACAGATGAATGACTGTCGGACTTCAGCGTTCGATCGATCAATTGAATTTGATGGCTCAGAGACAACGAAGCGATCTCGTCCCACGAAATAGATCGAACCAGATTTTTGGGTAGGGCTCTAAAAATCGCAGATCCAATTTGTCCAGATGCACCGAAGAGTAGGACTTGCGATGGAGTTGGAGAAAAAATCATGCGTCTTTTTTGGCTTTCCGGTTGAACTGATTCATAGCCGCCGTAGCTTCCCCTTTTGCAATCAGTATAGCAGCTTGAGCGGCTTGATCCAAAACGGTTTCCAGAGCACGTAGGTCAGTTGGAGCAAAGTTTTGCAGAACGTAGTCCGCTACATCGAAATCTGGGTGAATTGCTCTCGGATGCCCGATTCCTACTCGAATACGATAGTAGCCGTAGTTATCTGAACCTAAAACCTCATCGATGGATTTTAATCCATTGTGGCCGCCAGCACCTCCGCCTTTTTTCAGTTTAAGCTCAAAGGGTGGCAAATCCAATTCATCGTGAATTACTATCAAATCTTCTGGTTTGCATTTGTGAAACCGAAAAAGTTCTCCCACACATCTTCCAGACAGATTCATATAGGTTTCAGGTTTGACTAGTATTGCCTTTTCACCAGCGATGTCACAGGTGCTAACAAGACCACCTGCTCGCGACGACCAAGGAGATGAGCGCAGTTGATCTGCTATTTTTTCCGCAACCATGAAACCCACGTTGTGGCGGTGTTTCTCGTATTTTTTTCCTGGATTTCCCAGCCCGACGATCAATTTCATTCAAATATTGTTTTTGTTTAAATAAACAAACTGCTCACGCTGTCGTAATTGTGGATCCGATAGATCGCTTCTGCCAAAAGATCCGCGACGGAGGCCTGAACAATTTTTTTGCATTGAGCGCCTGCGGGTGACAGCGGGATCGTGTCCGTGATGATGACGCGTTCTAATGGTGAATTTTGAATTCGCTCGATGGCGGGACCAGAAAGGACTCCGTGAGTGGCAACTGCAACAGCACGGGTAGCGCCGTGACTGAGAACTGCGTTGGCAGCCTCAATCAGTGTTCCTGCTGTATCAATCATGTCATCCAAAATAATTGCGGCTTTGCCTTCCACATCCCCAACGATGTTCATAGCAACAGCCACATTGGGACCCGTTCGGCGTTTGTCGATCATAGCAACGGTGGCATCCAGGCGTTTGGCGTAAGCGCGCGCGCGTTCCACGCCGCCTGCATCGGGGCTGACGATGACCAAGGGTCCAAATGAGGAGCATTCTTTTTTGATTTGGTCGAGCAAAACGGGTGAGGCAAAAAGATTGTCGAATGGAATATCAAAAAAGCCCTGAATTTGACCAGCATGCAGGTCCATGGAAACCACTCGGGTCGCGCCTGCCTTAGCGAGCAAGTCAGCAACTAATTTTGCGCTGATCGGAGTTCTTGGAGCAACCTTACGATCTTGGCGTCCGTAGCCGTAGTAGGGAATGACTGCCGTAACTTCTTTTGCAGAAGCTCGCTTAAGCGCATCGATGATAATCAGCAGCTCCATCAGCGTATCGTTCACTGGCCGACAGGTACTTTGAATCACATAAACATCGCGTCCACGCACGTTTTCGTTGATCTCAGCGAAAATTTCTCCATCACTGAAACGGCGAGTTTCGCATCGGCCCAAGGGTTTACCTAGCTTATCGCTGATTTTTTGAGCTAAGGCGGGGTTTGCTTGTCCGGATAGAATGACCCAATCTCGCATGCGCATAAGTGCCCTTTCAGTGCTAGTCTCGTATCGCATCACAGTGAGGTTCTCAACTTGATTCCAGTCGTGTATAAGGCATTTTCATGTCAGCCGAATTTGAACTCATACCTTATGACAACGGGACTTTTACTTTGCGTGAAGTGAGTTCTGGCCAGGCTATGCATTCCCGAGTCGGGCCATGGGAAGAGGCCACACAGGTTTATGTGGTTCAATCCGGTTTAAAGGAGCGGTTGCTAGAGACTGGAAAACCTCCAGTAGTGCTTTGGGATGTGGGTATGGGTTTGGCGACCAACGCATTGGCAGCTATTGAGCTCTGGGACAGCCTAAGCCCGAGCGAGAGGTGTGATCTAAAAATTATCAGTTTTGAAAGCAGGCCTGAGGGGTTGAAGGCAGCACTCCTTGAATCAGCAAAATTTGATTTTTTAGAGCGACATCGACGAAAGCTGGAAACCTTGCTGAATCAAGGGAGTTGGACGGATTCTTCGAATAGGTTGGTTTGGGAGTTGAAAACGGGTGATTTTTTAAATGAAATTAAAATAGTTGATTCGGATCAGTATCGTGCTGATGTGATTTTTTATGATTTCTATGACCCCAGAACGTGCCCTCAGCTTTGGTCGCCCGCAGTATTCCGTGTTTTAAGAGAGCTCTGCAATGATCAATCTATATTGTGTACTTATGTGGAATCTACCCCGGTCAGAACGGCATTAGTTTTATCCGGATTTTATGTAGGATATGGGCAAAAAACGTGGGCAAAATCTGGGACGACAGTAGCCACCCCCGCACATGCGCCTATGCGTTTGGAGCGACCTTTGGGATCAGAATGGCTGGAAAAATGGGACAAGAGCTCACGCCAAATACCATATAATGCTGATAAAACCCTCAGCCCTAGCGAGATCAGGACTGTTTTAAATACATTAAAACAGTTTAAAATCGCAAATCCCAGGTAATAAGCGATTTAAGGCAGGATTGGTTTTAAAAAAATTAAACTATAACCATAGAAAACCGGTTATTTTTTGGTCACCCATGGGTGAAATTAGACAAAAGAGGAGCTAAATGAGGCTTCGTTTAATCTGTAACCATTTGTAATTATTTGATTTAATCAAAATCAGATTGGCCCAACCCTTGCTTTATCTAAGGGTATTATGGGGACGGATAATAAAAGATACGAAAGACGAATGGGTTGGATCTTAATCTGGGTTGGGATCCTGGTGGTCACAGTCAGCGGCTCAGCGATGGCTGATACGCAGCAAGTAGATCATATGAACCACGCCAAAGAACTGCTTGGCAAAAGCTATCGCAAGATTGTTCTAGATCGAGTCGGCAATGTCGATCATTTCGAGGCTTGGTTGGAAGTGCAAGTAGCAGATTCCCTTCAAGGCAAGTGGAAACGTCGCTCGCATGAAGTGGCTCGCGCAATCATGGAAGAAAGCAGCAAATACAAGTTTGACCCTGTTTTCCTGATGGCTGTCATTCAAAATGAAAGCAGTTTTAATCCTACGATCCGCGGTACTTCCGGTGAAATTGGCCTCATGCAGGTTTTGCCAACGACTGCTCAGTGGATCGCAAAAAGAAACGGCCTGCAATGGGAAGGTGAAAAAACTCTTCTCGATCCAGTAAAAAACATTCGTATTGGCTCTGCCTACATGGCTTTTTTGAGAGAGCGAACCGCTGCTCAAGGAGGACTTTACTTGGCGGCCTACAATATGGGTTTAAAAAATGTGTACCGTGCTCTGAAAAAAGATGTTCATCCTAAAGACTACGCCATCCGCGTAATGCAGCGATATATCAAGTTTTATGGCAAAATGCCTGCCGCAGCATCTCGCGAAGACCGCATGATTGCTTCGATTCGATAACAACTAGGGCTGGAAAATTTCCGCAATCTGTGGCATAGTGCAAAGCATTAACTTCTATCCAAATATGGGGAATGTTTCGAATGACAAGCACAGGTCTTTCTCGTGGGCAAATTTCAAATCAAAAACTTTTAAACTGGGTTGATGAAATCCAAGCATTGTGCAAACCCAGCCAAGTTTATTGGTGCGATGGTTCTGAACAAGAAAACCAAATGCTTTTGGACCTCATGGTTAAAACGGGGATGTTGACCCAGCTCAACCAAGAGAAGCGGCCCGGATGTTATTTAGCACTTTCTAATCCATCGGATGTTGCACGAGTTGAAGACAGAACCTTCATTTGCAGCGAACGCAAAGAAGATGCGGGACCTACTAACAACTGGATCGCCCCACCAGAAATGAAAGCAACGCTGACTCGCCTATACGACGGATGCATGAGTGGCCGCACGATGTATGTGATCCCTTATTCCATGGGTCCAATCGGCTCACCGCTCTCTCAGATTGGTGTGGAAGTCACAGATTCGCCCTATGTGGTTGCCAACATGAGAATCATGACCCGAATTGGAAAAGCGGTTTTGGATGTATTGAGTAATGATGCATTCGTGAAATGCCTGCACAGCGTAGGCGCTCCCTTGCAGCTCGGACAGCAGGATGTTCGCTGGCCTTCCAACAAAGAACAAAAATACATCGTTCATTTTCCAGAAGAGCGAACCATCTGGTCTTTTGGCAGCGGCTATGGCGGAAATGCGCTTCTGGGCAAAAAATGTTTTGCTTTGAGAATTGCTTCGACGATGGGTCGAGACGAAGGCTGGTTGGCCGAACACATGCTGATCTTGGGTCTTGAGTCTCCGGATCAAAAGAAAACTTATTTGGCTGCTGCTTTCCCAAGTGCTTGTGGGAAAACTAACTTGGCCATGCTGATTCCACCCAAAGCAATGGAAGGTTGGAAAGTCACCACCATTGGCGATGACATCGCATGGATTCGCCCCGATGCAGAAGGGCGCTTGAGAGCGATCAATCCTGAGTCTGGATATTTTGGTGTGGCTCCTGGAACGTCTTATAAAACCAACCCCAACGCGATGGAAACCATTAAGACAAATACTTTGTTTACAAACGTCGCAATGACCGATGATGGCGACGTTTGGTGGGAGGGAATGACGGAAACACCTCCTGCTCGATTGATTGACTGGCAAGGCCAAGAGTGGACTCCAGATTGTGGTAGAAAAGCTGCTCATCCCAACGCACGTTTCACAGCACCAGCGTCCCAGTGTCCTTCGATTGATTCAGGTTGGGAAGATCCCGCAGGCGTGCCGATCAGCGCATTTATTTTCGGTGGTCGTCGTGCAGATACAATGCCATTGGCGATTCAATCGCATGATTGGGAGCGAGGCGTTTATATTGCTGCGACAATGGGATCCGAAACGACTGCTGCAGCAACCGGTGCAGTGGGCGTTGTCAGACGTGACCCGATGGCGATGTTGCCATTCTGCGGTTATCACATGGGTGATTATTTTAAACATTGGTTAAAAATTGGTTCCGAAAACGGGAAAGCACCTGCAATTTTTGGCGTGAACTGGTTCCGCAAAGGACCAAAAGGCGAGTTCTTGTGGCCAGGATATGGCGAAAACATGCGCGTTCTGAAATGGATCGTGAGTCGCGTGAACGGTTCTGCTGGCGCTGAAAAAACTGCGCTGGGCTATGTTCCTCGGTATGAGGATTTGGATTGGACTGGCTTGTCTGCAGTCACGCAAGAGCATTTTGAACGTCTGGTTTCTGTAGATCGCAAAGCATGGGAAACC
Source organism: uncultured Bacteriovoracaceae bacterium (assembly GCA_964364175.1). GTDB lineage: Bacteria > Bdellovibrionota > UBA1018 > UBA1018 > UBA1018 > CAYILR01. Next base: position 144,987 of record CAYILR010000001.1, read on the forward strand.
GAACTTCGTGCACACGAGGAATTTTTCAAGCAACTGGGCGATAAAATGCCAGAAGAGTTCAGACAAATCCAAGAAGACGGAATTCGCGCTCTCGCGGATTAATTCCACTTTTGTGAAAATTTTGCTGATTGGTAACGTTTGGCCAGAGCACCGTTCTTCGGGAGCTGGGGTCAGGACGTGGAGCTTGATTCGCGCGTTTCAGGATCTGGGATGCGAATTGATTTTTGCTTCTCAAGCCAAAGAAAACACATTTTCAGAAGAGCTCGCTCGCGAAAAAATCAGTATAAAAACCATTTCAGCGAATGATTCCTGTTTCGATCCCTGGATCCAGGAAATCAAACCGGACGTCGTGATTTTTGATCGCTTCATGACCGAAGAGCAATTTGGCTGGAGAGTACAAGAACAGCTACCAGACGCAGTACGTGTCCTAGATACAATCGATTTGCATTTTTTGAGACGACATCGAGAGAGCGGAAAAAACGATTGGAAGAGTCCAGATGTATTGAGAGAACTCGCTTCGATTTACCGTTGCGATCAAACCTGGTTGGTATCGGATTTTGAGCAAGAGCTACTCAAGACAGAATTTGCTGTTCCTGCGAATTTATTGAGACGAATCAGCCTGGGATATAGCCCAGTAGGCGAAAACGGCCTTGAGTTTGAACAGCGTGAGAATTTTGTTTTTATCGGCAATTTTAGACACCCTCCCAATTGGGATGCTGTTCAGTGGCTAGCCCGAGAATTATGGCCAATGATTCAGCAGCAACTGCCCCAGGTTGAATTGCACATCTATGGGGCTTACCCATCTCGTGAGGCCATGGAGTTAGATTCAAGCGTAAAGGGACTCAGGGTTTTTGGCTCTGTTGAAGACCAGTATGAGACATTGAGAAAATACCGAGTTAACCTGGCGCCACTGCGGTTTGGGGCAGGCGTTAAAGGTAAAATTTTGGATGGGTGGACACAGGGAACACCATGCTTAGGATCTCCCATTGCCGCAGAGGGAATGATGAATTCGGGTGGAACAGATCATTGGGGGGGTAAAGTAGTTGAGAGTCCCTCAGAATGGGTGGAACAGGCTTTAAAGCTTTATCGAGACTCCGATGAGTGGAAAATCGCAAGTATTACGGGCCAACAAATCTTGAAAAACCGATTCTCTCAAGACGAGGTCAAGCAACAGATTCAGCTTTTAGTGGATGATGTGAAATCTGGAAAACAGCGTCAAAGTAACCCAGGCCAGTGGGTGGGCAAAATTCTTTGGCAAGAGCAGTTTTTAGCCAAAAAATACATGTCAAAATGGATAGAAGAGAAAAACAGTCCTTGATTAATTAACTATATTAGTATACTAATGTATCGTGTTTCGAATATTCATCATTTTAGTAGCTATTGTTTCAATCACGACTGCAAACGCGGGGCCTCGAAAACGCTCGGCGCAGGGTCCAGATGGACCACAGCGCTCGTCTGATGGCAGTGGACCAGACGATGACGGCGGTGGAAATGGAGATTCTTCTCCCGATGCTGACGGACACTCTGAAGGTAGAAGCTCCGCAGTCTACTGGGATGTGAGTTCTGAAGATTGTGCTGCATTTTTAGAAGGCTCTTCTGAATCTAGTTACGACAGCGTCGATTTTTAGTTTCGATCAGCTATTCCAGCTTTTTCTGCTTGCCAGCAGCACTAATCCCGACTAAATACACTCAACAAATACGCACACCTTGCTACTGTGGTGCTCTTCTAACAAAGAGTCGGTGAGGTGGAGGGAAAACAGGGCTGAACCAAAATGGTTTTGAGTGCAGCTCGGGTTTTCAAAACCGCGGTAAGTCTTGATTCCAGCTCTAAGTATTCACAGGAGCTGTTCTTTTCTTCCGCAGAATTCAATAGAAGGAATTAAAAAATGCCTACAATTACGATGCGCGAGCTTTTGGAAGCCGGAGTTCACTTCGGACACCAAACCCACCGTTGGAATCCAAAAATGAAACCCTATGTTTTTGGAGCTCGAAACGGGATTTACATTATTGATCTTCAAAAGACAGTCGAACAGACTCGCAACGCCTGCACATTTGCAAGCAAAGTGACGAGTGAAGGAAAGAAAGTCCTTTTCGTTGGAACCAAAAAACAGGCTAAAGATGTTGTTGAGGAAGAAGCAAAGCGTTCTGGAATGCATTATGTCACCAACCGCTGGTTGGGCGGAATGCTGACAAACTACCAAACTGTTCGTGCATCCATTGACCGTTTGAAAAAAATTGAAGCTTTGAAGACATCCGCTGAGTGGGATGGAACTCCTAAAAAAGAACAGTCTCGCTACGATCGCGAACTGGAAAAATTGAAAAAATCCCTGGGTGGAATCGAAGACATGAAAAAACTTCCAGGCGCGATTTTCGTAATCGACACTGAGAAGGAACATATCGCAGTGAAAGAAGCGAAAAAATTGGGAATTCCTGTGATTGCTGTAGTGGATACCAACTGCGATCCATCGAACGTAACCCATGTTATTCCTGGCAATGACGACGCGGTTCGCAGCGTGAAGCTTTTTGCTCACCTGATTGCTGAAAGCTGCATTGAAGGAACTAGAACTTACCAAGAGAAACTTCGTGCTCAAGAAATCACTGAGCGAGCTGACGACGGCAGTGCTGAGAAGAAAGTCTCTCGCTTTGAAGGTGACATTGATCTTCAAGGTGTGGATGAAGCTGATATTGCAGCAGAAGGCCAAGAAGGCGAAAGTGCTGAGGCAGTCGAAGGTGCAGAAGCAGGAAAGGCCGCTGAAGCCAAATAACTCTGGGCTCACTGCCCGTGATTTGGATAAAGCAGAATCGAGGAATTTATGGATATTTCAGCAAATCTAGTTAAAGAACTGCGTGAAAAAACAGGCGCAGGAATGATGGATTGCAAAAAAGCTCTGGTGGAAACATCAGGGAATTTTGACAAGGCAGTCGAATTTTTGCGCAAAAAAGGGATTGCGTCAGCGGAAAAAAAAGCCGGGCGCGCGACTAAAGAAGGGACCGTCTCGTCCTACATCCACGGTGAAGGTCGAGTGGGAGTGTTGGTTGAAGTCAATTGCGAAACCGACTTTGTTGCAAAAACAGAGCAATTCAGAAATTTCGTAAAAGATGTTTCGATGCATATTGCTGCTGCAGCACCGAAGTATGTTCGTCCCGACGAAATTCCGGCCGAAACCGTTGCGAAAGAGAAAGAAATCGCAATCGCACAAATGCAAAGCCAAAATAAACCCGCTGCAGTTTTGGAAAAAATTGCAGAAGGTAAAATCAGGAAATACTACGAAGAAACCTGTTTGATGAACCAGGCCTTCGTCAAAGATCCCGACAAAACGATCGAACAATTGTTGAAAGAAACAATTGCCGGTGTGGGTGAGAATCTGTCGATTCGCCGATTTGCTCGATTTGTATTGGGTGAAGGCATCGTAGCCGAAAACACTGAAACGCATTGATTTGGAAACCATGACAAAAAAACGCAGTGAACCGTATCGCAGAATTCTCCTGAAACTTTCGGGAGAGGCTTTGGCCGGTAACGAGGGCTATGGCATCGATGTGGATGTTTTGAAGTCTCTTGCGGAGGAGATTCGCGAGATTCACAAAATGGGCATTCAGATCGGCATTGTGATTGGCGGAGGAAATATTTTCCGCGGTCTCAAAGGCGCCACGCGGGGGATGGACCGTGCATCAGCAGATTATATGGGAATGCTAGCGACGGTTCTCAATTGTCTGGCGCTGCAGGATTCGCTTGAGCATCTGAATGTTCATACCCGAGTTCAGTCTGCGATTGCGATGCAAGAGCTTGCTGAATCCTATATTCGTCGCCGTGCTATCCGACACTTGGAAAAGGGTCGGATCGTTATTTTTGGTGCGGGTACGGGCAATCCCTACTTTACCACGGATACGACGGCTGCGCTGCGAGGCATGGAAGTCGGATCTGAGGTGGTTTTGAAAGCGACCAAAGTGGATGGAATCTACGACGCAGATCCTGAACTGCATCCGAATGCAAAAAGATTCGAAGAGCTGACTTATATGGAAGTTCTGCAGCGGGGTTTGAAAGTGATGGACTCCACGGCGATTTCCTTGTGTATGGATAATCAGTTGCCTATCATTGTGTTTAACTTGCACGAAAAAGGAGCTTTGGGCCGAGTGGTTCGAGGCGAGGCAGTGGGAACGTTAGTGCGTTAGCACTACAGAAAGATTGATGCGTTAGCACTATAGAAAAGAGGATTGACTATGTCCAAAGCAGTGATCGATTCGATGTCTCAACTCATGGATAAAAACATTCAGGCGCTGAAGGGCGAGCTTGCTAAAGTTCGTACGGGCCGGGCTTCCACGGCGCTGGTGGACACTGTTCATGTGGATTACTACGGCTCTAATGTTCCGTTGAACCAAGTTGCCAACATCACCACTCCCGATGCAAGAACGATTCAGATTTCTCCTTGGGAACAAGGAACAGTGGGCGCTATTGAAAAAGCAATTTTGGCAGCGAATTTGGGTTTGACGCCGCAGAGTGATGGCAAAGTGATTCGTATCCCACTTCCTCAAATGACAGAAGAGCGACGCAAAGAGCTGGTGAAATTGGTTAAAAAAATGGGCGAGGAAACCAAAGTGGCATTGAGAAATCAGCGTCGCGACGCCAACGAAGAACTGAAAAAGCAGGAAAAAAACAAACAGATTTCCGAAGACGATGTGAAAAAGGCCATGGACTTGGTTCAGAAGAAAACAGACGAAAAAGTTGCCGAAGTAGACAAAGTGGTGGCTGGTAAAGAGAAGGAAATCACCACGATTTAGTTTTATGAATGCAAGAATACCCCAACACGTCGCTATTATCATGGACGGAAACGGCCGCTGGGCGCAGCGCCGAGGTCATGCGCGGATATTTGGGCATGTCAGGGGCTCTGCCAGGATCAAGCCGATTGTTCGCGAAGCCGATCGTTTGGGCGTGAAGGCGCTCACGTTATTTGCATTTTCCACTGAGAATTGGGCACGTCCCATCACAGAACTCGAAGTGCTTTGGGCTTTGCTTAAAAAATATCTTCAAAAAGAAGTCGAAAATTTAAACAAAAATAATGTACGACTCCATGTCATTGGAGAAGTCGAAAAACTGCGTCCAGATGTTCGCAAAGTAGTGGATAGTGCAGTGGATCGGTTGAAAAATAATACGGGCCTGCAGCTCACCTTTGCGGTTTCCTACGGCTCGCAAAGAGAGCTGTCGTTGGCGACTCAACGGTTTGCTGATGATTGCGTTCAAGGTATCCGAAAACCGTCTGACATGAATGAAAAGTTGATGGAGCAATATCTCTGGACCTCTGTTTTGGGAGATTTAGCGAAAGTTGATCTCGTGATTCGAACCAGTGGTGAGAAAAGAGTCAGTAATTTCTTGCTTTGGCAGTCCGCCTATGCAGAATACTTTTTTACGGACTTATGCTGGCCGGATTTTACAATCGAAGATTTTCAACAGGCGCTTGAGGACTATTCATGTCGGGAAAGACGTTTCGGAAAAGTACTGAAGAGTGGCTACAATCTGAACTCAGTCGGAGAGTTGCAACCGGGGTGATAGGGGGTGCATTCATGATCGCCTGGATTTTTCTGGGGGGTCGTATCGGTATCAGCATCATGGCGCTGGCATTGGCCCTGGGTTGCATGCGCGAATTTTCGGAGGTGGCTTTTCACCTGCCAGATAAAAAAGAAAAATTTTTTGCAATGATGGGCATCACTTGGTTGGTGGCGTTCGTGAATTTCTGGGTGCCACGCATCGAGTATGAATTGCTCTTGTTCACAATGATGGGGTTATTTTCGTATTTCCTTGTTACAGCCGAAAAACATCAAGACCGTGCAATCCTTAAATCTCACTTTGGAGAATTGGCGATGTCTGTTTTTGGGCTTTTGTATCTGACTTTTATTCCGCTTTTTTTGCCGCTGATTTATGCAGAATCGCGAGGGCCAAAGTTAGTATTTCTTTTTTTCCTGATTGTGTTCTTGGGTGATACAGGAGCCTATTTTGTTGGAAAAAAATGGGGAAAAATAAAGCTTTACCCAGAAATCAGCCCAAACAAGACAGTAGAAGGTGCGTTGGGTGGCTTGGGTGCTGGTTTGTTGATTACGATCATCAGTAAATTGACATATCTTCCCAATTTGTCTTGGGTGGGTGTGATATTCATTCCGCCCTTGGTTGGGTCAATTGCTCAAGTGGGTGATTTTTGTGAAAGCTTTTTAAAGCGTTCCTTTTCTATCAAGGATTCCGGCAGCTTGCTTCCAGGACACGGTGGGTTTTTGGATCGATTTGATGGAGTTTTGTTTGGGTTACCCATGATGTATGCCTGCGTTAAAATCCTGTCCTAAAACACATTTTTTCCTATCGCTTAGAGTAGAATTTTTATAGCTTGCGGAGCCGAGAGCGTTATTTAAGAATTAGAGACCTACGCATTGTTTTAATGCAAAAAGGAGCCATAACGTGCTGTCTATATTTGGTTTTTTAGTGATGCTGGGCCCGCTGGTGATTGTACATGAATTTGGGCACTTCTTTTTTGCAAAACTTTTCAAGGTCAAGGCAGAGGCCTTCTCTGTTGGCTTTGGACCCAAGTTGCTATCGAAGCAAATCGGGGAAACTGAGTTCAGATTTTCTCTTTTTCCATTGGGTGGATACGTCAAGCTTCTGGGCGAGGATAGGGATGCAAAGCTGACTGACGAAGAGAAAAAAAGAGCACTCCATACTCAGGCAGCGTACAAAAGATTTTTTATTTTTTTCGGAGGCCCTCTCTTCAATTTTCTCTTTGCCATTGTGATTTTTATGGTGATTTTGTTGATTGGTGAGAAGCAGCCCTCGAACGTGATTGGTAGAGTGGTGCATCACTCCGCTGCGGAAAAAGCAGGACTCATGAGCGGTGATCGCGTCACAGCCGTCAATGGAAAACCTGTGAGTTTGTACGAGGAACTCATCCAGCAAATCCAAGAAACCAAGGAGTCATCAGTAAAATTGGATGTATCCAGGTCAGGTCGGAATTTTTCTGTTTCAGTGCCCACCGCTCCCAAAGAAGGATTCACTCAATATGGTGAGGTAGCGAACCAAGGTGAAGTATCAGGAATTTTTCCTGCTCCCCGAGGATTGATCGTGGGTGTTTCTCAGCCTGGCAGTATAGCAGGACGAGCGGGATTGAAAACGGGCGACCAAATCGTAGCTGTGAATGGGCAATCAGTTTCGTCTTGGGAGGAATTGGAAAAGCGGTTTGATGCTCTTCCCGTTGGATCCGAGTTCACGTTAGAGTTGCAATCCAAGCGAACCGCTAGTTTGAAGAAGGTAAAACCCCTGCCATCAGAAGCCTGGTTGGCGCTAGAGTCTTTGGGGCTATATTCTGCCGAACTTTTTATTGATCAAGTTTTGGATGCATCTCCCGCATTTCAGGCCGGGATTCGCAAAGGCGACCGCATTATTGCTGTGGGTGGAAAACCTCTGCAGAGCTTTTTCGAATTGCGTGAGCAAGTTCAAGAGTCAGGTAAATCTACCGGAGGAAAAGCAAAGGTACAGTGGGAGCGCGAAGGAAAAGTAATGTCAGCAGAAATCGTGCCTTCGGTGGCATACACGCGGGACCCCACTTTGAAAAAAGTGGCTCAGTTTACTATTGGAGTGATGCCGCTGGTCAGCTGGGCAGAGCCTGATATGGTGGTGGAGCGTATCTGGAATCCATTCAAGTTGCTCTACAAGGGCACGGAACGGATGTTGGTTTTGACTGGGAAAAATTTTGTTTCGTTGCGGAAAATGATCGGTGGAGATGTTTCTGTGGGAACTCTCGGCGGCCCGATCCTGATTGGAAAAATCGCTGGAGAGTCATTGTCCCGCGGTTGGTACACTTTCCTGGTGACTATGGCTGTTCTTTCGATTGGATTGGGTGTTTTGAATATTTTGCCAGTACCCGTTCTCGATGGCGGACATTTGCTGTTGTTAGGGTTGGAAGTCATTCGTGGAAAGCCCTTGAGTTTGCGACAAATGGAAATTGTTCAGCAAGTGGGACTTTCCTTGATTCTGTTGCTCATGGTAGTGGTGATCCGAAATGATTTGGCGCGGTTGCCACTATTTAATTAGACGGATCAATTAGAGCGAACCTATGAAACTATTGGCTTGGGACACATCCTCCAAAACAGGGGTGGTAGCTGCATTTGAGTGGGATGAGAAAGTCACTGATGCCCGATCCACATTGCGTTTAGTGAGCGAGTGGGTTTTGAGTGTCGATGCGGTTCACTCAGAAAAATTGCTCTGGGCGATTGATCAAGTACTCAAAGCAGCCAATTGGGAACTCAAGGAAATCGATTATTTTGCAGTGGGAGTGGGTCCAGGGAGTTTCACCGGTTTGCGGATTGGCGTGAGTACGGCAAGGACTCTAGCGCATGTGATGAACAAACCCCTGGTGGAAGTTTCTAGTTTGGCAGCCCTCGCTCGTCCTGCAGCAGAGAGCGCATTGCAATCTAAAGGTACAACTTTGGTGATTGCAGCGACAGATGCATGCAAGGGAGAGCTTTTCTGTCTTTTTGGAAATGCCAAATCAGTTCGCGAGTGTGTGATTCGAGCTCGAGGAGATGCACCCGGGATGTGGGGTCGGGGAACGGAAGAAAGTGTTTATTCACATGAGAAGCTGGCTGCGCTTTTGAAGAAAAAAGCCAGTTCTAAAGTAGACCGTTGGATTGCTGTGGGTGAGGCTCGGATTCGTTATCCACAGTTTTGGGAAGTGTTGCCACTCGACAAAGAAGTTAAGCAGGAGACAAATTTCCTGGATCAGGTCCAAGGCCGGTATCTGGGGCTTTTGGCCTGGGAAGCGATTCAAATCGGAGTGATACGCAAAGCTCTGGATGTCACCCCTCACTATATTCGAGCTTCGGACGCAGAATTAAAGCTCAAAGCGCGCCAAAAGAGCTGAGCTATGTTATAGGCTGATCTGACATGAAAAAAGTCTATATTCTTCCCAACCTAGTCACGACTGCCAATATGCTCTGCGGATTCGGCTCGATGATTTATGCCATCGATGGAGATTATTCTCGATCTGCCTGGGCTATTTTGTTTGCGGCATTTTTTGATGCCATGGACGGTCGGATTGCGCGGTTGGCGAAAGCGACGAGTCAGTTTGGTGTGGAGTATGACAGTCTCTCGGATTTGATTTCGTTCGGAGTGGCTCCAGCTATTTTGATTTACCTCTCGATGCTTCAAACTCTGGGGCGCGTAGGTGGAATCATTGCTTTTTTATTTACTGTTGCGGGCGCTTTACGACTGGCCCGTTTCAATGTGACGGTTCACTTGATTCCCAAAGGATTTTTTCAGGGATTGCCAATTCCGATGGGCGCGGGAATCGTGGCGACGTTCATGATTTTTTATCAATCGTGGAAAGGTACCACCTCACCTCCCATGGAAGTAGGAGTTTTGATGACGGTTGCGCTTGCCTTGCTCATGGTCAGCACCATCCCGTTTCCTTCTTTCAAAGAAGTGAATTGGCGATCTAAAGCGAGCATTCATTATCTGCCATTTGCGGTGACGCTCATTGTGCTGATTGCAATTAGTCCAGAAGTGGTCTTGTTTTCGATTTTGTCACTGTACGTTCTTTTGGCGCTGATTTGGAATATTTGGCGCTTGGCGTTTCGAAAAAGGCATCAGGTTGCCTAATGCGTGTCGCGGTAGTTGGCGCGACGGGCGCAGTAGGACAACAAATGCTGAGTATTTTAGAGGAACGCAAATTCCCCGTCTCTCATTTGCGAGTTTTCGCTTCAGCGCGTTCATCAGAAAAAAAAATCCTTTTTGCCGATCGTGACTGGTCTTGCGAAATTTTGAAATCTGGATGTTTTGAGAAAACGGAGCTGGTTTTTTTTGATGCTTCGGATGCGGTTTCAAAAGAATGGGTTCCTCAGGCGTTGGCAGCAGGAGCTTGGGTTGTGGATCACTCAGCTGCGTTTCGAATGGATTCTCAAGTTCCTCTGGCAGTGCCGGAAATTAACGGAGATGAAATTGATCAGCTGGTTGCCCAAGGTAAGCAACGGCTCGTGTCGGGCCCCAATTGCTCTACGGTCCAAATCACGATGGCTTTGAAGCCGATTCTGGATTGTTTCGGGCTCAAGCGTGTTTTGATTTCCACCTATCAAAGCGTGAGTGGTGCGGGGGCTGCAGCAATGCAGGAGTTGATTTTCCAGACGCACAGGGTTTTGCATGGTGAACCCGCAAAACCGTCCGTATTTCCTCATCCCATTGCGTTCAATTGCATTCCGCAAATTGGGTCGATTCAGTCGGATGGCTATACATCCGAAGAGCAGAAAATCATGGAAGAGGTTCGAAAAATTTTGAACCTGTCTCATTTAAAAATCAGTGCAACCGCAATTCGAGTGCCTACTTTGAACTGCCATGCAGCCTCGGTGCAGGTGGAGTGCGAGAGAGAGCCAGAGTTAAAAAAAGTACGAGAGGCTCTGTCCAAAATGCCGGGTGTGTTGTTATTGGATGATTCAAAACAGGGTGAATATCCGATGAATTTATCTTTTGTGGGAAAAGACCTAGTGGGAGTGGGGCGTATTCGCAAGGATCCAGCGTTGGATCATGGACTTAGTTTTTGGGTGGTGGCTGATAACTTGCGCAAGGGAGCAGCATTGAACGCTGTCCAGATCGGCGAAAGAATATGCCTCAAAAATACGCGGCAGTAATTTCGTACCGTGGGACCACGTATTGCGGATGGCAAAGGCAAAATTCTCCGGAGTCGGGGACGACCCCTAGTGTTCAGGAAACGATTGAAGCAGCTCTTGAACGAATGACCCAAGAAAAGGTTACCGTGGTGGCCAGCGGACGCACCGATTCGGGAGTGCATGCTGCTGGGCAAGTTTGCCATTTTATTTTGCACAACAAGCTTTGGGATGGCTGGGTCTTGGAAAATGGGCTGAATTTTCAATTGCCCCCTCCAATTCGTGTGCTGAGAGCCAAACCCGTGCCCATGGAGTTTCATGCGCAGCAAAGCGCTATTCGCAAGCAATACAGCTACTACTTTCAGCAAGGTCCCGCTGTGCTGCCATTTATGGAACCCCAGAGTTGGTGGATCCGCAAGCGGTTGGATGATGTAGCTATGCAAAAGGCGCTGGATTTCCTGAAGGGGGAGCAGAATTTCAAGCCGTTTCAAGGAGCTGGAGCCAAGCTGGGATCGACTGTTCGGACTTTGTTGGAGGCAGAAATCAGTCGCGATCCGATTCGGTTTCCCGAAGTTTTTCCAGTTTCCGGAGACGGGGAGTTTGGATTGGTTCGAGTTAGGCTCATCGGAACTGGGTTTCTGCGCTACATGGTTCGGGGGATTGCGGGAACTTTACTTCAAATTGGCGAGGGTAGGCGTCCTGCCGAGGATATGGCGAAGATTTTAGAGGCTCAAGACCGCAATCGGGTAGGCCCCACTGCTCCTGGACGCGCACTCTGGTTAGAAAAGGTCTGGTACCCTTCTCAGTTTGACATTTGAGGGGGATTTCGGGTATTCCACTGAGCCTATGCAATTATCCATTGAAGTTGAAAAAGTGTCTGGAATTTCACGTAAATTGTCCGTTCGCGTTCCTGCCGAAATCGTTTCCAAAAGGATCGAGGGCGCCTACGTCGAGCTCCAAAAAACGGTAGCGCTCAAAGGCTTTCGTCCCGGTAATGCACCGATTACGATGATCAAGCAATATTACAAAGACGATGTTCAGCACCGTGTTTTCCACACTTTGATCGACGAGACCTACGAGCAGGCGATTCGCGAGAACAAGTTGAAAACTGTTGGCCGTCCGAAAATTGAAACTCCCCAACACAAAACAGGTGCAGACGAGCACGCTCATACGATTGAGACAGGTCAAGAATTGGTTTACACAGCACAAGTAGATATTTTGCCCGAAGTTGAATTGAAAGATTATACGGGAATTCCTTTGAAGGAAAATTCTGTGGATCTTACTGACAAGGACATTGAGACTGTGATCAGCGCGATTGCAGATTCGCAGGCTCAGCTGATTCCTGTGACGGGTGGGTTAGTTGGGGCTGATGGCAAGCCCATGGGCGGTCGCGAAGCACGCAAAGGTGATTTCGTGGATGTCGATTTTGATGGTGGTTTGGTGACGGATTCTGGCGTTGAGAAACAAGCTGGAATGAAAGGTTCACGAACACTGGAAATCGGCTCAGGCAGCCTGATCGAAGGATTCGAAGAGCAAATCATCGGAATGAAATCAGGGGAGAACAAAACCTTCCGTATTTCTTTCCCCAAGGACTATCACGCAGCTGATTTGGCAAACAAAGAGGCTGAATTCTCGGTGGTTGTAAACAGCCTCAAAGAAAAGAAAATGCCGGAAATCGACGAAGAGTTCGCTAAAGGCATGGGGTACGAGAATCTTTCGGACATGAAGAAAAAAGCGGAAGAGCATCTTCGTCGCGAGCGTACTCGCGAAGTCGAGAACTCCATGAAGAGCGAGTTGATCGAAGCTCTTATCGCGAAGCACAAGTTTGAAGTGCCTGTAGCTTTAGTGCAGGAGCAAACACGGACTTTGGCCAATAGCTTCGCTTCCAACCTGAAGCAGCAAGGGTTGACCGATGCGATGATCGGCGAGGCAATTACCACTCAAATGGAAGAGCTCAAGAAACGCGCTGAAGACCAAGTCAAAGCTTCCTTGATCCTGGATGCGATTGCTGACCAAGAGCAGGTTTCTGTATCCTCTCGTGAAATTGACGACGAGATTGAAGAGATGGCTGTATCCATGCAAACGGATGAAGCTAAAGTGCGTGAGTTCTATGAAAAGAACCCTCAGCGTCGCGCAGATCTTGAATATCGAATTCGCGAAGACAAAACAGTGAAGCTGCTGATCGAAAAAGCCAAGGTACGAAAAGTTAAACCTTAGGTTTCTTTCAAGACGCTGAGTCGATTGGAGGCTAGCAAAATTCCTTCGGAGCTGAGAGCGGTCAGCACCATGGGAATGAGTTGGTCCGCAATGCGGAATTGACGTCCATAATCTTCGATAAAAAACGATAGCCTGACTAGAACCCAAGAATCAGTAGTGTCTGCAACCATGACGATCGGTTGCGGGTTGCTCAGCACGCCTGGGATTTGTGTAGCGCATTGGACCATCAGTTGTTTGGCTCGATCGAAATCGCTTCCAAAGGGGAGTCGAAAGAGATGGGATCTGACAAAAGGCTGATGTTTTGCAGAAAAATTAGAAACTTGTGATTGAGCCACGATCCGATTGGGCACAGTGATCACTTCATCCATCAAGCCTGTGAGTGAAGTTGCGCGCCAAGTGACCTCTTGAACTTGTCCCACCCATTTTTGCCCGCTGCTTTGGATCTCGATCCAGTCTCCGAGTTCGTACGGTTTATCGAATTGTAACGCTACTGCTGCAAATAAATTGCCCAGGGTTTCTTGGAGCGCCAAACCTAGAACTACAGAAACCATAGCCGAAGTGGCCAAGAATGCAGTGAGCTGGATATTGAAAACCTCAGTCATGAGCCACATTCCAAGAGCTAGGGACATGACAAAAGTAAATAAATTCACTAAAAGAAGTGGGACTCCCTCACGCATGTGAGAGAAGAACAGATATTCAAAAAAGAGAATTCTGCATACTTTGACAAAGGTAGTCAGCCCCCAAAAAATGGTGATTACTCCCAGGTAGGGAAGTATGCGATTGATTGCTGTGACTGTATCTTCAGAGAAATTTTCTGTTCCCAAGTAGAGAAGCTCATAAGCAGCGTAGGAAATAGATAATCCGAGAAGGTGATAGAGCAGGTTCTTGAAAAGCTCTTTTAAACTAATGTGCCTATCGGCAGAAACGGAGTGCAGGAAGACTTTATAAATGAGCCATGCTGCCAATGCGAGGCACCCTACAATGATGAGAGGATCGGGCTGTACTAAAGTTTCGATACGCTCAAGCGGTAGCCAGGAAGTCGATTTTTTCATATGGATCCTTTCAAAAGTAATGCGGCATTTGGCGAGATGATTTTGAGGCGAGACAAGGAAAAACCACTCAAGAAAACCGGAGCATCCCCTTGGGCGCACGCGCACCAGAAACATGTTTCTGGATGCGGTGCACGGGCTGTGAGGATTTTCTTGAGTGGTTTTGACGAAGGCGTAGCCCAAAAGCATCCGCCAAATGCCGCATTACTTTTGAAAGGATCCATAAGACCTCTCTGTTAAAAATGAATTCCTATCCCAGCTTTGATTTGTGCAGTGGCGATTTTCCCAACATAGGCCACGTTAGGTTTGTAATCAAAAACGGACCCGCCGATGAAAATACGATCAATGAATCGGTCGCCGCTGAAACGCCAACCCAGATTGGCCATCACGAGTCCGCCGAGTTTGGAGTTTCCACCCGACCAGATTTCGGCGCCGGGCCCTCCTTCTACGAAGAAGGACCAGATTTGGACAACGAGTAGCCCACCTCCTTCTACTGCAAAAAACCTACCCGAGTTACCACGCCCCTTAAGAGGGAACCCGCCTAAATGAAGTCTCAGGTACAAAGGACCAGGCAGATTCAAGGTGGGGTTCCAACTGAGTTCAAATGTACCTAGTTTTCCGCCGGTTTTTTGCTGGATGTAAACTGGATTCAACTGAAATGAAAAAATTCTAAAAATAGGATCGCCTGCTGGTTTTTGAGGCTCTGCGCCTTCTTTGGAAACCATGTCAGAGTCCCCTCGGGTGAGCGGTGCGAACTCAGGCTGTGATTGGTTCATTTGTTCCATGAATGCACCGGGGTCAAAACTCTGAGGCTTAGAAAGAGTTTTTCCGTCTGCGTCGATCATTTGGTCTTTGGTGACGGGTACTCCTTCGCCTCGCATCAAAGTGGCTTCATCTTTGGCAACGTCCACTGTTCCATCCAGGGTGTGGACTTGAGCCTTCTGGGACGCCTCTGCAACGTCAAAGACGAAATCAGTTCCTCGAACCCCCATGACTGCTGACTGACTGCGGACTACGAAGCGAGGAGGGCTGCCAGCCGGCAGTCCTTTGGGTCTACGGATCACCCCCCGGATTTCGCCTGCCTTGAGTTCGTTATATTGCACTCCGTCTTTGCTTTCCAAAACGGTCAATTCGGTGCCGCGACCGATCAACATTTTGGAGCCATCCGGATAGCGAATTTTTGCAGAAGCGCGGGGACCGGTTTTGACGCGGTCACCGAAATTGATTTCGCTCCCTGCTGCAGCGACTCGTGCAGTTCCTTGGGCGTTGCGAACTACGACAATCTTGTCGCCCTCGATGGATTCGACTATGGGATGATCTTGTGTGGCTGCCTGAGAGGGAGTTTGGAAGCCAATCAGGGTCAGGCTGAGGAGTAGGGTGTGGAATCTAAAAAGGTGTTTATGATTCATCATAGGTTTCGTAGTCACAGCTTACCGAATCTGGGAGAAAAATAAACAGTTTAAGGTTAAATAGTGAAGAGTGCTGAAGTTTAGACCCCATCATTTTCTATGTACCGTGGGTTTTGCCGGGCAAGGGTACTCGGATGAGTTTGTGAAAGGCTATCAGGAAATTGCCCGAGGTCTCCGAGAAGCTCCTGATGGAGACGATGTGATGATCGAAGTCGTATCGCATACCGATTCAATTTGCACACCGTGTCCAAACAAGCAGGGTTTAAAATGTACGACCGAAGAAAAAGTTCAAAAGCTGGATACCCATCATGCTTCGGCCTTGGGTTTGAGGGCAGGAGATCGATTGACCTGGGGTGAAGCTAAACAACGTGTTCGAGAAAGAGTGTCGAACGAGGTTTTTGACAAAATTTGTGATCCTTGTGGTTGGAAGCCAAAAGGGATTTGCGAAAAAGCATTGAATCAGTTGAAAAAAGTGACTCTTGGGATGCTGGTTTTGCTTCTCATCTCGCATGCCCCGCCTGCTTATGCTCAGCAGTCACGTCCCAATATTTTAAAAAAGCTCAGCCGTATTTCTAAAGAAATGAAAGCCGGTCGTTGGAAAAGCGTGGAAGCCATTGCTGTGCCGCTGATGAGAGATACGGAATGGGGAGACTATGCACTTTTTGCTTTGCTTCAAAGCCGCCTCAGAGCTGTAGATGCTAATAGTGCAAAAAAAGACTGGAAAGGTGCAGCGCAGGATGCTGAAAAAGGCATCCAGTATTCTCTGCAACTTCGAGACCGGTTTCCGGATTCGCCATTGATTAAGCGCGTGCAAGAATATCTGGGGCTTTTTCATTGGGCGATTGCAGACTCGCAGCGGAACTTGAAGAGTTATTACCTGGCACTTCAATGGTTGGAAGGTGCGCCTGGCGGAATTTTCGCTCTAACGCCCGAGAAATTGAATCGTTTTGCAAAACTCTGCGCCATTAAAAAAGACGATCTTTGTGAGGCTTGGACGAGGAAGCTGCTCGGTCAGTTCCCGAAAAGCGCATCAGAAAGCAAAGCGATCTTGGATGCGTTTGCAAAAAGACCCATCGAACTGATCAAGCCCCCTTCGTATTCTCGTTTCAGTCAGCCCTACAGAGAGGCCGAACCCGATCAGAAGGCTATTGATGAAGCGGTTGCAATGTTTTTGTCCGATCACGAATCGGATGGCAAATCGGCGCTCAAGAAATTTTTGGAAGACTTCCCGAGAAGCGTGCACCGGAATCGTGCGAAATTTTGGTTGAAGGACTACGAGTCTGTATTTCAAGAAAATGTTTTGGGGAATTATGGACTCTTGGCGGGATTGAAAATTGACAAGAAACCCATGGACTGGGTTGCGGCTCAGAAACCTCCTGCTGTTGCATCTGTGGTGCGTACGCCAGGTTTATCGCCCAGGGAGTTAGTACGTCTGACCCGAGGTGAGGGATTGATTTCTTCAGGTGCGACTGAGTTTGCTTCACGCGAACTCGAAGATGTGAAGGCCTCGGGATCTGACCTCACTGAATACTTAGTTTATTTGGCAACCTTGCAAAACCAAGTTTCCAATCACTGGTTGGCGTTTGGAGCTTTGTCAGAACTTTTGCAGAGGAGCGAGCCGGTTGTTTATCAGCCTAAGATTCTCGAGCTGATTTTTCCTTTGGAAGGATGGGATGCGATTCAAAAGGCCGCTCTAGCAGAAGGGGTAGATCCGGTTTTGGTTTTGAGTTTGATCAAACAGGAATCAGGTTTCAATGCACGCGCCGTTTCTGGAAAGGGTGCGAGTGGGTGGATGCAAATGATGCCTGCGACAGCAGTTGAGGTGGATGGAACGCTCAATATAGCTCGTTTATCGGATCCAGAAACGAATCTGAAATTGGGTGTGAAATTCCTGAAAAATCTCCTGGATCGATTTCATGGGAATACTGCCATGGCACTGGCTGGCTATAATGCGGGTCCGTATGCAGCGGAACGCTGGATCAAGACCATGAAGCCTGAGTGGGGAATGACAGAGTTTGTCGAGTCGATTACCTATCGCGAGACGCGAGAGTATGTTTGGTCAATTCTGCGAAATTACTATTGGTATACAGCGCTGCGATTCAAGGACAAACCATTTGTCGGAGTGGATGCGTTTTGGGTGTCTCACAAATCCGAGTGAAACTGAGCCACTTGGGGATCAGCAAAAATCGCTGAAGGACTCCATCCTTCCACAAAAAGTCGGCGTGGATCGCGTGCGCGACTGAGGGCCACATAGGCTTGGCCGGGTTCCCAGATTCTTCGCAAATCCACTCGGACTTGATCGAGCGTGGCTCCTTGAGCTTTGTGAATCGTCATTGCCCAAGCCAGGCTTACCGGGAAGTTGGTTGCTATGACGACGGGTTCGCCCTCGGCGTTCAGAAGTGTGAATTCGGTTTTTGGCAATTCGATGATGGAATCTTTATTCCATCCCGAATGAAGTCGGATCTCCAGTTTTTCGTCCGAGATTTTTTCGATAGTACCTGTGCTTCCATTGACCCAGCGGCCTTCGGGATCATTTTGTCGGAGCATGACGAGTGCATTTTTTTTGAGCTGAATCACATCAGCCACGGGCGAATGTTTTCTGAAAGTCTCGATGTCTTTTTCTTCGCCGTCATAGGTGGTCTCGAAGCTCTGGAGAGGATCGTTGATTTCAGCGAGTCGCTGCAAATTGTAATTTTCGACGGGGTCGCGAAGCGGGAAAAGGCAGGTCAGCTCGTCAGTGGCTTTTGCTTGGTGTGGACGATTTAAAAACTGAGTGACACGTTCGGTCAGCTGCCCCATCCGGATTTCGTTGAGGGCTTGCAAGTACTCTGGATCGCTGGTCCGCATCGGCTCGCGCAAAACCACGGGAGTAAATTCACTTGCGCTCCAAACATCGTCCAGGAAGGCCCATTCCTTGGTTTTAGAAAATGGATTTACAGGTGGCAATTGTGCAAAGTCCCCCACGGCGATGATTCGCATTCCGCCCCAAGGGGTCGAGTTGCCGCGTGCTTTGCGCGCGATTTGTTCTGCTGTACTGAGGGTCGGACCAGAGATCATGGAGATCTCGTCGATGATGACGGCGTCTGTTTTTTTGAGGCGTTTGACTAGGCGTTTGTTTGCGAGAGCTCTTTCGACGGTTTTGGTGACTCCACCTTCCATGATGCCTAAACCAAAAAAGCTGTGAAACGTACGTCCACCGACCAAAATAGCTGCAGCACCGGTGCTAGCCAGAATAGGAATACTTCGATCCTTGAGGAATTCGCGCATGAGAAAGCTTTTGCCACTTCCTGCGGCACCTGTGACGAAAACATTTTCGGATCGATTGAGAATTTTTAGCGCGGATTTTTGATCGGGGTTGAGTTGAATGGACATCCCACAAAATTGGCTAAAAGCGCTGATTTTTCAAGGTCAAATTTCGTGTTTATTCACTCGAAATCAGGACAGCTTGCTTGACTTCCTTTTTGGCGTACGAAAGAAGCTTCCGGTCGGAAGTCACAAAAAAATCCGATTCTGAGAGAACGCCAGAGGCCAGCTGAATGGCATCCAATGTTCGGATCGAATATTTTTCAATCAATTTGAGCGCCTCTTGTTCGAGGGAGTCGTTCCAAATCACAGTGTGGAAAAAAATGAGATCTTTTTTTCCTTCGGTCAAAATATGGTCCGAATTTTTTCGGGTCAGATGTTTCGAAAGAAGCCGTTTATGGACGGCGGAGTTGAATTCAATCCAATAAGTGGGTGCTACGGCAATTTCTGAAATGGATTTCAAAAATTCTTCGAATTGCTCGGCTCCTGCCTCTTGAATATATTTTTTCACAAGTGCTGATGTATCAATGAAAGCTCGCATTCGGTTATTTCCAGACTATTCTTTTCGGCTCTTGATCACAGTTGCGCTGAGTGGTTCTCCAGTGAGGCTTATTTTGTCTATTTTTCGCTTCCAGGCTGGAATTTTTACATTTTCATTGTGTGGGTAGATATCCGCAATGGGTTTATTCCTCTCCATGATCACCAGCCGCTCGCCTGATTTAACAAGATTCATGTAGAGTGCAAAATTATGAGTCAAATCCCTGATATTCACATTTTTCATGGCATTACCCCAATGTAAGACTAAATGTAATGCATATAGTTAGACAAATCAATGATTTTCTATGGCTCTGCGAATCCCCAATATACAGCTTAAAAATAGTCATTTGTGACACATTGAATAAAAACGGGGGGGGGTAGAATAGTATCTAGTTAGGCAATTATATATGCGGTACGTGTATTTATACCTTTTATTGATCACTAGCCTCGTCGGGGCGTGCCGTCCTGCGATTGATGACAATGCTCCGGATCCTGCAACAGACGCTGCAGGTGTTGCGGGCGGAGATCTCACGGGAACTTATCCAAATCCTACAATCAAAGATGGAGCTGTGACTCCGGCCAAATTATCCCAGGCTTATTTACCTTTAGCTGGTGGAACGATGAGTGGAGCACTGGTTCTTTCTGGAGCTCCTTCTTCTAGTCTTCACGCCTCCACCAAATCTTATTCAGATTCTTATTTAGGAGGTCAGGCTATTGATACGAGTGCTTTATCCTCGATTACCAATAACCAAGTCCTAGGATGGAGTTCTGCAAACTCTAAATGGACTCCGATTTCAGTCGTGGGTGCTGCGGATGCGACCGCCATTCAAGGCACAAACGTTGATTCTGGAGCTCCGACCACAGCCAAAGTTTTGGTCTACGATACGGCGGTCGCTAGCAAGTGGGCTCCTGCAACACTCGCAGCTGCCTCTTTGGCGTCTGATTCTGTAACGACGGTGAAGATTCTCGACAGCAACGTAACAGCAGCAAAATTGGCCAGCAGTTCCGTGACCAATGCGCACATTGCAGCTGCGGCAGCCATCGAGGTTACTAAGTTAGCGGCAGGAACAGAAGGCCAGATCCTTCAAAATATTAGTACGACCCCGAGCTGGGTCGCCTTGGATCAAACTTCGGATTTGCAGAATTTGACTGTGACTGGATCTGTGGCGGCCAACGCGCTCACACTTGCAATGAAAACTAAAGCCACGACAGACGCGACGGCAACAGATCGGATTGGAATTACATTTAGAAGTGCGACTGCTACATCAGGTTCATTTAATAAAAGGTTTATTGCAGCAGCACTTTCAGTCACAGCCCCCAGTGGTTGTACTTTAGGCCACTCCAGTGCTCAGAATGGATATCTCTATCTGTATGCCATAGATAACGCAGGCACAGTCGAGTTGGCAGTTTCTGGGTCCACACTCTTTGATGAAGGTTCTCTACAATCCACTACCGCGATTGCCGGTTGTGCTGCGGCTAGTGGATTGACTCTCTACTCGGCTACAGCGCGAGCCAATGTACCGATTCGGCTCATCGCTCGCATCCAGAGCAATCAGGTCGCCGCAGGGACTTGGGCTTTGGTGCCGACAGAGATTGCGCTCGGAGCCAAGGCAACTACACAGTATGCATACATTCAGGATCAAGAAGCGACCACGGTGCAGGCGGGAACCGCTACAGCTGGAGCTTACTATGATCGCCTATTAACAACTTTAGTTACTGATGAGATCGGCATATCTTTTTCTGGCGGCGCTGGAGGTGGTTGTAATTTGGGTAGTGCAAACGTTCCTGATGGGGGCGCTGGCACCGGAAATTGTTATTTTACTTTGCCTGCTGGTAAATACAGAATTGCCTCACGTTTACCGTTCTACGGCGTCAATCGAGCCAATTGCAGACTTCGAAATATCACCGATGCAACTTCAGTGATCATTGGACAAAGCAACTTGGGTGCCGATGGTTTTGCAACTTTCGTGTCGGGTCAATTTACGTTGTCAGGATCAAAAACTCTGTCCCTCCAATGCTATGTTCAAACGACAGTGGCAATAAATGGATGGGGAGCCGTTGGGATGGGATCTAATGGTACGGACATAGCCGTATATACCGAGGTCGAGCTCTGGAAGCTGCCGCAGTAACCGATTAGTTTATTTATACAGCGAATCTAAAATGCATCACATCACCATCTTTGACGACGTAGTCTTTGCCTTCGAGGCGGAGTAGACCAGCGTCCTTGATCGCAGATTCGCTCTTGTGCTTCATCAGATCGTTGTAGTGATAGACTTCGGCTTTGATGAATCCTTTTTCGAAATCAGTGTGGATGACTCCAGCGGCTTGTGGCGCTTTGTCGCCTTTGTGGATCGTCCATGCACGAACTTCGACTTTTCCGGCGGTGAAATAGGTTTGCAAGCCGAGCAGCTCATACCCAGCGCGAATCACACGGCTGAGGCCGGGTTCTTCCATTCCCATATCTTTGAGGAAGGCTTCTTTCTCAGATTCTTCAAGCTCTGCGATTTCGGATTCGATTTTTCCGCAGATGGGGATGACTTTGCTGCCTTCTTTTTCTGCGAGAGCGGCGACTTCTTTGACCCAGGGGTTTTCAAAAGGAGCTGAGGCAGTGGCTTCGTCGACATTGGCGACGTACATGACTTTTTTGGCGGTGATTAAGTGGAAGTCGTGAACGAGTGCCAGGTCTTCTGCGCTGAGTTTGAGGGATCGAACTGGCTTGCCGGATTCGAGTGCGTTTTTGATGGGTTCCAAAACTCCAATGACAGCGCCAGCCTTCTTGTCCGTCCCTGTTTTTGCTGCCTTCTGTGTAGCGTTGAATCTTTTATTCACGGTATCGAGATCAGCAAAAATCAATTCCATGTCGATGACAGAAATATCTCGAGTGGGATTCACCGATCCATCGACGTGAATAATGTTGGGGTCATCAAAGCAGCGAACGACGTGAACGATGGCCTGGGTTTCGCGAATGTGGCCGAGGAACTGGTTGCCGAGTCCTTCGCCCTTGGATGCGCCTTTGACCAAACCTGCGATGTCGACAAAGGTCATCGTGGTGGGAATCAGCTTGTCGGGTGGAATGTAGCGGGCAATGTCTGCGAGCCTGGGATCAGGAACTTTCACGATACCCGTATTGGGATCGATGGTGCAGAAAGGATAGTTGGCTGCTTCTGCTTTTGCAGAAGTCAGAGCGTTGAAAATAGTCGATTTCCCGACGTTTGGTAGTCCTACGATTCCACAAGCGAAACCCATTGATATCTCCGTTCGTAAGGGAATTGTTTAGTCGATAGATGCCGCACTACGCAAGAACCTTCTTGATTCAGGGCCGATTTGGACCATCACGCGGTGTAGGGTATTTTCTATATTTTGTAATGATTTGTCCTGGTGGGACTCCTTGAGAATTTGAACTAAGTTGACTCCTGGCTCTGTCACTCCAAAAACATAGGTAGGATCGTCAATGAATTTTTTTGGAATATTTTGTCGCAGGACTTTGTCCACTTCATTAGAAAAGGACACAGATTCTGCTGTAATCACGGAGCGGACTCGCCCTAACTCAAAATCGGGTTGTTTGGAATCTGAAGAAGGCGCGTCCTCAAGAGGGAGCTGAGCCTGGAGATTTTCCAGCGCCAAATGCCGATTGGACACGAGCTGAATGCGATTGTTTTTGAAGCTGTGAAAGCCAAGCATATCCAGAGCATTGATGGCGAGCATTTTGATTGTACCGACTCCGGGCAGGACCCGGGCATGGTAGGGCTGGGTGAGATCCTGAACGTAATGTAGTCCCCATCCCGTAAATCTCCATCCCCAATAAGGGTGACCCGAGCGGAACGCGAATCGGGCGAGTGAGAGGTATTGATAAATTCTGAACTCAGGCAGGCAGCGTTTCAAAAAGGGTGCAGCGGAATAAATAATCCCCGACTCATGATAAAAACCCATGTGGAATGGAGCTTGAGTTCCGAATGATAAAGCCGGATTCCCGAAGGGTTGGGATCCGAATCCATAAAGCTTCCCCAGGTCAGTGCCATTATCCTCCCAAAGCCCGATATCCATTCCATCATCGGGTTCATCGGTGGCTGTGGTGAGAACGTCCTGTGGGGAGACCAGAGCGTCCTCATTGGGTACTGAAAAAGAGAATTTTGGCTGTGGATTGACACGCAGAGCTTGGAGGAACGAGGCTTGGGGAAACTGAAGAGCGTCGGGCCTAGGTGGATATTTGGAAATAAAATCTCGAGCGAATTTTTCTTGTTCGTTGAGAAGCAGGGTAAGTCTTTTGGTTTCGGCTTGGACGAAGGAATCCAGACTTTCGGCTCGAATGGGTTTTGCTTCTCGAATTTTGGGTAGATCACGGATGGCATGTGCAGTGATGCGTGCGTGATTGTCCCAGGCGTGGAGTGGAAACGAGTAAAATAAAATCAACAGAGTCAGTTGCGAAGCAGTCCGAAGCATGTGCTCCCCCTTCCCTCCGCATCCTGCTACGGGACTGTACTGATGTACAGTCGGGAAAGTTCGCTCCTGCTCACTTTTGATATACCGCAGTACGAATAAACCGACGAGTCTCGGGGCCGACTTGCTTCATTACCTGCAATAAAAGATTTTGAAGATTTTGGATCTCTTCCATTTTACCCGAGTCTTCGAGAATCTGAAGCAGGTTGACTTCTGGATCGTTGACGCCAAAGTGATAATCCGGATTATAGACATACTCTCTCGGAAGATTTTTTCTCAGTGCTCGATCAGTCATGGAACACCATCGTGTGGATTCAGCTGAAATTCGATCACGAATATCTTCGAAGGCAAAAGCTTCGAGGTTGGGCGCGCTCCAATCGCCGCTGGCATCGCTCAAAGTCCGGACGAGTGCCGAGTCATCGTCATGTGCAGTCATGGCTCGAACCAGAGCATGCATTTCAAAATTCTCCAGAGACAAGTGGCGATTCGCGACTAAAGTGATTCGGTTGTTTTTGAATGAGTGAAATCCAACTTTGTCTAAAATATTGATCCAAAGCATTTTGAGTGTACTGACACCGGGCAAAACGCGTGCGTGATAGGGTTGAGTCAAATCTTGGATGTAGTGCAATGCCCACCCAGTGAATCTCCAACCCCAGTAGTCGTGGCCAGTTCTAAAGGCGTATTGTGCCAGTGATAGAAATTGATAAATTCTGAGTTCAGGATAGGTGCGTTTCAGAAATCCAGCAGCAGCGTAGATAATTTTGGCCTCGTGATAAAAGCCCATGTGAAACGGAGCCTGAGTTCCGAATTCTTGAGTGGGATCACCGAAGGGTTGCTCGCCGAAGGCGTAGGCTTTTCCGAAGTCTGTTTTGTTGTCGCTCCAAAGGCCGATATCCAATCCATAATCTGGCTCGTCCGCAGCCGAAGCAACGACGTCAGCAGCTCTGGCTCGATCCCCTTCACGAAGAGCCACAAAAGGGGATTCGCCGCGGAATGCACCCAATACCAAAGTCACATCGGTGATTGCCATGGATGGCTCGGTCGGAGTAGGTGCGCCTGGGACGAGATAACGATACAAAGCAGTTTTGGAATTTGGGTTCACTCGGAGTGCGTGAAGGAAACGGGTCTTGAGTTCTGCATCAGTGCCGGATGCGTTGGTAAATTTGAGAGCACTGGGAAGTGTGGGATAAGTAGGAATGCGCGATTGAGCAAAAGATTCTTGGGTTTCAAGCAGAGTCGCGAGTCCGTTTTTTTCAGCTTGAAGAAATGATTCCAAAGATTCGACTTGGGGTGATTCGGAGTCGATAATTTCTGGGAGATTTCGGACGGCTGCAGCGGTGAGAGCGGTGTGGTTTTCCCAGGCTTGAGCGGTGAATGAGATCAAAATTGAAAATATGCCTATACAAAATGTATGTTTCAGTTTCATGTGCGCGAAAATACAGGAAATTATTACATAACGCAAAGGGAAATTTTCAATTGACTAATTTCGTAAAGAATGCGAAATAGTCTGCAATTATGCCCTCATTTGATGTCTCATCCGAAGTCAATTGGCACGAAGTGGAAAACGCCGTTCAACAGGTGACCAAGGAAATCGCCCAACGCTTTGATTTCAAAGGCGTGAAGACCGAAGTCAAACTGGATCTCAAAGAAAAAACGGTCACTCTCTGGTGCAGCGAAGACGGTAAACTAGAATCATTGAATGATGTTTTGCAGGGTAAATTTGTGAAACGTGGGGTTTCTCTTCTTTCGTTGGAATACAAAGACGTCGAGGAAGCTTTCGGCAGCAGCGCTCGTCAAGTGATTGGAATTCAAGCAGGAATCTCGAAAGAAAAAGCCAAAGAAATTATCGGTGCTTTGAAAGAAAGCAAACTGAAAGTCCAGGCACAAATCCAAGACGAAAAGGTTCGAGTCAGTGGAAAAAATCGGGATGATTTGCAGGCAGCGATCGCAGAGCTGAAAAGTCGCCAAGACGTGCTGAAAGTGCCCATGCAATTTGGAAATTTTCGGGATTAAAAATGAATAGCAGTACCTCACAAAAAAGCCCCGTTTACTTTGTCAGTCTAGGATGCCCAAAAAATCTGGTCGACTCGCAGGTGATGTTGGGCGTGCTCGAAAAAGATCGCTACACTGTCACACAAAATCCTGAATCAGCTGAAGTCATCATCGTCAATACTTGCTCCTTCATTGAAGCGTCCAAAAAAGAATCGATCGATACTATTTTGGAAATGGCAGACTACAAGGAAACCGGAAAATGCAAAGTTCTGGTAGCTTCAGGCTGCCTGTCGCAACGCTACTCAAAAGATCTAGAAACAAAGCTTCCTGAAGTAGATATGTTCATCGGAACTGGCCAGTACCACCGAGTGACTGAGCTCTTGAACGAGCGAAGCCGTGCGTTGGAAGTGGGCGATCCGATGCCGAAGCGTTCTTATGTGGATCAGCCTGCTTTTATTCACACCGAAAAAGATCCGCGGATTTTGACGGGCGCTACTTATACTGGATATCTGAAAATTTCTGAAGGCTGCAATCGTCGATGTGCTTTTTGCATCATTCCAAAACTTCGTGGAAATGTTCGTTCTCGTACTGTGGAGTCTCTGGTTGCGGAAGCCAAGCAAATGGCAGCACAGGGAATTCGCGAGTTAAATCTGGTGGCGCAGGATTTGACAGAATATGGAATGGAAGGAAAGTATAAGGAAAGCTTAGAAACGCTTCTTCCCGAGCTTTGTAAAATCGAAGGTGTGGAGTGGATTCGATTGCACTATGTTTATCCAGACCAGTTTTCTGATGAGTTGGTGGAAATCATCGCTCGCGAACCAAAAATCGTAAAATACTTGGATATGCCGATTCAGCACACGAACGATCGTGTTTTGAAAAGCATGAATCGTCGTTTGACTCGAGAAAAGCTTTTCCCGCTCATTGAAAAACTTCGTGCGAAAATTCCAGGAGTTGTTTTCAGGACTTCGATCATTGTCGGATTCCCCGGAGAAACCGAAGAGGAATATCAGCAGCTTTGCAATGATTTGACTGCGTTGAGCCTCGATCATGTGGGAGTTTTTCAGTACTCGCGAGAAGAGGGAACCCAAGCAGCGGAGATGGGCGAGCAAATTCATCCTTCAACAAAAAGGCGTCGTTTGCGTGGTTTGATCGAGCTTTTGCAAAAGCAATCACTTGAGCGGAACGAAAAATACGTGGGCCAGAAAACCATCGTGATGGTCGAGGGTCCAAGCGAAGAAACAGAGCTCTTGCTTCAAGGTCGAATGCCAGTTCAGGCCCAAGAAATCGATGGTCACGTCTTGATCAATGACCTGCTAGATGATGCCCAGCTTGCGCCAGGTGATTTGATCGAAGTAGAAATCACCGAGGCCATGCCGCACGACCTGGTCGGGCGTATGACAGGTTGGGTTTCGAAAAACCCACACGCTCGGCAAACCAGCACTGCACAACCCGGTATGCGAGTGGAAACTCCTTCTGAGCGCACGTTGTCCGCGTCGCATCGACACTAGGACACACCCAGATGAGTTGGTCGTCTGACTTGATTCAAGCCTGCCACCAAATCGGTGGATTTGATTTGGCAGGGATAGTCGACATTGAATCTCAACTCCAAGATCCCGATTCGATTTTTCAGCAAAGTGTTCGTCATTACGATGCATGGCTATCGCAAGGGCACGCAGGCGAGATGGAATATTTGAAGCGTGGGAGGGATCGAAGAGCAAATCCAAAACTAGTATTTCCAGAAGTGAAAAGCGTCTTGTCAGTTGTATTGCGATATCCCAGCGCTCCGCTGGGATCCGTCAACCCAGAAGAAGGTGTTCGATATGCCAGATATTTGCGCGGAGGAGATTATCACACAGTCATTGCTGATCAACTTGAATCAGTGCTTCAATCCATCGCCACGCACGATTTGAAATGGAAAATCTGCGTGGATACGAGTGCAGTTCTGGAAAGAACCTGGGCCTATCTCTGTGGACTCGGTTGGATTGGAAAAAACACTCTGCTGATTCATCCCA
Source organism: uncultured Bacteriovoracaceae bacterium (assembly GCA_964364175.1). Classification (GTDB taxonomy): domain Bacteria; phylum Bdellovibrionota; class UBA1018; order UBA1018; family UBA1018; genus CAYILR01. The sequence goes on from CAYILR010000001.1 coordinate 172,572, forward strand.
AGCTGGGGAGTTATTTACTCTTGGGCACGGTTTTCCTCAATCAAGAGTCGGGTCAGCCTGTGCAGCCGTTGCCAGATTTTTGCGGCAACTGCTCTCGGTGCTTGGAGGGATGTCCGACAAAAGCTTTCGTGAAACCGCATGAGCTCGATTCCACAAAATGCATCAGTTATCTCACGCTAGAAAAAAGGGGAGAATTTTCTATTGAAGAAAAACAGCTCAAGCGAATGGGGAACTGGGTTGCGGGCTGTGATATTTGCCAGGAGGTGTGTCCATTTAATCTCAAAATTTCAAAAACGGACTTGCTTCCAGCAGAGCAGAGCTTTCCTGATACATGGGTGGATCTCACTGCTGAATCCCACGAAGATTATCGTGCAAGGATCAAAAAAACAGCTCTGAGTAGAATTAAACCCGCTGAATTTAAGAGGAACCTGAAGCAGGCTCACCTGAATTCTCGATCTTTTGAGGTTCAGAAAATTTAATGGAATAAATGCGGACAGGAATTCGTTTTGCAATGGGAAAAAACAGATGGATGGTTTTTAAATCAACAGTGAGATCTTTCAGAATATGAAAAAATCCAGGATGAAGGCATCGAACTACAGTTCTTCCTTCTTCATCAAATTCGATATTTTTTCCAGAAAACAAATCGATGATGGGTGCTTCATTGATCTCGATTGCGATGCGCGCACTTTCGAGTTCCAATAATTCTTTCGCGGGCCCGGCCACAAGAGCAACGAAAGGTGTCATTGCTTTGAATTGGATTTGCGCATCGGAGTCGTCGGTTTCGATCCACTCCTTTTCTTTTTTCCAGCGTCCTTTGAGCACGATGTTGGCGTGCTCTGCGTCCCGAGGGAATTCGTACGAGCCGGTGTCCAAGAGCGGTGGAGTCTCAGTTTGGTACAAAGGGAGAAGGGGAAGGCCGTGTTCGTTCGTACGGACAAATTTTTGAATCATTTTTTCAAAATGATAAGCAGCATTAACTCCCGCGCTTCTCTCAAGGATCTTGCCTTGAGTGAGTAGGATGTAATCCGGAAATTCTTGAATCTGAAGAGCAGACTTAATCGCGTTGTCGCTGTCCAAAACACAAATATAAGGCAAGTGGAGCTGTTGAAGCAGAATTTCTAGAAGGGATCGTTTTTTTAGAAATTCATAGGGAGCTGTCAGTACCGCAAGAAAATTGATTCCCAAAGCGGCATAGCGTCGCTGTTGTTCAATGAGCTGAGAAAGCGCGTTCTCCCCATTATAGCTCATGAGGTCGAGAACCAGGATCACCCAGTCTTTTTTTTCAAATTCATCATTCAAAGGATAAATATTATGAGTTCCGTTGTCTGTTTGGATTGCAATAAAGAGAGGGGGGCTGCTATGCCAATAAGGCTTCAGGTCGTTTTTCGCCAGCGCAACGGCCTCTTCCTGCGAGAGTTCTTTTTCCTTAGGTTTCCAGACCATTTTTTTTAATTTTCAGTAGGCAGGATAAAAAGGCTCCCAGCCCGAATAGTGCTGCGACATACAGCACATAATGAAACGACTCGATGTGATCCATCGTGAGTTCATATCGCCACGCCAGAAGCCCCGTGGCCACACCTGTGCCTGTGACCATGCCCATGTTCCTGACGGTTGCTAGCAAAGCGGAAGCGCTGCTGAGTTTTTCTCCAGGCACGGCGCTCATGATGGAATTATTGTTGGGAGATTGAAAAATTCCAGTGGCTGCTCCCATGCAGGCCAGCGCTACAAGAATTTGTGTTTTTGAAATGCTTGCGTTGAGACCTGCTCCAAACATTCCTGCAAGTGCAGCAATTGCAACGGTGCCCAGGAGCGCGCCCACAGCACTCAGGCCGGTGGATCCAATTCGATCTGATAATTTCCCGCTGATGGGAGCTGTCACCAAAACAGCAATGGGGTTGGCAGTGAGCAGAATTCCTGTTTGATCCGAGGTCAATCCCAGGACTCCTTCCAGAAAAAAGGGCATCAAAATCATCGCGCTAGAAAAGGACACGAAACAGAAAAAGCTGGCCAGATTGGCCAGTCGAAACAGGGGAATTTTAAAAAGTGAAAGGTCGAGGATAGGCGATTGGGCTTTGAGTTCAACGCGAATGAGGAAAATGAAAAGCAAGAAACTGACCGCACCGATCACGAATCTGGGGATCGGCAGAGATCCCATTCCTGGGAATGCGATCTGTGGGGATTCGACCGCTGCAATAAAGGTCAAAAGCAAAGCGGCCTGGAGACCAACACCCAACCAATCAAAGGAGGGTCCCAGAGATTCGGGTCGAGTATGGGAGGGAATAAAACGATAGGCCAAGAAAATACCCAACAATCCGATGGGGATATTGATTAAAAATAAAACATTCCATCGCGCGTGCGCGAGCAATAATCCACCTAAGCTTGGGCCGCTCAGTAATCCCAAGCTGACAATCATGGAGAGAACTCCCAAAGCTGCTCCCCGTTTTCCAACGGGAAATGCTGAGGTGATAATGGCAGGTCCGTTCGACATGAGCATCGAGGCCCCTACCCCTTGGAGTGCACGTGCGCCGAGGAGTGCTGGAAGGGTGGGAGAAATGCCGCAAAGCAGAGATCCGAGAGTGAAAACGACGTAACCACTGATAAAGACTCTTCTTCTTCCGAGATAATCAGATAGGCGGCCAAAGGGTAGAGTTAGGCAAATCAGGGATAAAAGGTAGCTGATGACGACCCATTTAATGCGAGTGATCTCTGTATCAAACTCGCGGGTTAAGGTCGGCAGCGCGATATTTACGATGCTGGCGTCAAGTGTGGCCATGTAGGTCCCACACGCTACCGCAGCTAGTACCCACCATTTCTGAGTCATCTTCCTTCAAAGTCTAACAAGATTGATGTAAGAGGGGAACAACTATGAATTCTCAATCATTTGCTGAGTTGGCCCGCGAGTTTCGTGTTTGGATCATCGAAATGTTGACGGAGGCCAAGTCGGGGCATCCCGGGGGCAGCCTTTCTGCCATCGATTTATTGACGGTGCTCTGGTTTGGAGAAATGAGGGGCGCGGATTCTCCAACGGCGCTCAAGCCAGATCGGGATCGATTTGTCCTGTCCAAGGGGCACGGAGTTCCAGCGCTCTATGCGATTTTGGCAAAAAAGGGATTCATCCCAGTTGAGGAGCTGCAGACATTGCGCAAAACCGGCAGTCGCTTGCAGGGGCATCCGGACCGAGTTCGGTTGCCGATTGTTGAAGCGTCCACGGGATCTTTGGGACAGGGTTTGTCGGTGGCGCAGGGAATGGCGCTAGGTGCTCGCATGGATGGTAGTCCAGCACGGATTTATTGCTTGCTGGGAGACGGCGAGATTCAGGAAGGCCAAATTTGGGAGGCAGCCATGTCAGCCTCCAAGTTCAAGCTCTCCAATCTTTGCGCGATTTTGGATTGCAATGGTGGGCAGATCGACGGTCCGACTCAAGAGGTGATGCCGCTTGAACCTCTCGCTGATAAATGGCGAAGTTTCGGATGGCATGTCATTGAGATCAACGGGCATGATTTTGATCAAATTCAAAAAGCATATGGTGAATTTAAACGCCTGCATGAGTCGGGAGCTCAGAAGCCCGTATTTATTTTGGCGAGAACAGTCAAGGGCAAGGGAGTTTCTTTCATGGAAGGAAAAATCGAGTGGCATGGAGTGGTTCCGAAGGCAGAAGAAGCTCAACGGGCCATTGCTGAGATCCGAGGTGGCAAATGAGCGCGAAGGCAACACGGCAAGCGTTTGGTGAATCTCTGGCTCGATTGGGCGAATCCCATTCTGAGATCGTTGTTCTGGATGCAGATTTGTCGAAGTCGACCAAGTCAGAAATTTTTGCGAAGAAATTTCCTCAGAGATTTTTTGAAATGGGAATTGCCGAATCCAATATGGTGGGAACCGCAGCGGGTTTGGCTTTCATGGGAAAAATTCCATTTCTCTGTAGTTTTGGAGCTTTTCTCACGGGTCGCTACGATATTATCCGTCTCAGCGTGGCATATGCGCAGGCCAATGTTCGGATGATTGGAACACATGCTGGGATTGGGATCGGCGACGATGGGCATAGCCAGATGGGGTTGGAAGATATTTCGTTGATGCGGGCATTGCCTCAGATGGGTGTTTTTCAGCCGATGGATGCACGCGAGACGGAATGCCTGATGGATTATCTGGTGAAGGACCATGTGGGACCAGCCTATGTTCGTTTGACGCGTCAGAATTTGCCGAATTTGTTTCCTGCGGGCGTAGTTTTTAAACCGGGCAAGTTGATGGAAATCCGCGGAGTTTCGGGCGGACGAACGGATGTTGTGATTCTTGCTACGGGTGCAGCTGTAGCTGAGGCAGTTCAGGCTTCGGAGCAGCTTGCGGCAAAAGGCATTTATGCGGCTGTTTGGAACGCGCATTCTTTGAAGCCCTTTGATCATGAAATGACAGTTGCGCTATCCAAAAAAGCTCCTTTGTTTGTGACGGTTGAAGATCATTCTGTGATTGGTGGATTGGGAAGTTGCGTGGCTGAAGTGTTTGCGGAGCTCGATCGACATCCGCCTCTGGTGAAGCTGGGAGTGCAGGATACATTCGGGGAGAGTGGTGAGCCTGTAGAGCTTTATGAGAAGCATGGAATTTCGAGCGGCGCGATTGCTCGGACGATCGAAAAAAGGCTGAAAAATCGATGAAGGCCTGGCGGATCGAAAAGCATGGCGGTCCGGAGGTCTTGAAGCTCACTGAGGCGCCGACACCCGAGCCGGGACCAATGCAAGTGCGAATTCGTGTTCAAGCAATCGGAGTGAATCACCTGGATGTTTGGGTTCGAAAAGGGGTTCCTGGCCACAAATTTCCACTGCCGATGATTCCTGGGTGCGATGTTTCTGGTGAAATTGATTCGTTCGGAGCGGGTGCTGAGGCTGCATTACAAAAATCCGATTTAAAAAAAGGTTCTCCCGTTATCGTGAATTCAGCGCTGTCTTGTGATCGTTGTGAAGCGTGTCTTTCGGGAAACCAGTTCCTCTGCGCTGAGTTTGGAATTCTGGGGGAAACTCAAGATGGCGGAGCAGCGGAATATGTCATTGTTCCAGTCAGCAATTTGATTCCGCGTCCGTCATCGATGACTGCAGCCGAGGCCGCTGCGTTGCCGGTTCCGTATGTGACGGCTTGGTCGATGCTGACTCGCAAAGTGAATCTCCGACCTGGAGAATTGATTCTGATTCATGCGGGGGGCAGCGGTGTTTCAGTGGCTGCGATTCAAATGGCGAAAACCCTGGGAGCAGTTGTGATTACGACTGTGGGCAGTGCGGAGAAAGCAGCCAAGGTCAAAGCGTTGGGTGCGGATCATGTTATCAATTATCGCGATTCAAATTTTATTCAAGAATTGAAAAAGATCACTCCTCAATATCACAAAAAAGGAGTGGATGTGGTGGTTGATCACGTTGGATCAGACACGTTGAACGATAGTCTCAAAGCCCTGGTTCGAGGGGGAAGATTAGTGACTTGTGGCGCGACGAGTGGTGCGGAGGTTGCGATTAATTTGAAACTCATTTTTTTCAAGAATCTCAGCATCCATGGCTCCACGATGGGTAGCAAAGCGGATTTAATGGAAGTTGTGGATTTAATTGCCCAAGGGAAGCTCAAAGTAGTCGTGGATCGAGAACTTCCCTTTGAAAAATACCCGAATGCTCTTGATTTGCTCGAAAATCGGCAGATTTTTGGCAAAGTCGTTGTGACCGGCCTGCGCTGAAGAACTGGATGGACTAAATCGTTGGGTTCGTCGATAATGGATTCCCTGGAGAATTGAGGAATATGTTTGTTTTTGGACATTTGGGGATCGGCAAAAAAATAGCCAGCCCGTTCTCAAAGAAGCTTGCGACGCCATGGCTGCTTTTGGGCACTCTTCTGCCGGACCTTTTGGATAAACCGCTCTACTATATTTTGTGCCTGGCCACTGGGAAAACAGGTGCATCTTTGGGTTTAATCAGTGGTTCAAGGACTTTGGGGCACGTTGGATTGTTGCCGGTTTTGCTTTTGGCGCTGGGTTTAGCTTGGAAGAATCGGCTCTGCATAGCCATTGCAGTGGGGATGGTAACTCATTTGCTTTTGGATGGGGTCTCTGATTGGGTTTTGGTTCCAAGTGGCGTGCAATCCTCCATTTTTTTGGCGGTGGTGTTCCCTTTCCAGGGGTTGCAGTTTGGCGTCATGCCGTTCAAAAGCATGCATGAGCATGCGGATGCAACATTGAATATTTTTACACTGACGTGTGAGTTCATTGGGGTCTTGTTGTTGGGCTGGGAATTTCGACAGAAGTTTCTCCGTTTGAATTTATTTTCAAAAAGGATAGACTAAAAGGACATGGATCCTGCCGTTCGAACTTTTCTAGCTGGGGAACAGATTTTTTGTGAAAATGATCCCTCAGATTGTATGTACCTGGTGCGTAAAGGTACGGTTTCCATTCGCAAGGGCAAGAACAAAAGCGGAAGCAGTGGCAGCGTCGAAATTGCGAAGGTTTATACGAATGAAGTCCTGGGCGAGTTGTCTTTTTTCGACAGACGGCCACGGAGCGCAACCGCGATAGCGATGACCGAAGTGGAAGTGCTCGAAATTGGTTTTGAAAAATTAGATAAAATTTATTCACAAATCCCAGATTATCTCAAAACCATCATGGCCGCGGTGGCAGAGAGATTGCGAAAAGCAAATGATACGATCCGCCGCCTGAATCGCGAATTTGGCGGCAAGGCCACCTCCGATGAGGATGAGCCTGCATCTGAGATCGTTGAACCCAAGCCAGGTGATGTGGACGCTAATGTCGCTGCTGATTTGGATGCAGCATTGAATATCAGCACCGATCCTGCGAAAAAATAGAAAAAGGTGTCCCTTGCAAGGCGATGCCTCGCACCCCCCAAAAAGGTGTCGGACACCTTTTTGGGGGGTGAGTTGCCGGATGGCTTCGTAGACCACGATGCCCGTGCAGTTGGACAGATTGAGGGAGCGGATTCTTGCGTCGTACATGGGGACGCAGAAGGTTTGTAGGGCATAGGAATCGATGATCCAGTCTGGGAGTCCTGAAGTTTCTTTTCCGAAAACGATGTAACTGCCGCGCTCAAAACTGTGTTCGTAAATCGTTTTTCCGGAGCGTGTTTCAATCAGAATCAGTGGAGCACCTTGCGGGATGGATTGCAAAAATGCTTCCCAAGAAGCGTGTCTGACGATTTTCAAATGCTCCCAATAGTCTAGCCCTGCTCGTTTGACGCTTTTGTCCGAGATATCGAATCCCAGGGGTTCGATGAGGTGGAGTGTGGAACCAGTCCCTAAGCAAAGCCTCCCGATGGTTCCAGTGTTTTGTGGAATTTCGGGTTCATAGAGAACAATGTTCAAATCAAAACTCATGGGTGACTCAGGGTCTCAGGGTATTGAGCATCCGAGGATAGGGGATCGTTTCACGAATATGCTCGACGCCCGTAATCCACGCCACCGTTCGCTCCAGTCCCAATCCAAATCCCGAATGAGGGACCGAACCGTAGCGTCTCAAATCCAGGTACCAACTGTAGTCTTTTTCATCCAACTCGTGTTCGCGGATTCTGCGTTTCAGAGTCTCTGTGTTTTCTTCGCGCTGACCGCCACCGATGATTTCTCCGTATCCAAAAGGAGCAATCAGGTCACAGCCCAGGGCATATTTTCCATTTCCGGTGACGCCTGGGCCTCCCACCGTGTCGGATTGCTTGAAATAAAACGCTTTGATTTGCGAGGGCATGTGATGAACGAAAACAGGTTTTCCAAATTCTTCTCCCAGCGCAGTCTCGTGAGGAGCACCGAAATCTTCACCCCAGGGAATAGGAACTCCACGCTTTTCTAAAACCTTGAGGGCCTCGTCGTAGCTGATTCTGGGAAAGGGTGCGCGGATTTTTTCCAATTCGCTCACATCGCGCTCCAGAATTTTGAGTTCCTTCGCACGCCTACTCAGTACACTTTGCATGATGTGTTCAATAAATTGCTCGCCTAATTCCATCGCATCGTTGATATCGGCGAAAGCAACTTCGGGTTCGATCATCCAAAACTCAGTCAGGTGCTTGCGGGTTTTGGATTTTTCAGCACGAAACGTGGGGCCAAAAACATAGACCTTCCCAAACGCCATCGCTCCCGTCTCACCATACAATTGCCCAGATTGAGTCAGGTAGGCCTTCTCATCAAAATAAGGTGTGGAAAAGAGCGTCGATGTGCCCTCACAAGAACTCGGGGTCAAAATCGGGGCATCAAATCGAGTGAATCCATTTTGATCAAAAAATTCCTGGATGCTGCGGATGATTTCTGCACGGACGCGCAATGCAGCCCATTGCTTCTGGCTCCGAATCCACAGGTGCCGATTTTCCATGAGGAACTCGACCCCATGTTCTTTGGGAGAAATCGGAAAAGGCTCGGCGATTTGATAGATTTCCAAGCTTTGAACTTGGAGTTCGTAGCCAGCGGGCGAACGCGGCTCTTTGCGGAGTTGTCCGATGACCGCTAATGAAGATTCCTGAGTCAGTTTTTCGAAATCATCCCAGGCTTGATCGGTGCATTGTCCTTTGACGAAAACGCCCTGCATGAGCCCCGAACCATCTCGAACAGTCAGGAATTTTACTTTGCCCGAGCTGCGTTTGTTGTAAACCCAGCCCTGTAGCGTGACGGTTTGACCGTCAAATTGATCTGCTGTTTCGATTTTGAATTTTGTTTTCATAAAATACCTGCTTTTCGAAAAGGACGCTTAACATGGGCGACAACCCAAGCCAAAATAAATAAAAAAGCTAAACTAATCATCCCACTCAGTGAGCTTGGAAAGTCTGGTGGGCCAGATGAGGACGAAATCGTCGCGCAGCCCAAGGGTTTCGTGTTGATCAGTTCTCGTCGAGGGTAAAGATAAGTGACTCCGTCCATGTCGTCTTGCGAGAGCGCTAAGTGTTCTTTGTGGGTCGAACTAAAATACATCAATGCAGATGAATCGGCAGTGTGTCCCAGTCCCAGGGCGTGGCCGATTTCGTGTGCAAGCACGATGTTGACTTGGGTAGCACTCAGATTTTTCATATTCGCCCCCTTGCTGGCTTCTGCATTCAAAACAATAAAGGCGTAATTGAGCTGATACCCTTCGCCATCCGTCCAGGTTGCAGCTGGGATCGAGTTGGTGTTGGTTCCTAAAGTGGTTGAAAACTGAGTGTCGCAAACAATGGTGGGGGTATTGATCGGTTTTTCGGCAGAGGGATCATCGATGGGGACCATTAGCCCGTGAGGAGTGGTGGTGACCTTGTTTCCTCTTTTGATAGTTAGGCGGCTGGTAGGAATCGTGTTCCAGATGTTGGCAGCCGTATCGATGGCTTGGGTCAGTGTTTCCTCAGAAATCGTACAGCCTGTCGGGTTGTAGTCGATCAGCAGAGTGTTTTGAGACCATCCGACGAGCCCAGATGTTCCGTTGAGGGTATAAGCCTGGGCTGGTTCAGACAGCAGGGCCAGAAATCCTGTGAGAAGCAAGTAGGTGATCATCTAATAAACTCCTACAGAGATGGAAAAAAACAGTGAATAGTTTTTTCTGGTTTTGGAAAGGGCATTGCTCAGCATCCCCTCTACATCCAGCGCAATAGGTCCCAGAACTTTGCCGATTCCAGCAACCAGATAAAACTGCGTGGTGCTAGAAATATAGGCGGGAGCGTGAAACGTGGAGGTCGAGTTGCCATTGTCGAGGACGATTTTCCCCCCGTTTCCGAATGCCCAGTAGAGTAATGAACCTGTGCCCAGCCTCAAGTCGAGAGGTAGGAAGCGAGTGACCGCTAGGGCTTGAATTCGAGAGTAAGCAAGCGTAGCGCCTTTATCTGCATCCCTCCCAGAGATCAGAGTGTGAAAAATCGAAGGCGAAAATGCAAGCCAACCATTGTCGAAGAAACGACCGCTGACCACAACCGGGATGAAAAATGGAGTTTTGTAGCGAGCGATCTCAGATTTGCGATTGGTCGAGAGTTTTGAAAATGTCGGAATGTAGGCTCCTAGTCCTACGAAAATGTTGGGCTCTTGAGTGATCGGCGAGCTGCCTGTAGATTTTGCAAAAACCGGTGTGGCCGCAAAATTTAATATTGCAGTGATCCAAAGAACTCTAGAAGTCACATGCATATTGCGCCAGGGTGCGCACATAGAACCCAGATGCTCCTTTTTTAGGGATATAACTGTACAACGGAACATCATACGCAGTGGATGCAATGTCCAGGTGAGCCCATTTCATGCCTTTGCGAATAAACTGCTTGAGAAAAATTCCTCCTCGGATGGTTCCACCCAGAGAATCATTGGCGACGTTTCTCAGATCAGCCACCGGCGATTTCATATCTTCAAGATACTCATCAAAAAGAGGCAGCTGCCACATGCGCTCGCCATTTTTTTCTCCTGCTTTACGAAGTGAAGCAATGAGTGATTCATCATTTCCCAAAACCGCACAGCAGAGGCGGCCCAGCGCGATGGAGCAAGCTCCTGTCAGAGTGGCGATGTTGATGATCGCGTCGGGTTTGAATTCGTGTGCGAAGTCGAGCGCGTCAGCGAGAACCAAACGGCCTTCGGCATCTGTGTTGAGAATTTCTACTGTTTTCCCATTCCGAGCAGTGACGATGTTGCCGGGCTGAGTGGCGCTCGCGTCGGGCATGTTTTCGGTGAACGCCATGATGGCCACAATTTGATTGGGGCATTTCCACTTTGCAGCCAGTGCAATGGCTCCAAAAACGGTGGCGGCACCGGTCATGTCATGTTTCATGTCTTCCATTTTCAAAGAGGGTTTGATCGAAATCCCGCCACTGTCAAAAGTCACGCCTTTGCCGACGAGAGCCAGTTTTTTTGCTTTTTTTGCGGCTTTTGGTGTGTATTCCACTACCACTACACAGCCTTCACGAGACGAGCCTTGTCCGACGGACAAGAAAAGATTCATTTTTTCCCTGCGGCAATCTTTCAAATTCAAAACACGACATTTCAATCCATACTGCTTAGAAAATTTCTTTGCCTCATTGGCGTAAAATTCGGGTGTGCCGATGTTGGAGGGTTCATTTGACCAGTTACGAGTAATACTCAGTGTTTCAGCGGCGCTGGAAACCTCAGCCAGCTGTTTTTCGGCTTGAGCCTTCAAAGACTTGTTGGCAGTGATGAAGCAAAAATCGAGTTTTTTCTTGGCAGCACTTGCGGTGGGTTGATCCAAGGTTTTGTACTTGGTGAATTCATACGCACCCAGGCTCAGTCCTTCGGCCAAAGTGCGGATGGTTTTTTCGGGAGATACATTAGTTTTTGCGCCTTTGACTCCCACCACAGAGTTCAATTGAACAGCGACGCATTTACATTTTTCTGATTTCAATTTCTGATAGGCTTGGCCACCTGCGCTGCGCAGTTTTTCCTCCGTCAATTCTCCGGCGGGTCCCACGCCCAAGAAAAGCACGTTTTCTACCGGGGATTGACCACCGAAGCGGACGAATTGAGTGGCACCGCAAGCGGCTGTGAAGGAATCAGATTTGCTTAACTTTTCCAGAGATTCGGCGTAAAGCCCCGTGTGGGATGCCATCAGGGGTTTTTTATGCGCATCCTGAAAAACCAAAACAAGATCGGTATCGCATGCAGTGTCACGGTTGCCGGTTTGAGAATGAGCTTCCAAATTAGGGTAGATATTCATAGGGATATTCTTTCTACAATGTAGAGGATCAGTTAACATAGGTAGGTACCATGTTGAAGCGCTATCATCGTTTTGTCGGAGGTTTGTTTCGCGTCTCGGACGCGGTTTTGGTGGGTGCAGTTTGGCTGCTTTCCTATTGGCTTCGCTTTACTTTGCCGCTGGTTCCCATCACGAAAGGCTTTCCGGAATTTTCTACTTACTCAGCGTTGACGCCTCTGGTGGTGGTGCTCTGGGTTCTCATTTTTTCAGCGATGGGAGTATATCAAAGCACTCGAATGTTGCGCCGGACGCACGAAGCCCACGCGGTCATTCGCGCTCATGGTACAGCGCTTTTGGTTTTTATTACGCTGACTTATCTTTTTAGCGAGTACAAATATTCGCGAGGTGTCGTAGTTTACTTCGGCATCTTATCTGGAATTTTATTGGTTGCGTCTAGGCTCGTGGTCCGGAACACGCTCAGGGAAGTTCGACGTCGAGGTTATCAGCAACAAAAAGTATTGGTGGTGGGGGATGGTTCGGCTGCACGCGGAGTGATTTATCGAGTGAATCGTTTTCCGGAGCTGGGGATGCGAGTCGTCGGGGTTTTGATGTCAGAGACCGCGCAGGAAAGTACGTTTGAAAAGCAGCCCGTTTTGGGGACTTACGCGCAGATGGTGGCTGTTTTAAAACAGCACTCGGTGGATTTGGTGGTCATTGCGTTGCCGAGGCGACAATCCATGCAAGCAGACACGCTTCTGGAACTCCTCAAAGATGAGACAGTGGATATTCAACTGATTCCCGATGTTTTTGAGTATGTGACTCTGGGATGTGAGATTGAGGATTTTGATGGGATACCCGTAGTTCGGTTGAACGACAGTCCGCTGGAAGGTTGGGGATTTGTTGCAAAGCGGACGACGGATGTTTTGGTGGCTGGGATCGCGTTGCTGTTGCTGTCACCCGTGTTTTTGCTCTTAGCTCTTTTGGTGAAGTTGACCTCACGCGGGCCGGTTTTTTTCGAGCAAGAACGAATGGGGATGGATGGGCGTCTGTTTCGGATGATCAAATTTCGAACGATGATCGCAGATGCGGAGAAGCAAACAGGCCCGGTTTGGGCGAGTTCTGAGGATGCTCGGCGGACTCCGATTGGAACTTTTCTGCGTTCGACGAGTTTGGATGAAATTCCTCAGTTCTGGAATGTTTTCAAAGGGGAGATGTCGTTGGTCGGACCTAGGCCCGAGCGTCCCATTTTCGTGGAAAAATTTCGGACCGAAGTGCCGCACTATATGTTGCGACACAAGGTCAAAGCCGGGATCACGGGTTGGGCACAAATCAACGGGTGGCGTGGCAACACTTCGCTCGATCAGCGAATTGAGTGTGATCTGTATTATATTCGCAACTGGTCCTATTGGATGGATTGGAAAATCATGTTCATGACTCTGTGGAAAGGGTTCATCAACAAGAACGCCTATTGATGCTAAACACCCTACTGAGACGTTTCAAACCCAAAATCCTGGATCGCTACATCCTGCTAGAAATCCTCGGCCCCCTTCTGGGAGGAGTGACGTTTTTCGTATTCGTGTTTTTGATGTTTCAAGCACTGCGCTTGGCCGAATTTTTCATTATCCACGGTGTAGCGGGGCGGGTTTTGATCAAGATGATCGGCCTTTTGACTTTGTCTTTTTTGCCCACGGCACTGCCTGTTGCGTTTTTGATCAGCATCCTGATTTCATTTGGCCGATTTTCGGCGGACAGCGAGCTTGTGGCGATGAAAGCGAACGGGGTGAGCATTTATCGCCTGACGGTGCCTGCGCTTTTCGTCGCAGTGATTGTGGCGATTTTATCGGCGGCTTTGAATTTGGAATGGGTGCCGAGCGGTGAGCGGGAATTCAAGCGGCTTTTGATTAAAGTCAGCAATACCAAAGTGGTGACTTCGATTCACGAAGGGACGTTCACTTCGGGCTTTTTTGATCTGCTTCTTTACGCAGACAAAGTCGATGTCGAAACCAATCGGATGGAGAAAGTTTTTCTATTCGATGAGCGCGAAGCCAAGCAGCCGCTGGTGGTCGTGGCCAAGATGGGCGAAATCATTTCTTTGAAGACCGAGTCAGAGCTGGGTGCGGCCATCATGCTCAAGCTCTATGATGGAAACATCCACAGCAGTGATTTAACGACAGGAGCTTATCAAAAAATCGATTTTGGAGAGTACAAACTCTTTCTGAAAGTTGCCGAGGGAAACGACGGGGCCACGGTCAAACCTCGAATGTATCCTTACGAGGAGCTCAAACAGAAAATCGCTTCGCTATCTCCAAAAACGCCAGAACGCTTGGAATTAGAGGCAGAATATTGGCGCAGATACTCCTATATGCTGGTTCCATTTTTATTTGTTTTTTTGGGAATTGGGTTTGGAACCGTCAGAACTCGGGCGGTCAGGAGCGGGGCCGCGCTGGTCGCTTTTCTAGTTTTGATGGTTTATTGGGGCTTATTGCTCATGTCGACGGTATTGGCGCAAAAGGGGTATTTGCCGCCGATTGTGTCGATGCAAATTCCCAACTTGATCGTGCTGATTGCTGCGGTATTGAGCTTCCGGGTGGCGACTTGGTGATTTGACACTGGACCAAATGCCTTTTACCCTTAAATATTAGAGGTATGGCAATGCGAAATGGAATTCAGATTGTTTTGTTAGTTTTTTGCGCGCTTGGGCTGTGGAGCTGTGCATCCTTTATATCCAAAGAAAAAGAGATGACGTTAGATGAACGGGGTCGGCTTTATGTTGAGGTGGCGAATGGTGCAATCGTCGAAGGCGATGCAATCGGTGCGTTAGAAAACCTTGCAAAAGCTGAGCGGCTTGCTCCGAATCTTCCTGAACTCCATCATTCTCGCGCTCTTGCTTACTCCATGAAAAAAGAAAATGACAAAGCACTGGCCGCTGCGAGAAAAGCGGTTTTGCTCAAGCCGGATTATTCGCAAGCCAACAATACTTTGGGAAAATTCCTGATCGACATCGGACAATACGCCGAGGCAGAAGCCCCACTCTTGCAAGCGTCGAAAGACAATTTTAATCGAGAAGCTTTTAAGGCAGATACCAATCTTGGAATTCTTTATTATCGTACCGCAAAATATTCTTCGGCTTTGCAACATCTGGATAAAGCGATCGAAGAAGCGCCGGGTGCAACTTGCATCGCTTACTACTATCGCGGTCATTTGCAGCTGAAGGATGGACACCTGCGAAACGCAATTCAAGAATACGAGAAAGCCACGCAGAAATTCTGCGGAGGTTTTGCGGATGCGCATTTTGCCCTGGGAGTTGCCTATGAGAGAAGCCGTAACTACGATCGTGCGAGAAAAATATTCTTAGACATCCGTCAGAACTTCCCCAATACAAAAGTGGCAGAGCAGGCCATAGATCGGTTGAAATCTTTACCCTAACGCATGACACCTGAACCCAACAACCAATCAACACTCGGTGAGTTTTTGAGGCAGGAGAGAGAAAAAAAGGGGATTAGCTTAGATCAAGTGTCTTCGGAGACCAAAATTGCAGTACGCGTTCTCCAATATTTAGAAAAAGACGAGTATCAACATCTGCCTGCGAAACCTTTTATTCGTGGGTTTATTATTTCGTACGCAAGATTTTTGGAACTCAACCCGCGTGAGATCTTGCTTCAATACAAAGAGTTTATTGACCAAAAATGCAAAGAGCGTCCGGATCGTGAAAAAGGTCTGAGCGGGTATGCCTTCGAAAGAAAAGAAGGCGAGGGCAATCAGCAGTTGATGCTGTGGTTGATTCTGGGTGCGTTTGTTTTAGTGGGCGGGGTTGTTTTAGCGATTGTGAAACCGTCCTTCAAGCATCGACGCGGCCATGGCGATCGACTCAAGCAATCGCAGGTGGTGCAGCCTTCTCCTTCCCCCTCGGAAGAAGCGCCCGAGCCAGAGGAACCCAAACCCAAGGCTTCTCCGAAAGCTTCGCCCAAGGTAGCGGAGCCGGTTGTGGTGACTCCATCTCCGAGCCCAGGCGCAGAAAAGCCGGATCCGCTCAATTCGGGTGTTCATTTGAAATCCGCTGAGATTGTGTACAAAGTGATTTTCAAAGCACAGGACGATGTGTGGGTGAGATACAGTGTGGATGATCGTCCTCCCATGAAGTTTATTTTGCGCAAGGACAAGGTTTTGGTTCTGCGGGCTGCGAAAGCTTTGAGATTCCAGACGTCTTTGACTGACCAGATGACCTACAATTACAACAGTCGGGGCGCGAAACCTTTGCACGAGGCCAAGTCTTTGATCCAGTTTGCTTCGGGTGACACGCTGTATTTGTCCGAAAATAGTGACGAAAAGTCCCATGATCCATTCGAAGGTCAGAAGCCTCTACCTAAGACAGTTCCCCCCCCAGCGTCGCACTAGGTCAAATTCCGTGCTTCGAATCACGAGTTATCAACACGCATTCACCGAGTTATCAACAATTTATAACTTATTGTTTTTATTGAATAAAGTATGCTTTAACATGGACTTTTGAACACCGACATTAAAGTTATCAACAAAATACGGGAAATTTCAGGGTTTTTTTACGAAAATAGAGTCAAAATCTTGGTTTTGGCGTCAATAAGCGAACAAATAGTCTGCAAAACAGTCAGAAGTTAAGAAATTCGAGTGAGAACCGCGGCTGCTTCGACGTGATGAGTCTGAGGGAAGAAATCTAAGACGGCGATGCGCTGAAGCTGCCAGCTTTTTTTCAGCCATCGTGAAAGATCGCGGGCCCATGAGTCGGGGTCGCAGCCGACGGCGATGACTTGGGTGACGTGAAGAGCGCGCAGGTCCTTCTCGATTTTTTGGAAATCTCCCGGAGTGCCGAGTCCTTCGCGGGGGGGATCGAGAATTGCAGTCGCTGACGATACGGTGGGTGTGCCTGGTTTTTTTTGTGTGTTGAGGTGATGCATAAGCCAGGGCAGGATCGGTGCGCGGTGGAAGCGAAGGTTATCCGGTGTGCCTTCGGGTCGGATGGCGGGAGAGCCCACATCGACGCAGTGGACTTGTTGGAAGCAAGAGGCGAGTGCCAGACTCAGATTTCCGCTGCCACCGTAAAGATCATAGAGGATGTCGGCGGGTTGAATATGGGTGGCGATCCATTTCTGGAGTTTCGCATTTTGCTCGTCATGGATTTGACGGAATCCTGCAGCCCCGTGGCGGGAGTTCCAAGTTGCGCGGGTTTTGTGATTGGGCAGGACTTCGATCTCGACTTTGTATTCGCGGGGTTTTTGCGAGCCTTCTTCGCGCAAGCGAGAAATTTGTTCGTTGATTTCTGGACGTGCGATTTTGCATTCCTCAATCGGGATGAGGGTGTGGCTTCGGGGCGCGAAAAATCCGATTTGATTTCCTTCGCCTCTGAGCTGGATGCGATTGCGGTAGTTCCAGATTTGCTCGGCGGGGAGTTCGTCCCAGTGAGGGACCGTGGTGGGATCAATTTCTACGCGTTCGAGTGCATGCCTGACTCCCTGGGATTTGATTTTCCATTGATAGGCATAGTCCAGGTGCTGCCACTCGCATCCGCCGCAGCGGTCAAATACGGGGCAGGGAGGGGTGATGCGCTGTGGAGATGGGGTGAGGATCTCGATCAGTTCGGCCTCGGCATAGCGTTTGTCTTGGAATCGGATGCGTGCTGTGACTTGGTCACCGGGCGCGGTTTTGGGGACGAAGATGACACGTCCATCGGGATCGCGTGCGACGCCCGCGCCGCTGCGGGCGAGGTCGGTGATTTGGAGGGTGAGAGTGTCGCTCATCATAGGGATTCAATATAAAAATTATGGTGGATTGGCTTCAAAAATACGCGGGACATTTTGCGGAACGCAGATATCATTAGAGTGTGACACAGACTCGTGCTTGGATTGCTGCTGGGCTGGTGGTTTCGTTGGTGATGGCTCCTACTGTGGGGTTTGCGAAATCGACGAAGGCATGCGGAGGTGAGTGCGCGCCGTATTTTATTGCATCCGAACTTGCGGGTGCTGGTCAGATAGGTGGGTTTAGCCTCACGGGTGCTCTGCTGGACCAGCAAATCAGTCAGTCCCCGTCCCCGTCATCCTCCCCTTCTCCAGCAGCATCGTCGAGTGGGATTCCTGGTATTGGGACAGGGAGCTGTGGTGCGTTTAAGTTTCCGATCAGCTATGCGCAGACAGGACCAGCTTGTGAGGCGATTTATTTAACTGAGAAGGCAGTCAAGATCAACGAACGAGTGGTCAAGGTTTGGGCTGCTGCTGCTGCTACTTGTGGGGTAGCGTGCGCACTGTATACATGTTTAATGAGTCCGGGCGGCCCACTTTTGTGTGGAACACTGGCTGCTGCTGCTGACGTGGCATGCTTGGCAGCAGGGGGTGTTGCTGCTGCTCGCGACATCGTAGGCCTTCAGGAACTCACTGTTGAGACAAAACAGTCTCTGGACAAACTTTCGGCTATGAATAGCATCACAACAGTAGCAGGAGGGGTAACCGCTGGGGTGGTCGGAGGAATGGCGCTAGGCGGGGGAGGGATTTCCCCCTGCTGGCCATTTGGTATCTATTCCGCTATCACTGGCATGAAAAATTCTAACGTTCAAAAAGAAAAAAAAATAATATCTTCTAATTGCAACAAAATCCACCAATCCATGATGACCGCGATGCAAGCGACGGGTGTTGACCCCAGCCTTTGCGCAAGCCCGAGCCCTTCACCTTCGATGAGTGGAACTCAAGCAGGATTATCATTGGCAGGGGGTCGGGCAGCCACTCTAGGGCCACGTGGTTCTACCTCCGGCACGAGTGGGGGCGGCGGTGGCGCGGGAGCTTCACCTGGACCGGACGAGGATATGGTTTCCGATGATATGATTGCTCAAGCAGCCATGGCCGGAGGAATGGACAAATTTGCAAACTATGACGGCCTCAAAAAAGTAGGTGCCGAGACTCAAAAACTCGGCATCAACATGGACGATTTAGCAAATAGGATGGCTGCTGGCGCAAGCGTAGGCGAAGTGCTGCTGGCGCAAGGCATTCAGGGCTTGCCTGATAGTGCGAAACCTCAGTTTGCAGATGTCGTAAAACAAATCGATGATCTTGCGAACAAAGGCAAATTTTTCTCAGGCAATGTTCAAGGAACCAACTACACGGGGGGTGGAAAAGGTCCAGCTCCCATCAACATGAAAAACCTCACCTTTGGAATGAAAATTCCCGACGGCCCAGCCGGATATGCCTATGTCAAAGAAGCCATATTCCAAGCCGCGCAATTGCGCTCCAAGCTGGACCAATTGGATCTCGGCCAGGATTGGTTGCACCCCTACTGGCAGGGCAGTATCTTTGATCTCATCTCGATCCGTATCGATCGCACACGTGAGCGGGTAGATCAACTCGAGTGGGCAATTCCCGCCAACACCTTCTACGCCGGCAGCAACCTCAAGACCGTGATCCCCAAGCGCGATGCGCCGACGAATCCGGCTGCTCCCGCTACCACAGCTCCTGCAACAACGCCCCCAATCAAAAAATAAATAGAGTTATTTGATATATTCTAGAAATTTATAAAATCCAGTCACGAAAGCTGGATTTCGCAGCGATACTACCAAATTTAACTAGAACGTTTTTCAACGCCGACGATCTTTCTTGATCTTTTTAAAGCTGTGAGGCGTTGGATACTCAAATATATGATTCAAAAGTTCAAGACGTTTTCTAGACTTCAAAAACTCTCTCAGCCCGAGCGAAGCAACATCACTTATGGATTTGAGTCCAGTGATTTTTCGAGTTTCCTCAATCAGTTCATCCGGTAGGGTAATGGTTATTTTCATTATTTCGCTGGGTTGTCGGGCGTACCCGTCCCGGGACGGGTGAGTTTTTGTGGGCCGGTTGGGGGGGCCAAGCCAGCGTTGGGATTCGTGGCCATGGCTTTGTTCCAGGGGATTGAATACTCCAGTTCGTAGACCGCTTTGCGCTTGGTCTCGAGTTTGCGCGTAATCAGGCTGAAGATGCTGCCCTTGTATCCCATGTGCCAAATATCGTTGGGATCGTACTCAGGTTTTCCTGGTGCGCCGAATGCGATCTCGCCTGGCTTGGCCGCGCCCTGCTTGGAGGCCATCGAGAATGCAGGAGCTTTGGCGCCGCCTAAACGTGCGCCGCCACCACCGCCTGAATAGCTTGTGCCTGCGACGTAGCTATCTTGGAAGAGGCCACCACTTGCGGCCAGGTCTTCCATGGATTTCATGGCTTCGCCTAATCCGAGGCTAGCTCCACCCGGGCCTGACAGTCCGCCCAAGATAGACGATGGAGTTGCACCGGCAGCGATTTGGTTGGCGATTGCGCGCGGATCGAGTCCGAGTTCTTTGGCGCCCTTGTCTAAGCCGCCTCGATTCAGAGCAGGTGCGACGTCGTCGCCCGCGGTGGCTGACATCATTTCGGGGGATTCAAGATCGAGGTCTTCTCCTTCATCTGCTGCAGGACCACCGGGAGTTGAGCCTTGTCGTCTTGCTGTAGATCCACGGGTTCCTGCTCCGGTTCCTCCCGGGAGAGATGCGGGCGGTGGTGCGCTGACGCCTGGGGAAGGCATGGGTGGAGCGCAGCTGAGGCCGACGAGTTTGGTGTAATTTTGTGTGATGTTTTCTTTGACCTCGCCGCAGCTTTTTTTGGCAGTTTTTTGAGCTTCGCTGAAGCTGTAGTAGCGTTGGGCTGCGATGGCGACACTCATGGCGGTGAGGCCGCAGGTGGCGATGAAATTGGGACTTGATACCGCGCCAACAAACAAAGCACCTCCCGTCGCCGCTGCAGCTCCTAATCCTGTCATGACGGTTTCTGTGGATTTTTGGCCCGCATCCTTCATATTTCTAAAGGACGCAAAATCGTTTAGGCCTGCAACCACTTCAACGCCAACACAGGAATAACGGAGCATATTGTACAAAGTACCTGACGTAGCAGCCGCCGCCCATCCATCAGCTACCGCTGTAGAGTGTGCGACAGGCCCCGTGACTCCACCAGCGCAGGCGGTATTGGCGAGTCCCCATGCTACACTTGCCGCCTTCCAAGCGGTTGCAGCTGCCACGGCGTCTGAAACTGTAAGGGTTGCTGTAGTGTCTGCATCCGGAGTTACACTTGTAGCAGCAGCTTTGTTTGCTAGCGTGTCAGCATGTGTTGTGGCTTTCACTGCCTTTGCACAAGCTGCCGAACAAGTTGAAGACATTGGGCCCCCCATGTTTGTGGCTGTGCACCAAACTGTTGATTCAACAAGAGTAGCGTTAGCTGCCGCTGCTTCTGCACTTAGGGTGACGTTTCTGTTATGGTAAGCCGCACAAGCCGATCCGCAAACCGCAGCAGCAGTCGTGTACAAAGCAATCGCCTTTGCCTGAATCCCCATGGCCATGTCCGCCAGCCGTACTGCCTCACAATGTGGGCCAATCTGTGTATAACTCACCAGCTTGCTGTTACAAGCCTCGCCCTCTCCGCCTGCAATATTACTGAGATCGTCGCAGCGATGATTGCAGGCCGTTCCCGGATCAGGGCTCCGATCGGGCGTTGGACTCGGACAAGCACTGTGGCATGCTGCAACCGACGCAGGTCTGCCACTCGATAGACCAAAGCCGCTCGGTCCACCGCTTGACCCACTTGCTAGTCCAAGCTCCGGGTGGTCGTGATCGATTTGTGCTCCGAGAAAAGCAGATTGGTTGCCATCTCTTTTCCCACTGCCTCCACCGCCCGGAAGCCCGACGTAAAAATTGTACGCATCACACCAAGGTTTGCAGGAGTTAAAATGAGGGCCACCCCCCGCCCAAGCTACCTGCGTCGTCAGATTGGCAACGAAACTCACACACAAAACAACACCACAAAATCGCTGCTTCCATCGCCCGACGCTGCCGCTCATTCGTTTGAATTTCCCTCTGCCTCAAGAGTAAGCGGCAAAATGAACCGAGTCAAAACCAATTACAGTTCAGGGCTGTATGCAAATTTTTTAGACAGATGCATCTACTTTTGATAGAATGTGCATATGAGAACAACCATCACCATCCCGCAAGAGCTATTGAAAGAAGTCATGGAAGTCAGCGGTATTTCAAAATACAGTGAGGCGATCGTAGTATCTCTTAAGAAATACATCGATCTTCAGAAGCGTCTTGAAATGCTCGAGATGCTTTATTCCAAAAAAACCCCTCACTCGATGAAAAAAATAAAAAGCGAGAGACGTAAAACTAGATGGCCCTAAGCACATGGTACTGATTGACACCAGCGTTTGGATTCAACTCTATCGAAAAAAAACAGTCCCTATCGGTGAGCGGGTTTGGGCTCTGGTTGGCGAAAATGAGGCCGCTATTTGTGGGCAAGTTTATACCGAGTTCTTGAGCGGCTTTAAGAAAAAGGACGAATTTGCTTTTTTCGAAGAAAAACTGTCTCGGTTTCCATGGTTAGAAACGAATCAAAAAATTTTTCAAACAGCAGCCAAGATTCTAGTGAACCACAAAGGACTGGGTTTGGGGGATGCAATCATCGCTGCCACAGCCTTGGTCTGGAACGTCCCCCTTTTGACCTTGGACAAAGGATTCCACAATGCCCAAATCGATGGACTTAAAATCGAAGACTAGGGTGTTAATACCTGAAGACCACCTAATACCGTGTAACCACCTTCTCCAAAAAATATCGCCAAGGTACGACCTGAATGGAATCCTTGTTGTAGGGCTGATCCCCTGTATAAATCAGGTAAAGCGGCAGCTGCGGAAATTCCTCACGAAATGATTGCAAACTCTTGAAGTGGTCCGCGTGCAAAGTGGCAAACGACTTGATCTCTGCCGCAAAAAGAGGAGTGCTCCCACGGGACGCAATCAAATCGACCTCCTCTTTTCCGTCCTGCGTTCTCCAAAACGTTAGTGTGACATCTCTTTGGTCATAGTCCGTTCTGGCTCTAACCTCATTGATCAACCATTGCTCAAATAATCTCCCGCGCAACGGAGGATCCAGCGGATCCACCAGCCTGGATAGCAAAGCACACGTCACTCCATTATCGAAAAAATAGAATTTTGGATGCGTCGAAAGCTGCTTCCGTTGGCTTTGCGACCATGGCCGCAAAAGATAACCCACCAGAGTGTCTTCCAGGATCTCGAAATAATTTTGAGTAGTCCTCGGGGATTGCTGGCAATCTTTTCCAATTTTTGAATAATTCACTACTTCTCCGAAGGATTGAGCCGCCACGTCCAGGAAATTTGCAAAATTCTCAAGTCTTCGCACCAGGCCTTCGGATTGAATCTCTTCTTTGAGATACGTTTCGACGTAGGTTCTCAGAATTTCGGGTCTTGATTTTGGAGGTTTGAAAAACACCCCCGGAAGGGTTCCAAATTGCAAAACTCCGTCCAATTCAATTTTTTTCTGCTCAAAATCACTTTGGATTTCGGGGTAAATGAGCGGGTACATCCGTTTTGAAATCGCTCTTCCTGCCAAAAGATTGGCTGACCCACGCTTCAGTTTTCTGGCGCTGGAGCCTGTCAAAACAAAACGGATTCCCCACTCCTCGATCATGGCGTGGACTTCGTCCAAAAGATCCGGGATTTTTTGAATTTCATCGATGTAAATAATTTGAACACCCTGGTTTTTTACCTGGTGCTCCGCTTCGTCCCGAAAAAGACCTGGAGCCTTGAGATATTTCAGATAGGTCTTTCGGTGCAGCAGATTCACCATCCAAGAATTGGAAGCTTGTAGGGATCGAATTAGATAGGTTTTTCCTGTTTGTCTGGGACCTAGCAGAATGTAAGAGTTTTCATTACTTAGCTTCAAATATCTTGAATCCATATTTCAAATAATAGCAGATTTTATGAAATAGTGATTCAAAAAATAACAACCTTTGATCGTTACTCAGACGAGCCTATTTCGATGGACCTCGGAACTCAATCTCACTAGGGACAACTCCGGGATCCACCACCACTTCCGGCAGCTTCGGCACGGCAGCAGGCGCAACGTAGGCTTTGGATTCGGAAGGGCTGCCCCCCAACGCCAGCCCTCGATCTTTCATCACTTGCATAAGCTCGTCGGCTGACATTGCAGATTTGATCACAGGTCCACTAGGAGGGGCAGGGTCGGGCTTTTTTGTGAACAGCGATGGGTCGATTTTCATTTCTTGGAATTTTGCTTTGGTTTTTTTTTCGTATTCTTCCCGAATTGATTTTTCAATGCTCTGTTTTTCGGATGCGTCTTTTTGATAAATTTTTGAGAACTCCTGCGCTGCCTTGGGAGGAGATCCTTTTTTGCCTTTCATCAGCCAATCCGTGTAATTTTTCTGATAGTTTTTTGTCACTTCTTCGATTTTCCGATTGGTCCTAGAAATAACCGCATCACGGGCTCTCAAAGAACTCTGATAAGCATCCGTTTGCGCCAACGAAAGCTGGGCCCACAAGCCCAATAGGAAATAGAAATAATAGCGCATTCACTAATCATACATAAATATTGTATCGTTTCAAATATGTCACGATTGACACATTGCGATGATTTAAAATTAAATGTACACTATTTAAATCCTGTCTGTGACCCGGAGAGGTCACGCGTCAAAATTTTTGAGATTATTTTTTGACGGAG
>CAYILR010000002.1:0-186462 GCA_964364175.1 uncultured Bacteriovoracaceae bacterium
TTTTAGGTGCACCGCTTCAGCCACTGCTCGCATAATCAGGCTGAACAGTTACGAAAAATCATTCATTCCCTCAGCGAAGTCAAAGGAATAGAATCCATTCTGGGTTTGCAGTTTGAAAACCTCCTGCTAGCCAATCGACAGCTGATCCAAAAAAAACTAGAAATTCCCGATCACCAACTGATTTCCTCCGCACCCTATGTCCAACGCAAAACAGCATTGAACAAGGGCGGGTGCCAAATCGATCTTTTGATCCATTCAGACCTGGATGTATTTTATCTCTGTGAATTCAAGTGTCAGAAAATCATCCATAAACAGGTCGTCCGCGACGTCCTAAAAAAAATGAATGTCTTTCAGCTTCCCAAAAGATCCTCACTCAAGCCCGTTCTTGTCTATCAGGGAGAACTCCACCCAGGGGATATTGAAGCACTGAATGCTTTTTTTTACAGGGTGATTCCGTTTGAATCCTTGTTTGGGGAATAGCCCCATCAACTCGTCGGCATACGTGGTTTAGCCTGCTCCATCGCAATCTGATTGACGTGCGCCAGAACACGAGCTTCCAGGGGCTTTTGATCCAAAAAACACACTCCCGTGATCGATGGGAAATTACGCCTGCCCAACATATTCAAATTCAGGATTTGGACCCCGAAGAAATTCTCAGAACCAGTCGTCTCGGAAAAGAAGCCGGCCGACTTCCAGAAACACTCACCCCTGACGTCCGAGATATTTTAAATCGGTTAGGGGTGTTATCAGATGAAAAACCTCTTCACGCGAGTGTCGTCCTCTTTGGAACAAAGTTCACCCCCTACTATTCCCAGTGCGTCATCAGACTTGCACGATTTAGGGGAGATTCGAAGACGGAGTTCCTGGATCATCGCCAAGTCCATGGAAATGCATTTCAACTTTTGAGCGAAGCCATGAACTTCATTGAAAGACATCTTCCGGTTGCAGGAAAAATCTCATCACTTGAGCGGACTGACACGCCTCTTTTCCCGCGTGAAGCTTTACGCGAAGCGGTCGTCAACGCTATTTGCCATCGAGAGTACTCCAATCCAGGAGGCAGCATCAGCTTAGCCATTTACGATCATCGGCTGGAAGTCTGGAGTACAGGCAAACTTCCATTTGGGTTATCCGTAGAAAAACTAAAAAAGGACCACTCTTCTACCCCGCGGAATCCAACGATCGCAGGAGTTTTCTACAAGCGGGGTTTAGTGGAAAACTGGGGAAGAGGAACACAGAGAATCATTGAACTTTGCGCCCAAGCTGGCTTACCTGAACCCGAATTTGCAGAAGAGGCTGGATCAGTAGTGGTTCGATTTTTTACAATTGCCTCACCCCGGGTGGAGTACGACAATGAGCTCCCTGCTCTTCAAAATGAATTGCTTACTATTTTGTCTAAAACAGGCGAACTTCCACTTCGGGAAATCATCAAAAAATTGAAATTACCACCAGCAGAGCGAACCATCAGAGAGCACTTAGGTCATCTGAAAAAAGCAAAAAAAATAGACTCAAAGGGCCGAGGTAAAAGCTCCCTCTGGTTCATAAGGCGGAATAAGGCGGATTGCCCAAATACCTGCAATTGCGCCAGAGAGGGGGGGTGCTGAAAAGTTCTTCAAACAAAATCGATGCCTCTTCTATTTTTCACGAAATAGAAAAAATACCGTTTGGTGAAAAATAGATGATCTGATCTATTTTTCACCAAACAGCAAAAATTCCTTCAGAAGAAACCTACTTCAATTTAAAAACTCGGACTAACATTGGAACAATATGTGGAAGCCATTCGGGGATTTAAAACAACGCCTCAGTCGCAAAAAGAATCGAATCGAAATACCTTTGCACCTCTTCGGGAATCGGAACCTTTTTGCCTAAAATCAGCGCATAGCTATGTTTTTAACGATTATACGCTGAATAAATTTCAGTCGATCTTAAATGCAAAGACCTTCCTCATCCGGCTCACAAAAGTACCCAACAAGAGCCCCTTCGAACTCAGAATCATCTCGTCTGGCTTGCCCGGGAGCAGCCATCCTGATTTTTGCATTAACTTAAGCCTTGCTTCGAGGCTTTCCCTTTGCGGGAATTTTCTTTCCAATTCCTGCTCTGACAACTCGCCTTCGGGTGTTTTGCTGATCTCATGCATGATTCTTAAGGTCAGTGAATTCGTCGAGCAAATGAGCGAAACCATGTACATAATCCAAAAAGACAAAAGCACCCAAATATCGACCAATGAAGCACTCACTGCCAAATAGACGAGAAAAGGTGAAAGTAAAAAAAACGACCTAAGAATGAGTTTTGCCTTTCCAAAAACCTTCAAAAAAAGAATATGCAGAAAAACAAAACCAAAAAACAAGGCAATGAGCTTCATTTCAGGTACTCCAATGACCAAATCCGATGAATCCAGCCGTTCAACCGAATGATCAGAGTTGCTCGAGGGGTCAATCGAGCTTTTTGACCGCTCAACGTCACTATCCCCATTTGAGCCATGACGTCGATTCGGTCAGATTTCATGTCTTTTTGTTCTCGAATTTGACTCAGCTGCGCTCTCCCGCCACGATCTGCCATCCAGGCCATGATTCCCACAGAAAATCCTCTTGAAATCGTGGCTATGAAGAAGAAGAAAAACGCGTAGAAAAAAGAGAAAAATAGGTACTCTCCCAAGACAATTTGCCAAATTGCCTGTTCAGACCAGCCGTAAAACAAATAAAAAACTCCCAGGTAAATCACTGCAAAACCGCAATGGATCCGTGTCATTTTGCGAATAGCAGCAGGATATCTGCCGATCCGGATGGCAACTAAGACCCCCACAAAAACAGCGAAAAAACTGAGCGAAAAAATAAAACTCGAAAAATCCACAAAGAGGGGTGAATCGGCCAAGCTATTCTCCATGGTTCCACCTTGCCCCAACACCTGCAAAATAGAGTGGAAGCGATCTGAGCTCATATGAGTTTACCCTTTGAACATGGGGCAAGCGAGTATCGAGTCGGAGAGCCTGATGAATTTGTGGCCTACTCATCATCAACTGATGCAAAGACCGAAGCGAACCTGCTTTTCCAGCTTTCACTTCTATAGGGATCACCCTGGATCCTTCCGAAACCACATAATCTACTTCCGCATTGGATTGTTTTTTTTCTCGTAACCAATAATATAACTCAGGTTGAATTCGGCCACCGTGCCGATACAAAAGCTGTTGTCCCACAAATTGTTCAGCGAGTGCACCTTCATTCACCCACAGAAGATCGTTGGCTGCCCCCGTCGAGCGCAAACCCAAAAGACTAGTCATCATCCCAATATCCAAAAAAAGTGGCTTGAACACTCGATCATCTTTTTCTGCTGCCAGCGGCACTCCATTCGCATCCACATGGCATACTGGATAGATTAATTTTGCTTGAATCAACTTCTCCAATGCCAACCTCATCTCACGCGAACCTTCATCAGGAGAAATTGAAGCAAAAATGACTTTTCTACCCACATTTCTAGGCACCCACTGCAAAATCTTCTGCATTCTTGCCCATATCCGTGCATCAGCATATTTTGCAAAGTCATCTTGGTAAGTTTGTATGAGGTCGCTGTGAACCAAATCCACCTCTTTCAGCGAAAGTGTTTTTTTATAAGTAGAAACTGCCTCTGGCATTCCTCCTACGATAAAGTATTCTCGCAGGCGCTTCAAAAGTTTCTCATGTGCGGAGAATGAACCCTCCATGACTGCCTCTAAAAGAGAATCCTCTGAATAATTTTTTAAATAATCTCTGAATTGAATTGGACCCAGATAGAAATATTGAATTCTTCCCACTGGCATTCCATGCGGAATATCTTTGAGAACAAACTCAAGTAACGATCCAGCTGCAACCACGGGAAGTTCTGGGTGCTGCTCATAGAGGTATCTCAAGGCAGAGATTGCTTCAGGAATAGCTTGGATTTCGTCTATGAAAAGCAGAGTTTTTGACTTGTTTTGAAGGATTGATTTTTGAGTCAAAACCTCGATTTCGCGAATCACAAGAGACGTATCCGAAGTCTCGAGAAAGTGTTGTTTTAAAGACAGATGGTTCTCAAGATTAATTTCAGCAAGCTGAAAACCCAACCGTTCCGCACATTCTCTGACCAGAGTCGATTTCCCAACCTGTCTCGCTCCCCGCATCAGCAAGGGCTTTCTAGCGCTACTCAAGAGCCAAGCTGCAATTTCTTCGCTTTCAGATCTAAAAACATAATCTTGGCCCATTTTCGTACCCATCATGTCCTAAAATAGGGGGTATTTCAAGCATTTAATGATGAATCGTGAACCCGGTTGAATCAGCCAACCAGGTTTGATAACGGTTTTAAATGCCCAAAAAGCTAATTTCCATCGTCACACCTTGCTTCAACGAAGAAGGCAACGTCAACCAGCACTTCGCTGAGATTTGCGCTCAGTTGGAGACCTTTAAGGACCGATACACTTTTGAACATATTTACACTGATAATTGCTCACAAGATCAAACGTTTCAACGGCTTTGTGACCTTGCATCCCAACATCCAAATGTAAAAATTCTGCGCTTTTCAAGAAACATCGGAGCCGTTCGTGCGATCTACCAAGGTTTGATCCATGCCCAGGGAGAAGCTGCGATTCTCATCCAGGCCGATTTGCAGGATCCACCCAGCCTAATTCCCGTGTTTATCAGGGAATGGGAAGCCGGAAATGACGTGGTTTACGGCCAAATTCTGAAACGCGACGAAGGCCTGATCATGCGCAATTTGCGCAGGTTCTATTACAAGATCGTGACCACGTTGGCTGAGGTTCCTCCGGCTCAAAATGCTGGGGAGTTCCGGATTACTTCGCGTCGAGTTCTGGATGCGATCGGAAAATACCACGAGGATGATCTCTACCTACGTGGAATTATCGCGCACATTGGGTTCAAGCAAAAAGCGATCCCCTACGAACGCGCGCCCCGTCTGCGCGGCAAGAGTAGCACCAATTTACTTTTTCTGATCAGCTACGCGATCCACGGCTTGACATCCATGTCAGTCGTTCCACTCCGCTTAGTGTCATTGGTAGGCCTCTCCGCCTCAACTCTGGGCTTTGTTTATGTTGCGTACATCATTGTCGTAAAAGTTTTCTTCCCAGACAAAGTCCCTTCCGGAGTTGCTACATTGGCAAGCATGATTACGTTCTTTGCCGGTGCGCAATTGCTGGCTTTGGGGATTGTCGGTGAGTATATTCGCAAGATTTACATGCAAAGTCTGGGTAGACCTCAAGCCTTCATTCAAGATCAAGTCGGATTCGAAAAATCAGCATGAGAAATCAAATCATCACACAGGACCTTGAGGAGATCGCCCGAGAGCCACTGAACTTTGACGACCTTTCGGGAAAAACGGTTTTGATCACCGGGGCAAGCGGATTTTTCCCTGCTTACCTGGTGGAGACTTTGCTTTTCCTGAACGAAAAGAAGAATTTGAATATCAAGATCATCGGCCTGGTTCGAAATCTTGAGAAAGCACAAAAACGATTTGCTCATTATCAAGAGCGTGAAGATCTTGAATTGGATACTCAGAGTTTGAGCCATCCTTTGCGATTTTCGGGTCCCATTGATTTTGTGATTCATGCAGCCAGCCAGGCCAGCCCAAAATATTATGGAAAAGATCCCGTAGGCACACTCATGCCCAATGTCATCGGGACTTATCATCTGCTCGAATTGGCTCGAGAAAAAAAATCGCAAGGCTTTTTATTCTTCAGCAGCAGCGAAATTTATGGACAGAGTTTAGATCGAGAGCCGCTTCATGAAAAAAGCTTCGGGATCACTGACTGTTTTCAGGTACGGGCTTGTTATGCCGAGAGCAAACGCATGGGAGAAACCCTGTGCCTCTCGTGGGGACATCAATACCGAGTACCCGTCAAAATCATGCGTCCGTTTCACGTCTATGGCCCCGGAATGGCCTTGGACGATGGGAGGGTTTTTGCTGATTTCGTAGCAGATATCGTAGCCCAGCGAAATATTGTGATGAAGAGCGATGGCACGGCCACTCGAAGCTACTGCTATCTAGCAGATGCTACCCGCGCATTTTTTACGATTTGGCTCAAGGGCTCCAATGCGGAGGCTTATAACGTGGGGAACGAAGCTGCTCAGGCCAGCGTGCTGGATCTGGCGGAGCGACTGGTGAAGCTTTTTCCAGAACGTGGACTCAGGGTTGAACGCTGGAAAGCTCCAGAGCCGAACCTCAATTACCTGCCCAGCCCGATTAGCAAGTTGAGTCCAAATACCCGCAAAATTCAGGAGCTGGGATGGAGTCCTCGTTATTCGATCGAGGACGGGTTCAGGCGGGCGGTGCAGAGTTATTTATGAATGAGTTGAATTCATTGAAACAGCAGTATCAGCAGAAAAAAATCGCCAAGGCTGAGTATATTCAGAAAATGCACGGCCTGCATGCCCGGCTCTTTGAATACTCTCACCTCATGACTCAGACGAATATCTCAAAAATTGAAATTTCTGATCAAGGGGTCATCATGACCTCTCGGGCTGAAGGCATTCGAATACTCTGCGATCCAAGCGACTATCGAATTGCGCCTATCGAGATTTTGAACTTTGAGGAATACGAAAAACAAGACTCGGATTGTATGATTGCTCTTCTGCAAAACTGTCGAACCCTATTGGATATTGGGGCTAATTTTGGATGGTATTCTCTTATTTTTGCAAAAAAATTTTCGACTCTTCAAGTACACTCCTTCGAACCCATTCCAGAAACCTATCAATATCTCAAAAAAAATATAGGACTCAATTCCTCAATTCAAAACATTCAAACCTGGAATTTCGGGTTCTCTACTGAAAACACAGAAGCAGTTTTTTATTTTTATCCTGAAGGTTCTGTTAATGCATCACTCGCCAACGTTTCTGGGAACAAGCAAGCTCAGGAAGTTCGCTGCCAAATCAAAAAACTGGATGATTTCATACAAACTGAGAATCTTTGTCCTGATTTTATTAAATGCGATGTGGAGGGGGCTGAGTTTAGAGTATTTCAGGGCGGGGTAGAAACATTAAAACAGAATCTCCCCATTGTTTTTTCAGAGCTATTAAGAAAATGGTCAGCTCCGTTCGGATATCACCCCAACGATGTTTTGAATTTTTTTAGAGAATTAGGATACGAATGTTTCGTTTCGTGTGGACATCAAAAATTTAAAAAATTTACTCTAATGGATGACCAGACTCTAGAAACCAATTTTTTCTTTCTGCACAAGAAAAAACATAGTGAACTGATTGAGAAATACGTTCAATAAAAATGAATACTCGCTTATTCTCCTGGAAATATTTTCAAGCATGGCCAGACCTAGCATGCATTATATTTTTTATTTTTTTTCTACTAACAACACGGTTTCCAGCAGACTTTGACCAAGGAACTAAGCGAGTACATTTTGATGATGCCCCAGCCTATATAGCAATGGCCAAAGCAGTACCGGGGCTACCGCCACCCCATTCCGTTCTGGAGCAACATGCACAGCGAATTTTTGTTCATGCTATTGTCGGAACTGTCACCAACATCACCAAATTCAATTTAAGCACCGTGTATTGGAGCGCAACCATTTTGTTGATAGGTTGCATCGTATATCTGCTGATTTTTTTAATTCATACTTTTGATTTAAATTTTTTACAGAGAATCCTACTTTATGGATTGTTTTTCCTCAATCCCTACACCATTCGTCCATTTTTTTTAGCGCCATCTATGCTTTCTGACTTGGTTTTCGTGAATGGATTGCTGTTATTGTTAATTGGAATTCGTTCGGCTTCTATTTTTTGGATCATATTCGGGCTGATATTGGGACAGTTAGGTAGGCAAAACATGGCACCCCTATCACTCGCTGTTGCGCTTTGGGCCGGATTAGGATGGCACCCTCGACTCACCAACACCTCCCATAGATGGAGCATGGTACCATTGTCCCTTCTTAGTATTGCCTTAACCCACTTTGGAACATTGTGGATCACACACGGGTTTACCAGGGGTTCGAGTGTCCCATCCTCTGTTTTGACATCGTTGGCTAGCTGGATTTTTTCAGATAAATTTCAGCTAAAATTACTATTAGAACACATCATAAGAATCTTGTTACCGCTTTCTTTTTTTGGTGCACTGATCACCTTTTCAAGGTTTTCACTGGCTACCTGGATGAATAATAAAACATGGGTTTTCTGGTTACTACTCGGAGCAATTCTCATCCCCAGCTTTCTTATTGATCCTATTCTTCAGCAAAAATCTGAAACCAGATACACTGCACTTGGAATTGCTATTGCTATTGCTATTGTAGCTCAAACCTGGAGTCTAAAAAACCTATCAAACAACAACGAACCTATCTCCGTGAAACATACCTCCAAAATTGCGACTTTGGGTGTCTTTGCCCTGCTGTGCATGAGTAGCCTCCATCACTTGCATGCGATCAACCCATGGAAGGATAAAGCAGAGCTATTTATGGTAGCTCATCTAATCATGGCGTTGTTTTTTGGAGTCATGTTGAGAAAAATTGATCCTATTCCGTCCGCTTGATAATAAAAACTTTAAAGTTGCTCTGACTTGGGATGCATTCCCACGATCATATTCTGTCGCAGCTCATCTCTAGGCAACAAAGGCGAAAGATCCTCGAGCGGAGGAGAAACCAAAGTTCCATCGCTCTTCACAGCCAACGAAAGTTTTGGATAGAAATATTGTTCGGGATGCATAAATACTTCACAGATCACAGGGCCTACGGCCTCCTGAACCTGAGGGATCACCTGATCAAAGTCTTCCCAGGATCGGATTCGAAATGATGGGATTCCAAAAGCTTTTGCAACCGCACTGAAATCAGGACAACTCACGCCTGATTTTTTGTCTGTTCCGGAGTAGCGTCCCTTAAACAAAGATTTTTGAGTATGCTTGATCATCAAATACCCATCGTTATTGAAAACGACAATCTTGATGGGCAACTGATGATGCACAATCGTTTGGAGCTCCTGCAAGTTCATCATCATCCCGCCGTCGCAATTCAGACAAAGCACCTCGCCCTGCTGAGTTGCAAATGATGCTCCCATGGCTGCAGGTAATCCATATCCCATTTCTCCAAGGCCCGTTGAAGTCATCAGGCGCTGTCCGGACTTAAATTTAAGAACTTGATGTCCACTCAACAGTGCTGTGCCCATATCGGTTACTACGATTTGTTTGGGCTTGAAGTGGCGCTCCAGTCTTTCCATAAACGGATAGGAATTGATAAATCCCCCTTCGTCCTTATGCTCGGGGCCGATCCAAGGATAACGTTTTTTATACACATTACATTGATCCAACCACTCTTTTTTGGAAACCGTTTTTCCAGAATTCACTTCCAGAAGGGCTTTGATAAAAATACCCGCATCACACTGAACGGGATATTTGACCCGCGAACTGAGTTTGTTCGCTTCGAGCAAATCGATGTCCACACAAGCGATCTCGGCTGATCGGGCCAACTCAGTCAAGTCGTAGCCGATCTGTGGAATTGCCAACCGAGTGCCAATGGCCAAAACAAAATCACTGTTTTGCAGAACAAAGTTTGCAGCTCGCTGGCCATACGTTCCAGCGCGTCCAAACACTAGCGGATGATCCGAATCCACCATGTCGATGCCGGCCCACGAAACCAACGTAGGGATCTGCAGTTTTTCCAACAAAGTAGAAATCTGGCCAACGGCCCCAGCCAATCGAATCCCGTGGCCCAGCCAAAAAACTGGTCTCTTCGCAGTTTTGATTTTTTCCAAAATGAGATTCACTTGGGAATCTGTCGGTGCTGGCAAATCATCTGATTTTTTCCGAACAAAAGATGCCATCTGCGAAGGCTCGACCAGAGCAGACTGAATATTCATCGGAATTTCAACCCAACATGGACCTGGGCGACCTTCGCCTGCGATGTGATAGGCCTTTTCGAGCTCAAAACACACTTGAGCAGGGTCCATCACGCGAGATGTATACTTGGTCACTTTTTCAACCATCGCGGTGCTGTTGTATCCCTGCACACCCCAAATCCTGAGAGGATTATCCGGTTGCGTATACTTCGAGTTTTCATTGCCAGCAATGATGAGCCCAGGAATTGAATCCATCCAAGCACTCACCACACCGGTCACTCCGTTGGTTGCCCCCCCCCCGGTAGTCAAAATCGATGCGGTGATGGTTCCGGATGTTCGATAGTAGGTCTGCATCGCCATGCAGGCGGCTTGCTCGTGATGAACACAAACAATTTCTGTGTAGCCTTTTGAATAAATGGAATCAAAAATATGTGCATTGCCCGCACCCACTATTCCAAAGACATGTTTTATTTTTTTCGATTCCAAAAAATCAGCAATGAAGTCACTCGCTTTTTTCGACATATTGATTCCACAAAATAGTTCTTTGAATTGCTGTTTCGAGCGAAACCGATTCTGTTAACCCCAGCATATCCTGCGCCAACGATACATCTGGTACAAAACGACTGCGCTGAATAGCAGCACTGCCCGATGAATAAAGCCGAACATCCACCTGGGGTTGGCAGATTTGAGCGATTTTCTTGGCCAATGTATCCAAAGTGATTTCATCGGCGCTGCCAATATTAAAACACTGGCCCACTTGAGACCCAGTCAAAACCCGCAAAATCCAATAAGCCAAATCACTCCCGTACAGATAACTTCTTACAGTCTTCCCGTCACCCAAAACACGAATTGAGTTTCCACCCAAAGCGTCTTTCATGAAGTTATTGATCGCCCAGGGTGTGTCTAAAGACTGGTATGGCCCAAGAAACGCAAACGGCCTCACAGTGACCAACGGCAAACGTGCCTGGCTTTGAGCAGCGGCGCAGAGAGTTTCAGCATACCTCTTGGCTTCCGCATATGCAGAGGATGCTCGTCCGACCTCTGGAGCTCCGAGATACCCTTCCGAAATCCTCGGCAGGTCCATCGGCTGCGGCCCGTAGATCAATCCCGAACTAAAATTCAGAAACATTCGAAGGCCAGCACAACGATCAGCGGCCTTCAAAACAGCAGAAGTCCCATCCGCAATCACAGACATCGTTTCAATGGGATGACTCGAATGAAATCGATTGTCAGGATTCGCAGCAGCATGAATCATCCAGGCCGTATCCCGTGGAACCTCGACCGTGTATCTGACATCAGAGGACAAAAACGTCATATCTTTGCGATGAGCCAGATGTGGATAGCGCTTTTTGAAGAGATCAGTTCTTCTTGCTATCAGTACCACTTGCGTTCCAAACGAGTAGGAGTCGTTCAGCGTAGCAATCAATTCAGCAACCCATGTTCCCACAAAACCTGTTCCACCTGTAAAAACCAACATCTGGTTTTTGAGTGGCCCTAGTTGCTCAACACGCCCTTTGAGCACTGTCTCGCAATCTGTCCTGACTAATTCAACTGCTTTGGAATTCAAATTCTCACCGCCCCTGTTTTCTTAGCTAACTCATGCGCCACTTCAATAATGATATCTTCTTGACCAGCTATGATCTTTCTTCTCCCTAATTCAAAAAAAACATCCCTTGGATCCACATTGTACTGCTTCGATATTCTTTCTACCGGCTTCTTGAAGCCCGAAAACACGCCCGCCAAACCGCTCACAATGCTCACAGAATTGATGCTCGGAGCGGCCTTCATCAACTCAGTCTCCGCCCAATCGCATGCATCCAGAAGTTTGTAAAAATCAATGCCCGTGTCGTATCCCAGCTTGTTGAGCACCGCGACCAAAACCTCAATTTGCGCATTTCCCGCACCTGCACCAAACCCACGTGCGCAACCATCCAAGATTGAAGCACCCGCATCGACTGCGGCGATCGAATTTGAAATTGCCATTCCTAAATTGTTGTGAGCATGAAATCCCACCGGAATGCCCAGTCCCCGAACCAAAGTTTGAACACGTGCCGACACATCTTGGGGCAAATAAGCACCCGCGGAATCCATAAAAATCACTGCCTCTGCACCGTAGGATTCCATTTTGCGAGCCTCTTCCAAAAGAAGCTCTTTCGTAATCATGTGAGACATCATCAAAACGCCGTAAACAATTTTGCCACTTTTCCTCACAAAACTGATGTGTCGCTCTGTAAGATCGGCTTCCGTACAATGAGACGCAATTCGAAACACATCCACACCTAAATCCAGTGCAGGTTTTAAGTCTTTCTCAATCGTCGCAAAACCAGGAATGACGTGCACACCTAATTTAGAATTTTTCAAATTCTCCCGAGCCACCTTCAACATTGTGGCGTCGGGGCACTTGGACTCCCCAAGTTGCAAAGATGAAGCGCCAATACCGTTGCCATGGCCAGCTTCAACAATTGGAATTCGCGCCAGATCTGCCAAACGGCAATAGGCCGCAACTTGCTCAGCTGTCAGTTGGTGCTGTA
This sequence comes from uncultured Bacteriovoracaceae bacterium, assembly GCA_964364175.1. Classification (GTDB taxonomy): domain Bacteria; phylum Bdellovibrionota; class UBA1018; order UBA1018; family UBA1018; genus CAYILR01. The sequence continues at coordinate 12,320 of CAYILR010000002.1, forward strand.
CTGCATGGTTACCATCTCGCAGGGTCGGATCACTGACCAGAACTTGTTTCATTTTTCCCCCAAATGCTTCGCGTACTCTTCAGCCATGGCCACTGCTGCACAATTGATAATATCGAGATTCCCAGCATAGGCCGGTAAATAATCCCCTAGCCCTTGCACACGAACCATCACCACGATTCTCTGATTTTCTAGAGTGGGACCCACGATCAATCGGTAACCTGGCACATAAGACTTCACCCTCTCCACGATTTCATTTAAAATAGGTTTCAGCTTCTCCAGATCAGGATTGACCACTTTAGCAAAAACAGTTGTCTGCATATCAATGCAGGGTTGTGCTGGATTCAGATTGAGAATCGCTTTAGCTCTCAATGCTCCAGAAAAATTTTTGACTCCTTTTTCAGTGGTGTGAACATACTCATCTAAATTATTTCTCGTAGCCGGACCCGCGCTGCGCGATGCAATACTTGAAACAACTTCAATATACTCAATTTGAGGCTGGGTTTTTCCAAGAGCAAACGCGATTGGGATCGATGCTTGCCCGCCGCAAGTCACCATATTCACATTTTTTTCTTTCCAACAATCCCGAATGTTCACTGCAGGAACACACATCATCCCGATATTAGATGGAGTCAGATCAATCACCTTTTTGCCCAAACGCTCTAAAATCGGTGCGTGAATCTTGTGGTCCTGTGCTGATGTTGCATCAAAAACAATATCGCAAGAATCCGGATTCCTTTCGAAGTAGCCAATACTTTCTGAAGAGACTGAGATGCCTAGACTTTGAGCTTTCATCATCCCTGGAGAAGAAAAATTGCGGCCCACAAATGCACTGCACTGTAAAACAGAGGACCTTTGGACCTTGATAAGTAGGTCAGTCCCTATATTTCCACTCCCTAAAATGGCAACTTTTACTTTTTTCATGAATAATTATGCCTAAGAACCTCGTATCATGAATTTTTCACACTTGGAAACGCAACATCAGCGGATCACATCTAGCCTAAAACTGGACCTTCTGATCTGCAATTTCCATCATTGCTGGGCGATGCGTGACCACGACCATCGTCATTTCTCTTTTTAGGTTCGCAAGAGTTCGAATCAGTCTCCCTTCGGTCTCTCCGTCCAGATTTGCTGTCGCCTCATCCAAAATAAGTATCCGTGGATGTCGAAGCAGTGCTCGAGCCAAACCCAGCCGCTGCTTCTGACCAGCCGACAACCCTTCGCCCTGCTCCGTAAGCCGATGATTGAGTTGACTTGGCATCTCCCGCACAAAACCACATTCTGCTTTTTCTAAAGCCTTCCAAACTTCATCTTCTGAAGCTTTGTGCCTCGTCCCATAAAGTAGGTTTTCATAGATTGTGCCCTCTACCAAAAAACTATCCGGCCCCACATACCCGACACTTTCCAAAAGTTTAGGCCGATTAGGTGGCAAACCCCCCTGATCAAGTCCATTGGCAAGAAGTTCAATATTACCCACGCTGGGCTGAAGGCTTCCGAGCAATAAACCCAACAGGGTACTTTTACCGACCCCGGACGGCCCAGTCACCACAAGCGTTTGACCCGGCTCAATCGTCAGATTGAGGTTTTTGATCACTGCAGAATCATTACCTGGATAGCTAAAAGAGACTCCATTCAGCTTCCATCCCACAGGCGAACCAAATGGAGCCGGCGGACTATCGAAGTCCTGTCGTACACGCGGATTTCTGACCCCATCATATGAGTGATCCGCCCACCATTTTGCCAAAACCTTTGTTTGGGGCCAGCTGAACAATAAACCTGAAGCAGTCTTGGTGGCCTCCGCAAAAACCTGCACAAAACGAACAAACAAGTAGAAGTATGAAATGAGCAAACTCGGGGCCATCGCATGCATTTGAGTAACGGTCAAAGCAATCACACAAATTGAACCCACTCCGACCAACTGAGGCAATACAAACTTGGCACCTGAAAGCTTATAGAACAATAGTTTATGATCTTTGCTCACTCGAACATTAGCTATAATTTCAAGTTCCTCACGTTTTTGGGTCCCATAGACATGCAACAAGAGTAGATTTTTTACACCACGCATGAGCTGCGACGCGCCTTTTTGATAGGCCGCGTACATCGTTACACTCGCATTTGAAATTCGCTTATCGAGAACTCTCAATAATATCCCAGCCACGATCAAACAGGACGTAGCTGCGAGGGTAGGAATAACCGCGATCGAAAACAAACTGCCCAATAGCAATAACGCCGACGGAAAAAGTATACACAGTGCTTGTGCAGAACTTAAAAAATTCCCCCCACTTGAGATTGTTTCTCCATAAAGACTCATTACCCTGCCACTGCTCGCCGATGAGTTTGAAAAAACCCAATCCAAAAGCCTCGCTCGCTGCTCAAAAGCAAAAATTTCGACGATCGCTTGCGACAAATAATAGTGAACCCACTGCAGAAGTGAACGAGCAGCGCCAATCAGAAACATCGCAAAAAGAACCCAGGTCAAATTCCCGCTCGGAAAAAAGAAAAATGTTTTCGAAGTTGCGCTCATGACACCAATAGCGACCAAGAACTCTTGCAGAACAAATGCAAAACCTAACTCGACAAAAAAAACCAACAACCCCACAAAAACCCCAACGACCATGTAGGCAACAGCTCGTTTTCCAAAAAAACGATAAATCTTCTGATACTGTTTCAACGAAAGCCGATCGCCCATACCTGCCAATGTTGCAAAAAAAAAGTAGAGCTGCTACTAGAAACTCAACCATGAGAGATCCGAGGATAAAAAATGTGCTAGCCGAAGGCAACTCGGTCACCCAGTATCTGAATAGTTATTCGAGCATGCTTCAAACAGCGATTCAGCAGCTCTCAGCAGAAAATCTTGAGAAGGTCTTGGTATGCCTCGAAAAAACGATCGAGAGACAAGCTCGCATCTATGTCGCTGGGAACGGTGGATCAGCCGCTATTGCAGACCATTTATGCTGCGATTGGACCAAGGGCGTCCATATTCCTGACCGTCCAGGGTTGCGAGTTCATTCTTTAATAGCAAACACCCCCGTTTTTACGGCGTTAGCAAACGATTTCAGCTGGGGCGAAGCCTTTTCAAAGCAGGTGGAAATGTTTTGCGATGCATCCGACGTTCTCATTTTGATTTCCTCTTCGGGAAACAGCGAAAATATCATTCAAGCCGCTCTGGCCGCAAAAAAGAAGAAAATCCTGGTCATTGGCCTTTCCGGCTTTGACGGCGGAAAGCTAAAAAACCTGTCAGATATCTCGCTTCATATTCCTGTAAATAATTATGGAATAGTCGAAGATGCGCACCAGATGACCATGCACGTCCTTGCCCAATACCTGGCGAAGACGAGAGATGTATCTTTTAAGCTTTAAACCGCAAAAGACGTCGCTTGATTTTGCCCAAAATAGGATAGCGATTTTTGAGTCGAACTCGATTTAAATCACGGTCCAGCACGCTTGCCAGTTCGTCTCGGTACGACGATGCCGACGCTCTAGGAAAAATAACTTCATGAATCTCGGAGTCCAGCCCCAAAACATCCGCTCGTATTTGTTCATTCCAAGCAATTTGCTTGGATTCAAAAATCTCCTTCATCGTCTCTTCCAAACTGCGATGAGGAACCTGCTTCACCCAGGAACTCTCCACTGTTCCAAACAGGGCCACCATTCCCCGCATAAAAACAAGTTGGATCGGCAACGAACGATGAATGGTCCACTCGTCGTCAAAATAAACCAAACCTGCGCTAGTTTTGACAATATTTGATGGAATCGCGTCAAACCACCCGCCCGGCAATGCCCCATCCTGAGAACGAAAAACCAGGAAATCCAAATAATTGACCAACAGATCCTTGAGCAAAGGCCAGGCTCGAGAACCTTCAAGCAATAGCGTTCTTTCCATTTCGTAGCTCATCAAAAATCCTTCAAGAAACGGAGCCTTCTGCCGAAGCGAATGAACCACTGTAAATTTGCCGGATTCTGGCACAGGTGTCCGAGCAGCCAACAATCCCTTTTCAACCACCATCTTCCCATTCTGATCCTCACGAATCATGGTTTCAGTCGAAAATGCTGCTTTTCTTCCCGTCGCATAAAGACGCGCCATCCAATCGGGCCGAGCAACCTGCCCCTGACTGGCAACCAAAAGAAACGAATGGGCAAACGAAGAGGCAATCCCCTCCTCTTGCAGGCCTTCAAAAACCGATGCTTCATGAAAAAGCGGAGCACTTTCGGATCCATAATCACGGCTCTTAAACCCATTGATTAATTGGTTTGGCTTTAATGGATCACAACGAAATGCTTCTTCTGTCAGCAAGAGTTTCGGAATTTTATAGTCGGGGAAAGGATAGTAAAACCTTTGATTTTTTAAACCGGCAGCATGAACCATTTCACTCAGAGTTCGACGAGTGAATGTCTGCGCTGTCTTTTTCCCCATTTGGTACAATCCGTTGATTCCAAAAAAACGCTTACCCAAATGATCTTCTTTCATCCCATTGAAATATTTAAGACCCAACTGGTTTTCGATCGCCAGAACCAAAAGGCTTTTTTCACTCATATGTCGTCGGGCCAAGGCCAAGCTCTTTTCGAACGGAGAAGAACCCTCAAAAAACAATGCCGAATATTCAAAAACTCCAATTAGGGTCACAAGATCAAAGGAATCCGCACTGAAATCCAGGTCCTGAAAATTGGCGCAAAAGACCTGAACTCCGGGCAAATCAGCACATCGGGCTTTAGCAATTCTTGCTCTCGCGGGAGCCCCCTCCACGGCCGTTACGTGACACCCTTTTTCGCCCAAAAAACGAGTAATTGCTCCACAGCCCGCACCGAGCTCAAAAATCCGAGTGCCTGGTTTCAATTCCTCATCAAAAATCCGGAACAAATTTCCACGATCCCGACACAAATGATACTCTTCGGACCAATCTGCAAAAGGAAAAAACTCCTCAGAAAAAACAGACCGATCTTTGCAGGCTTCAATTTTCTTCAAAAGCGCGCTCTCAGTCCCGTCGCTGTAACCAAAATCGGGTTGCTGATGCCTAGGAAACCAAACACCGGACCCTGAATCTACTCGAAAATCGGCCTTGGTCAGCATGAGTCAGGTCTTCTATTTCTTGGGGTCATTGTCGCACAAAAGTATCATAGTGCTTTTAAAACGTTAAGCAAAACGCTAAAAAAGAGGAATGCATCCAATAATTCCATTGTCCGAACCCGTCCTCGATGGAAACGAAGCTCAGTATGTTCAAGATTGCTTGAAATCGGGATGGGTGTCGACTGCCGGGCCCTGGGTCAATCGGTTTGAAAAAGAATTTTCGGCTTACGTGGGCACAGCAGGAGCTGTTTCAGTTTGCAATGGAACAGCTGCTCTCCACCTAGCCCTTATTTTGGCAGGAGTTCAAAACGGCGACGAAGTATTAGTTCCCACTTTTACCTTTATTGCGTCCGTGAATGCGATTCGCTACGCGGGTGGCAACCCCGTGTTTATGGACTGCGATCACCATTGCAACCTCGATATCCAAAACGTCATTCGATTTTTGAATGAAGAGTGCGTCTTTGATGGCCAAAAAACGGTGCGAAAAAAATCGGGAAAAATAGTCCGTGCTATCGTACCGGTTCACATTTTTGGTTTCCCCGTTGATTTGAATCCTCTGCTTGAAGCGGCTCGTAAACTCAATGTATTAATCATCGAAGATGCAGCGGAGTCCCTCGGCAGCCGATACCTCCCCTCTGGAAAAATGACGGGAACTTTGGGTGACTTTGGATGCTATTCGTTCAATGGCAATAAAGTCATCACCAGTGGTGGTGGCGGAATGCTCGTTTGCCGTTCACCTGAACTGCTTGCCAAAGCGCGATACCTATCGACTCAGGCCAAAGACGACGACCTTTTTTATATCCACCACGAAATAGGCTACAATTACCGGCTCACCAGTTTGCAAGCAGCTCTCGGAATCGCGCAGCTCGAAAAAATTGATCAAGCATTGTCACGCCGACGGGAAAATTTTCACTCCTATCAGACTTTGTTGAATACATTCGAAGAGGCTACTCTTTTGCAAGAAGCAGAAAACACACAGGCAAACTACTGGCTCTACACCCTGATATTCCGACACTCTGTCGATCTCAAGTCAATCATCGATCAACTGCAAACCCGCGGGGTCCAAGCACGACCCGCATGGATGCTCAACCATCTTCAAAAACCGTATCTGCAGTGTGAAAAATACGAAATTACCCAAGCTGCTCACATTCAACCCCGTATTCTCAATATTCCGAGCAGCAGCAACTTGACTCACAAAAATATTGAAACAGTTGTACGCGCTCTCAAAGAAAGTGTCTCTTGATGCGTACAGCCGTATTTACAGCAATATACCCCGCTGCAAAACCCTTTCTAGATGAGTACTTTGCGGCACTGAAATCGCAGACCGAGTCTAAATACGAACTTTTTTTGGTCGCCGACTCGATCGATCAACCTGAAATTTTTTTGTCGCCACATCTCAAAAGCCTTAAATCGCCTTGGTCAGTGCACCCTGCTTCCGGAACACCGCCTCAGATTCGAAAACAAGGAATCACCGAGGCTATCAAACAGGGATTTGAAGCTCTGATTTTTGCAGACATCGATGATCGAATGGCGCCCAATCGGGTGGAAGTCAGCCGAGAATATTTATCCAGGAATTCGATTCTGGTGAACGAAGTCTTGTTGGTTGGCAAGAATCTCAACTCACCCGTTTCATTTTTGAAACCCCGTTTTCGAGACGGTCAAAAAATCGGATTTTCGGATATCAAAGCTGGAAACTGCCTCGGTCTTTCGAATACTGCAATTCTCACCAAATGCCTCGAAACCGTTGATTTTCCCGAGATTCCAGACTATCTTGTTGCTTTTGATTGGGCACTTTATTTTCAGCTGCTTCACCGGGGAGAGTTTGCATTGTTCACAGATAAAACCTGGACAGAGTACCGTCAGCACGATCAGAACTGCGCGTCGCCAATTGACTGGAGTCCTTTGCAAATCCAGCAGAATCTCGAAACAAAGTACAGTTTTTACCGGTACGCAGCAAAATTCGACAAATCCTTTCAAAACTGGGTTCGTATTTTTGAAAAACTGATCGCAGAGATTCGGAAAAACCCTCAGTTTTTGGATCGTTATGTCGAAGTTCTGCGCGCTCGAGCTCCAGCGAATCCACTTTGGTGGGAAAACATTCAACCCTGGGAGTTTTCATGAAATTTGGAAATTTGGAAATCAGCAACTTCGGCAGGCCCTACATAATTGCCGAACTCGGATCCAACCACAACGGTCGGATGGATTTGGCGCGCCAACTCATCGATGAGGCAAAAAAATCAGGTGCCCACTGCGTAAAATTCCAATCTTGGACAAAGGAAACGATTTTTTCAAAAAAAGTATACGAAGATAATTATTTTTTGAATGATGATTACAGAGAAAGAAAAGACCACACGCTCGAAACTATCGTGGACGAGTACAGCGTCAGCGAAAACGAGCTATTAGAACTCAAAAAATACTGTGACCAAGTTAAAATTGATTTTGCTTCGACCCCTTTTTCAAAACAAGAAACTGATTTCTTAGTCGACCGGCTTAACGCAAGTTTCATCAAAATCGCTTCGATGGATTTGAACAACCTTCCATTCCTTGATTATCTGGCACGTAAAAACCGCCCGATCGTCCTATCGACCGGCCTCAGCACCCTTTCCGAGATTGATCAGGCGATCGATGTCATCGAAAAAACAGGAAATCGCCAGATTTGCATCCTTCATTGCGTTTCGGTCTATCCACCCAAAGATGAGGACGTCAATCTCAACAATTTAGAAATGCTGCGGCAATGTTATCCAGAATATCCGATTGGATTTTCGGACCACAGTATCGGGATTGCGATCCCCCTCGCCGCTGTTGCCAAAGGAGCTTGCCTGATTGAGAAACATTTCACTCTCGATAAGAACATGCCTGGATGGGATCACAAGGTTTCGGCAACTCCAGAAGAAATGCACGAAATCGTCCAAGGATCCGAAAAAATCCACAAAGCGTTGGGCTCTTTCCGGAGAACCCTTTCTGAGGACGAGATTAAGAAAATCCCAGCTTTCCGACGAAGCATTGTCGCTGCAAAACCCATTCCTATGGGAAAACAAATTTCAGCGAATGATCTTGATCTCAAAAGACCTGGAACAGGTTTAGAACCAAAACAGATGGAATGGGTGATCGGCCGCATCGCCAAACGCTCCATCGCTTTTGATGAAATCATTCAACCCACCGATTTTTAATTTTATGAATCAAAACCTCATCACTCAACCGAATGTTCCTTTGTTGGATGCCCTAAAAAAACTGGATAAATCAGGGACCGGAATCCTATTGATTGTGGATTCAAAAGACAAGCTTCTAGGGGTCATCACCGATGGGGATGTGCGAAGAGCACTATTGAAAAACATCAGTCTGCAAGCGCCGGTATCAGAAGTCATGAATCGGAAATTTCGATCGTGGCCATTGGAAAAATCAAGAGAGACTGCCATTTTGTATTTGAAGCGAATGGAATTACGTCAGCTGCCGGTCGTCGACAAAAATGGCACCTTGGTCGATATAATTCTCTTGGATACTGAGGAATTCAAAAATTCCCCCAATCCGGTGGTATTCATGGCGGGAGGCATGGGAAGTCGCCTGCATCCCCTCACTCAGGACGTCCCGAAGCCGATGCTGGCCGTAGGCGGCAAGCCCATCGTTGAAATCATGCTGGATCGGTTCGCCAACCAGGGATTTGATCAATTCTTCATGTGTACGAACTTCAAGTCCGAATACATCGAGAACCACTTTCAGTCGGGCGAGAAATGGAATGTCTCCATTAAATTCGCACGGGAAGAGAAACGTCTGGGGACCGCAGGCGCTCTTTCTTTGTTGAAAAATGACCTTAAGATGCCCTTTGTCGTCATGAATGCAGATATTCTCTCAGGACTCGATCTTTATAAATTTCTGGAATTTCATCAAAAAAATCCAGCGATCGCTTCGGTCTGCGTAGCTCAATATTCCGTCGAAGTTCCCTACGGAGTAGTCGAAATGAAAAATCAACGGATCGTCAATATCGTGGAAAAACCCACCCATCGGTTTCATATCAACAGCGGCATCTATCTCCTGGATCCAAAAGTATTTGATTTCATCCCCTTCAATGAATTTTTAGACATGCCTGCACTCCTGCACAAACTCATCGATGCAGGACACACTGTGAACTCATTTCCGTTGCACGAATATTGGGCCGACATTGGAAATGTGGGTGACTACGAAAAAGCAAACGCAGACTTTGGTACGGTTTTTTGATGAAGCTGCGCACAGCACTCATTGGTCTTGGCAATATCGGCAGTCAATACGACCAAGGGGTGCGATCGAAGTCCCCGAGAACACATGTTGGGGCAATCCTCCAATCCCGAGGTTTTGAACTCTGTGCTGTATTCGACAGCAGTGCGACCGCTCGACGGCAGTTTCAGAAAGATTGGAAGCAGGATATTCCCGTATTTTCGTCCTTATCGGCGCTGCTGAAATCACAAGCATTCGACGTCATCACTCTGGCCTCATCCACGCAAAGCCATTTTTCTATTTTGAAATCAGTGATCACCCAATCTCCCCAATTGATTTTTTGTGAGAAGCCCTTTTGTAAAACTTTCACAGAAGCGAAAAAAATCGCCCGCGCAGCTGATCAGGCGCAAATCCCCATCCTGGTGAACTACCATCGGAGATGGGATCCACGATTCGATCAATTTAAAAAAATACTGTCCAGCTCCGGAACCCCAATCAAAGTGATCGTGACCTACCAAAAAGGACTCGTGAACTATGGTTCCCACGCCATCGATCTTCTGATGAATTTATTTGGCCCCATTCACTCCGTTTTTCCAACCCCATCGCTCTCAGCTCAAATCAGGTTTGTATCTGGATTTGACGCTCATCTGATCGCAGTAGAGGGAACCCAATACGATTTATTTGAATTTGAATTTTACTTTAAGAATAGAAAAATCGAAATCGTCTACGGCGGTGAAGAATTTCACAGCTACAGCGCAAAACCCAACTTATGGTACAAAGGTTATACTTGCCTGAGTCAGAAACCAAAACGCTGGACTGCCCCTCGATCCAGTCCCCTCCTTCGAGCCTACTCAGAAATTAGTGCCTTCCTCAACAGGCAAGCCCCATTGCCGAAAAGCAATGCCTCAAGTGCGCTCAAAGTCCATCAGGTGATCGATCAAATTCAGAGAGGCCAAGCTTGATTCTCTTCGTTTGTGATCAGATCGCTGGAGCAGAGTATATTTTTCCTCTTTTGCTTGATTTCAAAAAAAATCAATTTACAAATTGGACCGTAGTTTCATCCGAAGTATCTTCTCGTTTTTTAGCGAATCGAGGGTTTGATTCCCTGACCCTCAAAGATCCTTCTTCATTTGACGCCGAGTCTTACCTCGATCGTCTCCAACCCGAACTAGCCCTCATTTCCACGTCTCAGAACAGCTTGCTCGAACGAAAATTTCTGCAGTCCCTAAAAAAAAGAGGCACTCACAGCTATCAATTCATCGACAATTGGATGAATTATTCGCAACGTTTTACCGTCCACAACGAATTATTGTATCCTGATGGAATTTTCACCCTAGACACGACAGCAAAAGAAGAGATGATCCGAGCTGGAATTCCTGAACAGCTGATTCAGATCGTTGGCCAGCCCTATTTGGAATACCAGCTCAATACGCTGTCTCGATCAAAAGAACCGCATACCAACAAGAACTCAGTCTTGCTCATCAGTCAGCCCGTGGCTCAATATTACAACAAGCGCTTGGACTATGACGAAGTCAGCTTCGTCAAAACAGCCCTTCAGTCTTGTCAAACAGCTGGAATCTCTGAAGCAAAAATAAAAATTCTTTTGCACCCCACTCAAGAACCCAGCGTGCTGCAAAAGCTGTTGCCTCAAGAACGCTCAGATCAAATGATCCTCAAAAAATTTCCTGACCATTTGGATAAATTTGGCCATGTTTTGGGAATGTTTTCACTCCTCATGGTTCAAACGTCCCTGGTCGGAATACCAACTGCATCATTGCAACCTGGGGGAAAGGGAGAGGATCTATGCTTTTTGTCCAAAAAAGGCTACATTCCCAAACTAACAACCGTTGAGGAAACTGTGACTTTTTTGCAGACCGACCAAAACTTCAACCCTCCCCAGGCTCTGATCGACTCGATTCGAGGCAGCCTGATTCGGCTGAAAACCTTGGTCTTAGAAAAAAGGAGTACTAAATGAGCACCCTCGCACTTCACGGAGGAAAACCCATACGAACTGCACCTTTCTCTCCGTCCATCACCACAGGAGAAGAAGAGATTGCTGCGGCCACCCAGGTCTTACGCTCGGGACTTTTGTCCGGCTTCGTCGGCAGCGCAAGCCCAGAATTTCACGGCGGACCGGCAGTTAAAAAACTCGAATCACTCTGGTCCGAAAAATTCGAAGTTAAACATTCGGTGTCCTGCAATTCGGCCACCTCGGCGCTGATGATGGCGATCGGTGCCGCTGGAATCGGCCCGGGAGACGAAGTCATTGTCAGTCCCTACACCATGTCCGCCACCGCTACCTCTATTTTGATTTGGGGAGGTGTCCCTGTTTTTGCAGATATTGAGCCGGATTTTTTCTGCCTTGATCCAAAAAGCGTCGAAGCACGAATCACTCCCAGAACCAAAGCCATCCTCACTACAGATATTCATGGGCAGTCCTCGGCCATGGATGAACTCCTGAGAATCGCAAAAAAGCATCGCCTCTTGGTCATCAATGATTCCGCACAAGCACCCGGTGCCAAATACCGAGGGAAATATGCGGGCACACTCGGGGACATCGGTATCTACAGCCTCAACCGTCATAAAAACTTCCAGTGCGGCGAAGGTGGAGTTGCAGTCACTCATGATTCCGAACTGGCACTCCGGCTCAAACTGATTCGAAATCATGGAGAAAACCTGGTGGACAAGCCAGGATTCGAACCCAAAAGCATCGTCAACATGATCGGCTTTAATTTCCGCATGACGGAAATCGAAGCTGCAATTGCCTTCGAACAGCTTCGAAAAATGGATCAACTGAATCAACATAGAATTGATTTAGCGGAGCAATTGACCGAGGGACTGTCATCTATTCCGTTTCTTCAGACACCAAAAATCCGAGAAAACTGCTCGCACGTTTTTTACATGTACATCTTGTTGTTCAAAAACGACGTAGCGAAACAATCGCGCACCGAGTTCCTCACAAAAGTACGAGCCGAAGGAATCCCCATCTGGGGTGGCTATCTGAAGCCTCTTTATTTAGAACCCTTGTACCAAAAGCAAACCGCTATCGGTGACAAGGGATTCCCTTTCGTAGGACCGCATTATTCGGGGCAAGTGAACTATCGGAAAGGACTCTGTCCCGTAGCCGAGGATCTCTTTGAAAACAAAACGATCGTCAACCCCTACCTCTATCCACCCTTGAGTGCCACAGACATGAACGACATCATTGCCGCAATTCGAAAAGTTTTGGAGCACCAATGATCGCGCTAGTTCCTGCACGAGGCGGCTCAAAAGGGCTGCCGGGAAAAAACATCCGGAACTTACGAGGAAAGCCCCTCATCGCCTACAGCATCGAGGCCGCTCTGGGTGCTAAGGGAGTTCGTCGTGTGATTGTGTCAACCGATGATCCAGAGATCGCCGAAGTTTCAAAAAAATTTGGAGCAGAAGTTCCCTTCATGCGCCCCTCTGAACTCGCACAGGATCAATCGCTCGCTATCGATAATTATATCTACACGATCCAACAGCTTCAAAGGAACGGCGATCCTGTGGATCAACTCATGGTCCTTCTTCCGACAGCGCCCCTCCGTACCTCTGCGGATATTGAGGGTGCCATGGAGATTTTCAAAAAACGAGGTGCAGATTCAGTCATTTCTTACTACAAAGCCCCGCATCCCGTTCAATGGTACAAATATTTCGACAGCCAAGGGGTCGTTCGCAGCTATTTTCCCGAGGGAGATCGTCTGGGAAATCGGCAAGACGAACGCGAAGCATACCTCCCCAACGGAGCCATTTATATTTTCCATTCCAGTCTTCTGTTGGAAACTAAAAGTTATTTTTCGGAAAAAACATTCCCCTACGTCATGCCCATTCAGCGTTCTGTCGATATCGACACGCTGGAAGATTTTGAATATGCAGAATTTTTAATGAGCAGGAAAAAGTGAAACTACGCTTTTGGAATACCTCATTCCTGACAGCTTTATCGATCCTCGTGATCCCTTTTATTTTTTTCGGTTGGCTGATCTGGGGGCCAACTACGATCGGAAATGACTTTCAAGCGTATCAGGTCCTTCAAACACTCAACTTCCGTTTTTTTCAAAGCATCGGCATTGAGCCCATGTGGTATCCCCACGTCACTGGGGGAATCCCGATTCAGGCCATGGCGCTGTGCCAAGCATTTCATTTGCCAGCGTGGATCACCAGCCACCTGCCCGGTTACTGGTCAGGCGACGCTCTGACACTATTTTCATGGCGCTATTTGCTGCTTCTCGTTCTCGGACAGAGTTTGATCTACTTTTCTTTCCGGAAACTGATCGGTCTATCCTCTTTCGCCAGTTGGATTTTCTCGTTTGTTTCGATCTACAATCTAAAAACTCTAGATGCCCTCCGCTACGGCCCAGCGCTCGATGCTACTATTTACAGCTATGGAATTGTGCTTTCGGCCACGGCGTATTTATTCCGGCCTCGCATCTGGATTTTGGTGGTCATCGGGATTTTAACCCAGCTTTTTTTGACATCGGGATATCCGGTCGTTTTCCATTTCATGGTTTTGGCTTCAATCTCCATTTTTTTATTGTTGCTTGCATACAAACTGCAATCAGCCAAAACATTGTTGATTCGAGCCAGCCATGTGATCGGAACAACATTCATTGGCTTTCTGTTATCTGCGCCCAATTGGCTCCCTTACCTGGAATGGCTTGAGACTAACGAACATCGAGTTCATGCACCAACATTGGAATGGGCCAATTTCATTCCCATGCATCCTGTTACTTTTTTCGCAGGTTTTTTTGCTCCCTGGGCAGCGGAAGTTCATTCGGGATTTTCGGGATCGACTCTGATTCTCCTGATCCTTGCAGGAGCAGGAATTTACATTGTCCGAGACTTCAAACGACTCTGGCCTCTTCTGCTATTTTTGTCTTTCCCTTTTCTCTATACGTTCGGAGCTTCATCTCCGATATATCTTTTCTTTTTCCACTACGTTCCTGGTTTTTCCAGCATTCGAGTACCAGGCCGAGTCATGTACATGCTTTTTTTGTGCGTTTTCGGAACAGCTCTGGTGATCTCCAAAAAATTTTCCAGAAAAAATTTGACGACATCGGCAATTTGGACGGGACGATTGTGCTTCGGACTTCTGCTCCTTTCTTTTTTAGAACTTTTTCGCAGACCCAATTCTCCTTGGGGCGGACACTCTCTCTTCGAACTCACGCCTGAGAAATTGAATCCCTCGTTTTGGACACAGAATGCTAAGGCGATTTGGATAGCGCTGGGTCTCGTGGCGAGTTTATCTTTTTCTAAAGCCTTTCAACAAAAACGCCTGGCCATGATCCTGCTTACCGTCACTACAATCACTCAAACAGGAATGCTGATGCATCATGGAACATGGCGAGTTCCTCGAGCAAATTCAGCGACTCAAGAAGAATTCCAAAAAGCAAACCACTTGCCCTTGTATGGCTCTTCGCCGCTCCTCGCCGTTTCAGGCCTTGCCGAGGGAACATGGGGCACGGCCACCGTTCCGTACAGTCGGTTTTACAAAGCTGCCGAAGACCGAGCCAATTGTTATCTCCCCATCCATCAGAAAATTGAAACAAAGCCTGTCGTTTTGCCTTTTTACTTATCGGATCGCCAGCAGTGCGTAACCACCGATCAGGAGGCACTCGATCAAATCAAAAATAGGCCTTGCTCCAAACAGACACCGCTGCTGACATTTGTGACTCAGCCCTTATGTCCTTCAACAGCAAATTCAAACCTTGCGCAGCTCAATCAAGGTAATCACCTGGTCTATTTGACTCCCAACCTGGTTCGTATCGCGGTCCAAACAACGACACCCTCAGTTCTGGTGACGCCATATCCAGCCATCACTGATAATTGGTCGGCTCTCGTCGACGGCAGCCCTCATCAGCTGACGACTGTGAATGGTGCATTCCTTGGAATCCAGGTTCCTGCCGGACAGCATTGGATCGAAATCAAATACCTCTCTCAAAAAATCATCTGGTCTTACCGTATTTTCTTCATCACACTTCTCCTGGTGTTGGGAATAGCGCTCCGGAAGAAATGGACTCTGCTGGCTGTGTTGACTTGCCTGGGTGTGGTCACCTATGGAATTTTGGAAAAAGATTTTGTTCGAAAAGCAGAAGCTAAAATTGAGTTGAATAATAATTACGGCACACTCTTGGCTGAACAGCTCCTGATTTGGAAAGGCCGCTGAATTCCATGGAAACAGCAGATCAAAACACTGGTTTTAATCCCGAATCCTTCGAAATACTCGCTCATCTCGAGGCCGACAATTTTTGGTTTCGATCGAGGAATCGCCTGATTCTCTGGGCGCTCGGCCGATATTTTCCATCGTGCCAGAGCATGCTGGAAGTCGGATGCGGGACCGGATTCGTCTTGTCAGCGATCGAAAAACGTTTCCCTTCGTGGAATCTTTTTGGAACAGAGCTTTACGATGTCGGCCTTCAGTTTGCAGCCAAGCGCCTCACCAAAGCCCAGCTCTATCAAATGGACGCTCGCCACCTTCAGTTTAAAAACGAATTTGACGTCATCGGCTCCTTTGATGTCGTCGAGCACATCGAAGAAGACGAGCAAGTCCTTTCGCAGTTCCATCATGCGCTGAAAAAGGATGGAGGACTGATCCTCACCGTTCCCCAGCATCCATTCCTTTGGACCAAATATGATGAGTACGCCTGCCACGCCCGCCGTTATCGATCGACAGAGCTTCGACAGAAGTTAGAAAAAGCCGGATTTCAAATCACACTCATCACTTCATTTGTGTCGCTTTTATTTCCGTTGATGATTCTTTCACGACTCAAAAAAAAATCGTCCGTCACGGAATCGGATGTACTCAATGAACTTCGCCTGCCCATCTGGCTCAATCGAGTTTTGGAAGCTATCCTTCTCTTCGAGCAAATGCTGATTCGATGGGGAATCCATTTTCCTTTTGGTGGATCGCTGCTGGTTGTGGCAAGAAAGATTGAGAAATGAGCAAAAAACTCGGCGTCATTCAATCCAGCTACATCCCTTGGAAAGGGTATTTTGACATCGTTCGATCCGTCGACGAATTCATCCTTCTGGATGATGTCCAGTTTTCTAAGGGCAGTTGGCGAAATCGCAACGTCATCAAAGCCCAGAATGGCCCGCAATGGCTGACTATTCCCATTGATGTCAAAGGCAAACTCACACAAAATATTTGCGACGCGCAGGTTTCACCCAAAAATAATAACTGGACACGAAAACACTGGGGATCGATTGAAGCAGCCTATTTGAAAACAAGGTATTTTCGTGAATATTCGGGGACTTTTCGAGATATATACAAAAATCTCACCGAAACCAATCTCAGCAAGATCAATCATATTTTTCTGACTACTCTCTGTGACATTCTTGAAATCAAAACCAAGATCACCTGGTCGATGGACTATCATATCTTAGATGAAAAAAATGAGCGTCTCATCGATCTTTGCAAAAAAACAGGATCGACTTTTTATCTCTCAGGACCTGCTGCCAAAGATTACATGGACCTTGCATTATTTGAGAAATCAGGAATCCAGGTGAAATTTGCGGATTACAGTGGTTATCCAGAATACACCCAGCTTTTCCCGCCTTTTGAACACGCCGTCAGCGTCCTGGATTTGATCTTCAACGAAGGTCCGAACGCGCTTCAATATATGAAGCTGCTCACGTAGTCGTGCTCCGCACAGCATAGGCCGGGCGATCCATCACACGAAAATGCATACGAGCCAGGTATTCTCCGATGATTCCCAACGCAAAAAGCTGAGTCCCCGAAAACACGCAGATGATCGATGCCAGAAATGGAAACCCTGGAATGCGCTCTCCTGCAGAGAAATGACCGATCAAGACAATCGCCAGCAGAATCACACCCATCAGGGTCGAAAGAAATCCAACCAGACTGGCGATCTGCAGGGGCAAAACACTGAATCCCGTCATCATATTAAAAGCATGGACCACCAATTTCCGGAGGGTGTAATTCGAAACCCCTTCGTGGCGTTCGTCATGCTGGACGATGACAGTCGAAAATTTGGTACTTCCCCAAGTCAGCAAAACATCTAGAGAAACAAAAGGGCTATTGTAATTCGAAAAAGCCTCACGCAAATCCGTTTTAAAAACACGAAACGAAGTTACTTTGGACGCAACCTGACTCCCCATTGCTCCCCGAAGCGTCAGCTCAGTGATTTTGGAGCCTAACCTTCTCCAAAATTCATGTTCTTGTTTTTGAGGCACGCCGTAAACCACTTCATAGCCCTCGGAAAACTTCGTCAGTAGCTTGGAAATCTCCTGCGGCGGATTTTGCAAGTCATCATCCAATGTCACTATGGTATCAAAGCTGGCTTGCCGGATTCCGCAAAGCAGGGCGTTGTGCTGTCCATAGTTCCTCATCAATGAAACGCCCTTGATCCAAGAATATTTCTTAGCCAGCTCCTGAATCTGAATCCAACTGGAATCGCGGCTTCCGTCATTCACCAGAAGCACTTCGAACAAGGCACCCGATCGAGTCAGGGCTTCTTGCAGCCGTTGTGCCAATTCAGCCAGTGTATTCTGGCTATTGAAAACAGGGATAACAATCGATAGACCGGATTGCATTTTTGTGGGCATAATCAGTTCACAAAACTAACATTTACGCTTTGACTACAACAGCATTATTTGTGGAACCGGGTACGAAAGGACAGCTCCAGATGAACTGGAAAAATAAGAGAGTATTGGTAACCGGCGCTGATGGTTTCATCGGATCTCATTTGGCCGAGGCCCTGGTCAGGGAGGGCGCTACTGTCCGAGCTTTTGTCCAATACAATTCGTTTGGTTCTTGGGGATGGCTGGACCAATCTGCAGCTGAAGTCCAAAAGGAATTCGACATTTTCCAGGGCGATGTCCGGGATCCACATGGGGTTAAAAAATCCATGGAAGGTTGCGACGTGGTCCTCCATCTAGCGGCTTTGATTTCGATTCCTTATTCCTACCACTCGCCCGATGCGTATATCGACACCAACGTCAAAGGCACTCTCAATGTGGTTCAGGCCGCACGAGAACTCAGTGTACAAAAAGTGGTTTGCACTTCAACTAGCGAAGTTTACGGAACAGCGCAATTCGTTCCAATTACCGAAAAACACCCACTCCAAGGCCAATCCCCTTACTCCGCTTCAAAAATAGGGGCGGACCATATTGCGATGTCATTCCACCATGCCTTCCAAACTCCCGTTGCCATCATTCGACCATTTAATACCTATGGACCCAGGCAGTCTGCTCGAGCGGTATTGCCAACTGCCATCACTCAAATTGCAGCGGGACAGAAAAAAATTAAACTAGGAGCACTCCACCCCACTCGCGATTTCAGCTACATCAAAGACACCGTGCGGGCTTTTATTGCAGTCGCTGCGTCTGACCGGTCAGTCGGTGAAGTGATTAATATAGGAAGCGGTTTTGAAATTTCAATTCAGGCCGCAGTAGCTTGCATTTCAGAACTCATGGGAGCCCCTGCTGAGATCGAATTGGAATCTGGACGTTTGAGGCCCGAGTCCAGCGAAGTGGACCGCCTTTGGGCCGACTCCAGTAAGGCAGCCAGGCTGCTGAATTGGACTCCGGAATACGGTGGAATCGAGGGTTTCCGACGGGGGCTTACTGAGACTATTGAATGGTTTAAAAATCCGAATCATCTGAGATTTTATAAATCGCATATTTATAACATGTAGATAGTCGCCGGGAATCCCCCCTGGAAATCTCGAGCCAAGGGTAGTAAGGAAGACATATGCAAGGTACACAAAAATCGATTTCATCCGATAAATCACAGGCTTTCATCATGGACAAACTGATTGCGATGCTTGCACATCCCGTGATTTGGAGAACGAGCCGCTTCATCCTGGACGCGACTCTAGGCTTGTATCGCAAACGCATCCAGATCATGAAAAAATGGGATGTTTTTGGACCCAGTTCATCCGTCCTGGATATTGGATGCGGCATCGGGCACTTCAGCCGTTCCTGCGAAGGACAATATGTGGGTATTGATTTGAGCGAAAAATACATTGAATACGCCAAAAAAACTCGGCAGACCGACAGAAAAACATTCCTTCACATGGACGTGCGCAGTCTTCACGAGAAAAACCACACGTTCAGCGCAGTTCTGCTGGCTGATATTTTGCACCATTTGGACGATCTAGATTCAGTCAATTTACTCAAAGAGGCAAAGCGTTTAAGTAGTTCCAAAATTATCAGTTTTGAACCCATTCAAGAGCAAACCTCCGCTATAGGTGCCTGGTTTATCGCAAACGACCGCGGACAATTCATCAGACCACTGGATCAACTCCATGCACTGTACAAGGCCGCGGGGCTAACCATTCAAGCCAGCGAGGAGTTTTACATCGGGCCCATGCGATCCCGCGCTATCCTTTGCGAAGTAAATCCCGACCCAGCTTGAACCGCGATTTGACTCGTTCTTTGATCTCTAGGCTGAGAATCGGAACTATTCCATTCAGGTTTTTTGCCTTAATCTCATCAATCAGTACGTGGATGTCCTGATCTTCCGGAATCCTCCGCAAAAAAGACTGCCCGCTCTTGATGTCATACTCATAGTACCAAAGATTCTTCCGGACCTCTGCGGCCCGGCTGGTAAAGTGATTCTCGTAGCCTTCGTCCGCTTTTTTGACCAGGTAGTTCACCGTGATGACGTGGGACTTCACCGGATCTACCACTCCCTTTGTGAAATATTTCAGCCCAAAACCAAAGTCCCACCAGCCCAGGAGTACCTCTTCGTTGTTGATGTTTTTCGCAGTGTGTTCGGGCACATTTGCAAATACTGCGGCTGGGGCAGGGACATTCTGTTCCAGAACTTTATGGGCACAATCTTCTAAGATTGCTTTTGCCAGCCGAGCGGCTTCAATGAAATTATCTCTTTGTGAAATCATCGACGTGTAAAAAGGAAGAAGAACGAGGGCGCAAACCCAGTAGGCGCGCGACTTCGAAAGATGGGAGGTCGCATCAGCTAAAAAAATGCATAAAAGAAAATATGAGGAGAGTAAAACTCGATTGGCATATCCATAGGTGCTGGGCTTTGCGATCGAAAATATGAAAAGCGCCGCACAGGACATCAGGGAAATCAGCACCGTCATGAGAAACAGTTTCCTCATCCCAGATCGAGTCTCCAACTGATTCGACATCTGCTTGATGCCAAAAATGAGCAGAAATAACAGAAGCGCGACTTCAGAAAACTCCAATATTCCCACCTTATTCAAAGATGACAGGAGCAGAATCGGCAAATCGAAACTCAAAGAATAGAACCAGCTTCCTACGCTCCAAACGACCCGCCTCAAGGTCATCCCGTTGAGAATGAGGCTGGAAATATGAATGTGCAGCAAGCGAGGCATCAGGATCAGCTGATTCAATGACGAAAGGCCCACCAGCGATGCCACCATCAGGCCGTGTCCCACGATTTTTAAAACTACCTTTTTGTCCCTATAGACAAATGGAAGCAGAATATTGAGAACGATCAGCGGCAGCGTCACTTCATAAGTCAACAACGACATCAGCACGAAAAAATAGCCGAGGGCAAAATCGAGCCATTTTTTACCCTCTTGAAATTTAACCAGATAATGAAAAGACACCGTCCAAAACAAAACAGCGGCAATCATCCCGAGCAGGACTGAAGAATGCAAAAGCGCCGAACTTGCCGCGACCGGAACCGATGCAAATAAAACAAAGAGCATCGCTGCGGTTCCACCCAAAAATCGCTTCAAAACGGAAGCTGCCAGCGCACAGTTCATTAGCCAGAACAAAATACTCAAAACATTGTATCCCACGGGGTTCTCCCCAAAGAGTCTCCCGGTCAAAAAAGCGATCGCCACCAACACTGGGCGATTGGGCACATGCCTCAAAACAACCCAGAAATTATCTGCCCAGGT
The DNA here is from genome assembly GCA_964364175.1 of uncultured Bacteriovoracaceae bacterium. GTDB lineage: Bacteria > Bdellovibrionota > UBA1018 > UBA1018 > UBA1018 > CAYILR01. The sequence goes on from CAYILR010000002.1 coordinate 33,446, forward strand.
CGTGCCGCTGGCCGCATCGACGCCGACCCACCCCTCCATCGAAATCCCGCCGTGAATCATAAATGGGACGTAAACGATGGCCATCAAGGCACCTAAAAGGGAGAAAACCACAGCTTTTTTAGAAAAAAATTTAAAAAAATCGGATTCCATGTATGCTCACACTAGCGAAAGTGCTTCACCCATTCAATGAAAACTCCAGTTACGCTCCTCTGCTTCAATCGGCCTGAACTCACACAAAGGGTATTTGATCGGATTGCGCAGGCAAAACCTCCGGTTCTCCTGGTCGTTGCTGACGGCCCTCGCCCCGCTGTTTCTTCTGACGCGGAACTCTGCAAGCAAGTTCGCGCGATCGTCAGCAAACCCCAATGGGACTGCAAGCTCATCACCCATTTCTCCGAAACTAATCTGGGATGCAAAAATCGGGTCTCATCCGGAATCAGTTGGGTTTTTGAGCAAGTCGAGCGGTCGATTTTTTTGGAAGATGATTGCTTGCCCGACCCCAGCTTCTTCCCCTATTGCGAGGAGCTCCTCGAGCGTTACAAAGACGACGAGAGAGTCATGAACATTTCGGGCAATCACTTGATTTCCGACCCAGATCCATTGGACCCGTACAGCTACTCCTTTTCTCGCTATTCATTTATTTGGGGGTGGGCCTCTTGGAGGAGAGCTTGGCAGCATTACGACATCGAGATGAAGCTTTGGCCGGAAGTAAAATCCCGGCGTCTACTCCAGGCCATTTTCCCCAATCCACAAGACCATGAATATTTTTTGGAGCAGTTTCAAGCAGTCTATGATGGCAAAATCAATACCTGGGACTATCAGTGGCTCCTGAGTTGTTTGATTCAAAATGGTCTGACCATCCTGCCAAGAAAAAATCTGATTTCAAATATCGGATTTGGTGCGGGGGCAACTCACACTCCAGATTCGGTGGATTCACGCTTGGTCAACCAACCCACCTACCCGATGGAGTTTCCGTTAAAGCATCCTTCTTATATTTTTCGCTCCATTGAACAAGATCATGAAAAACAAAAAGCGATCTTTCGTTTTGCAATCAAAAGCCTGCTGAAAAGAAAAGTCATGAAGGCATGGGCTTGATCGCTTCGATCACCAGAGAGCCTGGTTTTCGAATAACTCCTCCGACAATCTCCAATTCAAACCGGCTGAAATCGGAAATTTGACTTCTGCCCTCATCCAATCGCTGAATTTTTTGTAATCCGCATTCAGTCAATAGACGGGTCAGTGATCTTTCGTCATACATCCACTGGTGGATCTCACCCGACTGCCTGAAAAGACCCTCTCTCAACGCTCTCTCTGCATCTTGGCCAGCAATCACTCGAACTGCAATTCGGGCCAGAATATATCGCATGCGACGCCAAATAAAACTCATGCTCTTCGATCGTAGTTTTTCGATCCATGAGCGAGGATTAGATGAAACGGAACCGCGAGCCAAGTCGACCTCTGTTCCCATCCGGCTGCGAATAAAATCCAGGTCCCGACCCGACGCACTCCGCATGACCTCACCCATTTGGCCACCCACTCGATTGCGAACAGTCTGATCGAAAAATTCGAGAAGCATCCACTGATGTTCAAAATCCGACAGTTTGCTCAAATAGCTTCGTGCGATGTTTTCCAAATCTGGAACAGCGATTCGAAGGATTCCTCCGGGCTTGAGCACCCGGATATTTTCCATCAAAAACCGTGGCGCATCCTCTGCAGGGAAATGCTCCAAAACATGTGAGTGATACACCACGTCCATGGACCGGTTAGGATAAGGGAGTCTCTTTCTTAAATCGTGCTCGATCACATGTGGACTCGTAGAAATCCCATCCAAATTAATCCAATCGATGTGATAGAGACCTCCACAACCCAGATTGAGCATCTGCATTACTTGCCCCCTCCCAATATCCGCTCGTACAGATGGATGTATTTCGCAGCTTGGTGCCGCAAAGTAAATTGGGCCTCAACTTTTTTTCGAGCATGAATCCCCATTTGGACCTGCTGATTTGAATCTTGCAAAATCCAAGCAATCCCATTTGCCAAATCCTCCACTTCAAATGGACGAGCCAGGTAACCGTTTTTTTGATGCTCAATGATATCCAATAATCCGCCAATTCCAAATGAAACAACAGGAGTCCCACAAGCCAAGGCCTCGAGCGCTGTTTGCCCAAATGCCTCCTCGATCGATGGCACAACCATTACGTCGGCGGCGGAATAAGCCAGACTCAATGCCGAATTGTCATTCAAGGTTCCCAAGTAATAGCAACGAAATCCAAGATCCAGCGAATTGTGCTCCTGCGAAGCTCCAAAAACCACTATTTCAGCTTTTTCCTTCCATCCTTGTTGGCTCAAAGACCGCAGGGCATTCTGCAAATGAGCAAACCCTTTTCTTTGGTCCGTCACTGCATCCAACGCGCCAAATAAAATGACCTTTTTCCCCTCCGAAATTTTCAATGCCGCACGCGCAGCTGACTTTTCGGTGGGTTTAAAAACCGTCTCGTCCAATCCGTAATGAATGACCTCGATCGGTCTTTGTTTAAAAAGCTCACTTTGATGCGCAAGCTCTGCCGTCCAATGGCTGTTACCGATGACAAAAAGAGAATTCAGCTGTGACCAAGCCTGCTTTTTGCGCCCCCAGATCCAACGATGCAAATCGAATCCTTTTTCAGAATCGGGACGATTCTCGGGCAGATACCCTTCTCGGAATCGAGATGAACCTCCTACGTAATGCTCGCCCCCTGTAAAAGGCCAGAGATCGTGCAGAGTCCAAACGATGGGTTTATTGATTTTTGCCAGGTCCTCGACACTCAAAAATCCGTTACAAACCCAATGAAGGTGAACGATGTGCGCATCGCTATTGATAATATCCATCATCGGAGCTGATGTGAGCCAAGCGGGGGAGATTTTTGCAGGATCGTCTGTTCTCAATAGTTTCAGCGGCAAATTATCCAGGTGCTTAATCAACTTGAATCGAAACTTCGACCCAGATGATTGGGGACCCATCACATCGGGGTCATCGCTCGCCTTTTCACCCACCCACATATTGCTCTGGATGCCATGCAGTCTCAGGCCCTGGTGAATCCGATACGAAGCTCGAGACGCTCCGCCAATGATATCAGCGGAAGCAAGGTGAAGGACCCGCATATACGGCATAAAACTCGTAAGGAATCATGAAGTCAATTGATTCCTCGTGGAAACAGGGCATTTTGAGTAAGCTATATTCATGAAAGACATCATCCTCATTGGTGCAGGTGGGCATGCAAAGGTCATTATCGATTCCTTCGAAAAAGAAGGTAAACATCGGGTGGTCGGGCTCGTTGACGATCAAAAATCCGGGGGATCTTGGTTTGGGATTTCGGTTTATTCCTGGAAAAAAATCTCAGATCTGAACGTGCGGACTGGATTGATTGCGATTGGAAACAATTGGGTCCGGCATCAGGTTCTACAAAAAGTGCATCAGGCTTTCCCCCAGTTTGAGTGGGTCAGCTGCATTCACCCCTCTGCACAAATCAGCAGAGGAGCGCAGATTGGGGCAGGTTCCGTTGTCTTTGCAAACACAAGCATAGGGCCCGACACCTCGATTGGAGAACACGTCATCGTCAATACAGGCGCCAGCGTCGATCATGATTGCAAAATTGCCAACTTCGCCAGCATCGCTCCTGGTGCAACTTTAGGTGGAAATGTAACCATCGGTTCTTTTACAGCTGTTTCTTTGGGAGCAAAAATCATTCAATCCATTGAAGTGGGAGAACATACCGTCGTAGGCGCCGGCGCTGTCGCAGTACGCAACCTGCCTTCTTACAGCGTGTGCTTTGGCGTACCCGCCAAACAGATCTCTACTCGCACTGCAGAAGAGCCCTATTTTTGAATTAAAATGGCGCTTCACTGGGCGCCACCGGACGTCCAAGTTCATCAAATTCAAAATCAGTGTATTTCAGCTCCTCATCAAGCCGCAGCATGGAAATTTGATTCATCTCAAGAAATGCTTTGGTCGTTGTCACACTGTGTTCCGAAAATTGAAAAAAATTGCCCGCTGCGAGTGCAGAAATTTCAGAATACGGCCATGCTTCCTTAAAGTGGTTTGGATGACCCACTCCTCCACAAGCAATCAAAGGTACTGAAAGTTTTTTGCCCAAGTCTCTCAAAATTTTCAAATCGTAACCCTTCTTCGTTCCATCTCGATCCACAGAATTCAGAAGAATTTCTCCGGCTCCCAACTCTTGCAACTCCAGAGCCCAATCGATTACTTTTTTCTCTGTCACAGCTTTTCGGATATGATCATAGACATAATATTCACCGTGAGGACTCAGTTTGCAGTCGATCCCGGCAATCACACACTGATTTCCATAGTACTGTGCCGCTTGGGTGATGATCGAAGGTTCTGAAAGGGCATGCGAGTTAATCAAGACTTTGTCGGCACCTGATCGAAGAAGAGAACTGATCTCAGCAGAAGTCGTAATCCCACCACCCACCGTCAGGGGCACAAAACAACGCTTCGAGATGCGATGAACCAGGTCGGGATCAATACAGCGTCGATTTCGAGCAGCATCTATATCGACTAGCAAAATTTCGTCAGCATTCCAGTGGTTCAACGCCTCCACAACAATCTCAGGTTTTCCAACTGGCAGATACCTGGAAAAGTCAAAACTTTGAACAACAATACCGTTCTTAACTGTGACTGCAGCAATGATACGACGTTTAATCATGTGAACTTTCTCTGACGAATTTTAAAAAATTTGAAAGTAATTTGAGCCCATTTTTTTGACTTTTTTCCGGGTGAAATTGTGTCGCAAACACATTCTGAAACTGGATGGCAGCCACAAAACGTTGACCGTATTCACACCATGCTGACACGATCGATTCGTCACACTGCAGTTGGTACGAATGATCAAAATAAAATGTCGGAGCAGAAATATCTGAGAACAAAAGCGATTTTTCTGTCAACGCAACGTCATTCCACCCAACATGAGGAACCTTCACCCCATGAGGGGGGACGGCCACAACCTCTCCCTTAATCCAGCCTAAACCACGAGTTTGCCTTCCCTCATCCGAAGATTCCGACAAAAGCTGCATGCCCAGGCAGATTCCAAGAAACGGTTTGCGAAGCTCCATGACTTGACGATTTAAAGTTTTTGTTAGACCAAAAGAATTCAAGTTTTCCATCGCTTTTGGAAAAGCTCCGACCCCTGGAAGAACTATTCCGTCAGCTTCCTCGATATCTTGAACAGATCGGCTGACTTTTGCCGTGTAACCCAATGCCAGAAGCGCATTGTGAACCGAATGCACATTGCCCATTTCATAGTCGACGATCACAATTTTTTTGCTCATAAAGTCTTCACTTCCCTGGCCCAACGATAACATCCATGAACTGAGTCCAAATATTCCAGCGGCATTTTTAGGATCGGGCATAAAATAAAATGATAAATCAGGCCTCGACCAAATATAATTTGTAAACTCTTGTAAAATTTTTCCGTCGGTTGCATCCCAATTCTTTTGCTATGCCGAACCAACGCAAAAAAATTCCTGAGAAACAGATTTTTCCGCTTTCGGTAAACATGGCCTGGAATGGGATTTCTGGAATCCTGATAAACGAGTGCCTCCGCTGTCATCACCCCTAGCATAATGGAAAAATACGACTGCCCCTCGGCCTGCCAACGATCGTCTGGAATGCGCCCCCGAATCATGGGCCGTGTAATCACGTAAATGGGACGTTTATTCATGTTCAACAGTATCACCGCTGTCTGAATAAATGCAGTCCCGACATATGCAGTCACATCCGTATCCAACCAATATTCTTTCCTCACAATAGTCGCCGGCAAAAATGTGGGGGCCGCATCAAAAGTGGAAAAATACTCACCCGCGTTGTTAAAAAGCAGATCTTTTTCTTCGTCCAACTGCTCCGGATGAAAAGCCTGGATATGTAACATCGACTTGCAAATCAATTGCGACATGTCATGATTGTGCTGCGAAAAATTGATGTAAATCACTCCAAGTTCAGGTTTTGACGTAATCACCGAGGCGACTTTGTTCAGAGCTCCCTCACCAAACAAATCGTCTTGACCACTGAACCAAACAAAATCTGTCGATGCGTGGAGAGCCACCTGTCTAAAATTTCCGTCCATTCCCAAATTTGAAGTGTTTTGAAACACCCTAATAAATTGCTGCTTCAACGCGTAGGTCCGGATGATTTCCAATGTATTGTCGGTCGAGCAATCATCGCAAAGAACCAATTCAAAAGCAGGATTCCATTGGCTGAGAATGCTGTCCAACGTCTGGCCCAGAGTTTTGGCACCATTGTAAGTCGGGATGCAAATCGAGACCAAGGGTCTCTTCTGAGTTATTTTTTCAACCATTCCTGTGTTTTTTCTATTACAAATCTCAATTCATCATCAGTCATATTGTAATAAATAGGAAGACGAACCAAACAGTCCGAAAGCCTTTCGCATCCGGGCAGGGATTCGGGGTTGTCACTATAGAATTTTCTGCCAAACGGCGACGTATGCAAAGACACGTAGTGAAAAGGGCATACAATCGAATTTGAAGCCATCCACTGAATAAACGAGCTTCGCTGTTTTTGATTTTGAAAAATCAGGGCAAACAAATGATAATTTGCCTGATTATACGAAGGTGTCTCAAGAATCTGGATGTCGTGTCGGTTCAAATTGGCTGACAATTCAGATCGATACTGACTCCAGATTTCCTGTCTCCGATCATTGATTTCCTTCAAGCGTTGGACCTGCGGATACAAATAGGCAACATTCAGCTCAGAAAGAACGTAGCTTGAACCTAAATCAACCCAAGTGTATTTATCAGCCAGCCCCTGAAGAAAACGGCTCCGATTCGTTCCTTTTTCTCGAAGGATCTCCGCTCGTTCAACAAATTTTCCGTCCCCAAAAATCAGCGCTCCGCCTTCACCCGAAGTAATATTTTTTGTCTCGTGAAAACTATAGCACCCCAGACTTCCAAGAGTACCCAGTGCCCTTCCTTTGTAGGTTGCCCCAACAGCCTGAGCAGCATCCTCAAGAACAAAAATATTCTTTGCCCGACAAATTTCCAAAATTTGATCCATGTCCGCAGACGCACCTGCATAGTGCACTACCACCACCGCTTTAGTTTTGGGCCCACTCAAACGCTCAATTTCCGAAGGGATAATATTTCCAAAATCGTCGTTATCGGCAAACCGGATAATGGCGCCGCGCAGAGCAAACGCATTGGCACAAGACACAAATGTAAAACTGGGGACAATGACTTCATCTCCCGGGGAAATATTAACCAGCAACGCCATCATTTCCAACGCGTGTGTACCGGAAGTAACTAAACGAACCGGCTTTGAAACCTGCTCTGACAGAAGAAGTTCAGAGTTTTTAGTAAAAACACCGTTGCCAGAAATACAATGTCGAAGCGCTTCTGAGCGAAAAACAGCCTCGTGCTCTTCAAGCCGAACCGGTTTATTAAAAGGTACACGAAATCGGTCGATGGGCACATCTGTCTTCACACCAAGTCCATGTTTTATAGTCATTTTTGCTGGTGTAATCCCAAAGTCAGAGGGTGTCAATTGCGCTTACCCGCCGAGCGAAACGCAAAAAGTCGCCTCATCCAGATCACAAAACCTCCAAGCAGCCGCCCTTTTGCGCTGACAGAAACAGAATTTTGACCCGTTTTGAGCAGCCAACCCGATTTTCCATCATCTTGAGTCGAGATTCCAAACTTTCTCGCCTTGAAAACCGTTTTTCTAAATCATCGGCAGTCGCTTCTTGGTTTGGAAGACGACTCATTTCATCAACCATCCGTAAAGTGAGTGAATTCGTAGATGAGATCAAAACAACCATATACATCAGCAAAAGGGAGAGAAAAATCCAAGCGCCCATCCAGTCCAGCCTGACTCCATTAAAAATAAGAAAGGGTGTCGCCAAAGCAAAGGATCTTACAATCAACTGAGATTTGCCAAGCAATTTAAGCGCTATAATGTGAAGAGCTACAAAGCTCAAAAACATCAAAAAATGTATCATCGAAGATATTCCAATGACCAAATTCGGTGAATCCAACTATTTGCCCAAATCATTATTTTGGCTCGACTAGTCAAACGAATTTTAAATCCATCTCGAACTGCCACGCCGGTCTCTGCCATGAACCCAAGGCGGTCTTCTTTAAGATCATGTTTTCCAGACTCGATCGAAGCAAATTGAGTAAAATGAAAAAACAAATACGCTGCTGAAGCCAATAAGTTCCATTTATTCTCGGATCCTCTAAGCGCAAAATAAGACAAGCAAAAGCCCACCACTGCAAATCCAAAATGAATCAACGTCATTCTTCGAAGCGGAGCTCTGCTATCGCCAGCTCTCGTTAAAACAAGCGTTAAAACATAAAGAGAAAAAAAGAGCCCCGTATAAACAAAAATATTTTTTCCTCCGCTCGGTCAATCGGTTTTGATTTCACCGTCATTTTGATGCATGCTATGGTAGGGTTATAATTCTGTGCAAGTAGATTCCGGTCGAACTCCATCTGCTCCCAACGATCTCTGCAGTTTTTTTCTTTATCTTCAGTCGACATGGCGAGACTGGGCTTGTGTCGCAGCCATGCTATTTTTTTTGTATCTGACCAATGTCCGAATGGATTTCGATGGCGGAAACAAACAGGTCCAATTTTCAGATGCACGATTCTACACTGCGATGGCAGCCGTTGCTCCTCGCTTGCCTGATCGGCCCGAGTCAGTTCTCTCGCAACATGCGCAGCGAATAGTGATCCACTATTGCGTAGGTACGTTGTCTCATTGGACAGGTCTCGGCCTAGAACAATCTTATCGAATTGTGTCCATGGCTCTCGTCCTAGGAATTGCTGCAGGACTCATTTCGCTCTTGTTGATGAACAACCTCGTCCTTTGGAAAAGAGCCATTCTTTACGGAATTTTTTTTCTGAATCCCTACACAGTTCGACCCTTTATACTCGCCCCCGCCATGTTAGCAGATCTCGTTTGTGTTTCTGGTGTCCTTTGCCTTCTCTGGGGAATTCAAAAAATCAACGTTGGCTGGGTTCTAGCAGGACTCGCGATAGGCGAACTCGGTCGCCACAATATGGCTCCCTTAAGCATCGCTATTTTCCTTTGGGGACTGCTGGGACTCTCTCCTCGATTGAACAAAACGCAAAGGACAGTTGTCATCCCGGGATCCATTGGGATCATGTTACTGGTACATCTTTTCATACTTGAGTTGACACGAGGTTTTGCTGGGGCATCATCCGATCCACCTTCAATTTTGCTATCTCTGGTAGTACGAACCGCCACAGGCCAAAATGATTTCAAAACCCTGATGGAGCATTTCGTAAGAGTAGGGCTGCCACTGTCCTTTATGGGAACTACAATCCTTTTCTCAAAACATCCCTTAAAATTCTGGCTTGGAAAAGACACTTGGACTTACTGGCTCCTCTTGCTTGCTTTCGTAGTACCTGTGATATTACTCGATCCCCTGCTCAATCAGAAATCTCAAACACGATACGTAGCATTAGGGGTCTTAATCGGAGTAGCATTAGTGGGGCGCATGTGGAGCAAAGCTGACCTGAGTCGGCCACCTCCGGCAAAGCCAAATCTCATGACGTATTCTTTGGGAATTCCTCTCATGGTCGGCAGTCTTCACCACCTTCACGCCTTGAATTTATGGGAAGGCAGACCCGAAGTTTTCACGATCATTCATGTGAGTATGGCTCTTATTTTCGGACTGATTTGCCGCCGGGTGGTTGAATGAATTCATTTATCGTTTCGGCGAGCAACAACTGGTTTGAAAAAAACTCATCTCTCTTGCTCATGAACCCATACCTTGCAGATTTTTATCGCGAACAGGATACTTACGTCATCCCGCCTTTTCAAACTTCTGAAGCAGAAAAACAAAAACGATACGATGAAGTCAATCGACGTTATCTTCGTCTCAAACCCTACGTGGCGCAGATGCTCAACCGACACCACGGAGTGAACTATCCAGATCCATTTTGGGATAAGTTTCTATGCTTCCATCTTTATCGCATCATTTCTGTCCTTTGGGATCGCTTCAGCTTTTTTGAAGCCCATTTTGACCCTGTCCAACACAGTTATCGCCTCATTCGGTCCGAGAATTACCGCGGACCCTCCACAGCAATGATGGGACGCCATTTGTTTGCAACGTCCGACTTTATGCAAGAGCAAATCTTCACCTGGTATGTCAAGGAGATGCATCCTAACATTGAACACAAATACAACGATTTTGCTTTTGATGAATCCCAAGTTGTCCTCGGCAAACCTACTCAGTCAGTGAGAAAGCGAAAGCTCTCTGAAAAAATCAATCTTCAGACTGTCTACCGGAAATTCAATAAATTACGTTATCAACACGCTCGGCCTCGAATCTTGATTACGGATACAGATATTGCCCTAGAACACATGGACTATCTGTATTCCAAGAGCTGTGGAAAAATCGTCTGGAACCCAATCCCACGACCGAATACTTCTCCGATTTTTGATCATAAAATCCGTTCACGGCTTAACTTTGAAGGCCCTCAGGACGCGGATCGCTTCGACCGTCTTTTTGCGGCATCTATCCAATATTTATTGCCAGCTACTTATGTGGAATATTTTTCAGAACTTTTTCAATTCTACTCCGATCAAATTTTAAGCGGAATCGACTATATTGTAGCCGAAGCTTGGCTCAGCAACGAATACCTTTGTCTCTACCTCGCAATGGCTCGCCTCAAAGGCACACGCCATATCTATTGCCAACACGGCATGGAGGAACCTTTTACCCGATGCATGACCACGTACTCGACCCGTCTTTGTGACATCTACCTCAGCTCGGGTTGGAAGGACTCAGAGTACACAAATTTGGTTCCAGGCGCGTATTTCCGCCGTATTGAGAAACCGCAATCTCCACGCTCACCCATGATGATCAATGTTGCTTACAATGGTGAACCCTATCTGGTAGAAATGTCAGCCCTCGATATGTTTACAGGTTACGGTGCAGTACGGTACATTGATTTCAAAGGTCGGTTTTTGGCAGCACTCCCCACCAAAATTTTGAAAAATATTTCCTACAAGCCATATCCAGTCGTCGTAGCTCACGCAACTTGGGATATCGAAAAGGCGCACTCACAATATATCCGTCAAATGAACCAATATTCATTTGACGGCACCCTGAAGGAGGCTATGCAATCCGCCTCTCTAACGATTATTGATTGCCTCGGAACTGTACACAACGAAGCATTAATTCAAAATTCGCCTGTTCTGATCATGGGGCACATGGGGTTTGACGTTATTAAACCGAAATATCAAGAAGACTATCGTGAACTAGCGGCTGTTGGAATTTTTCACACTGATCCCGTGAAAGCTGCAACATTTCTTGCTACAATAGCTGACAATCCTTCTCACTGGTGGACCTCACCCGACGTTCAGCGAGCGCGAGATCGCTATGTCAAAAATCATTTTGGACCGATCGATACAGCTCTCAATTATCTCCTGAATCTTTAGAGAGAATTCAAATACCCTTTGTGCATCAAGGTGAATTGATCAGCTTCAGATGGAGCGCCTTGCTTAGTAAAGGAATGGTAATTTAATTTTTTTATGGCCGACGAAACAAGCTCGTTCGAGGGAAGTTCGTTCAAAGTGGCTTCAACATGCTTCCATTCGCCTGATTCATTTTTTTTCCATGCAACGGGAGATCTAAATTTTTCAATGCATCGATTAAAATATCCTTCCTCGATGTCTGCCCAGCGTAAAAATGTATTCAAATGCCTCGTTTGTTTTCGCGAGTGAGCAAGAACTAAATGTCTTCCCTCCTCTCGATTAATTCGGCCAAATCGAATTTCTCGACAAACATGATCCGTGACCTTCGAAAAACCCCATTTGATGTATTTTATTGAATCGTGAACGTCGTTGTAGAGCATGCAATCAACATGATCGTAAGAATCAAAATTTCTGGTTTGAGCCAAAGTTTCATACTCAAAACGTTGAATCATTTCCTCGTGCTGAGCTTTGCAGTCCCACCTCAAGTAATTTCCTAAGTATATTCCTCTCACACCAACGGATGCGATTTCAGGGTCACTGGGATAGAAAAAGCGACTCAACTCTTGCTCTGTCAACCCATCAGCCTTAGCAACAAGATCTTCGGCCTCAAATCCCATCAAATCATGTTCTTTCCGGTATTTTCGGGTCATTTCAACTTCATCGGTATGAGAAAACATTCCCACTTGGTCCAACCCCTGATGATGCCCCCAGATGATCAGAGGAATTTTCATTCTAACTGCGATTTGGACAGGAAATGTTTTTGTTCCCAGGTGATTATGCCAGTAGATGCTACCCATTTTTTCCAATTCATACTTAACTAAGGTCTTGGCCAGCTGGGGACTAATCGTATTTTCCACCACATCACATCGAAAAACTTCTTTTAAATATTGTTTGTTTCTAATACCCGTCAGCGTATTGTAATGTTTGTTGAAAAGAACCAACAACGGATTCATCCCGTAAAGATTTTTAATCACATGAACTGTGTAATAACTATCTTTTCCATCAATCGGAATCACGCAGTCATAGTTCGAGAGCGCCTTCCTGCGAAAGTGTCCTAAAAGAACATCCAATTTTTTTCTGCGGCTTGCCCAATCAAGTACATCTTTCTCTTCATGGACTCGGCAACCACTGCAGACTCCTTCCGAGTCAAAAACAATGTTCAATGGGTGATTTTCTGGATAAAGACAACGAGTACAATAACGCATCTAAAACATACTCCTGAGCAATGGCTCTTTAAGAGTCCATTCATCGTTTACTTTTTTCCAAATTTCCGGATTCCTGAATTTTTCTACAACAGTCCAAAATTCCTGAGTGGTGATGTTGAGATAACTACAAAAATTTTCGACATAAAAATCAGCACACTTCCCATCGACCTGATGAGACAATTCAATAGCTGTTTCTCGCGTGATCACACCAAGTTTAACTAATTCTGATAAATCTTCGCCACCTTTGGCGAATCCAAATTTTACAAATTTCAAAATTTGATTCACTGGTACAAAGTCGGTGTCATTTTGACTAAATAAATAGGGTGTTCCACGTCCTCGCAAATCGTCCGTTTTGTACTGAAGACCGTATACCATCGAATACAACCCATTCACTAGCTGGCAAAAATCCTTGATATAATACCCCAGATAAATGACCTTGAGCTGATCTTCGTAGTCGACATTTGGAAACGTGTACATCAGCAAATCTTGGCTCTTAATTTCGAGCTTCTCGTCGACCATCCACCGCACATCACCACCCTGCAGTGTATTAATGTTTTTTAGATTTTTCGCATTGCCACCATCTTTTTGAGATGCATAGTCTCCATAAACAATTGATCCGTTCTCTCCCAATACCACCAAAGGAATTTTATATGCAGTCGCAATCCTCTGAGCGCCGGCAAAGAGTACTGATTCACTCGCTTTGTATATATTTCCATAATCAAAAAAAGATTTTCTCACCAACTGTTTGTACGCATACGGGTTGGGACACATGCTAATCGTATCGAATCCCATCATCGTCAAATTTTCTAAATTTTTTACGCCAATATGGGTGACAAATTCGGGTGGATAAACTGTCGAGACAAGCAGGGGATTCAGGCCCAACTGATCACGAGCATAAATCGCTTGGCGCGTGCTGTCCTTTCCTCCACTCACTGAAATTACGCTATCCCAACCGTAGGGCGAGCGGTGGGCCTTTGCCCAATCGGCCGTCTGCCTCAATTCGGCTCTTCGAACCTCCCAATCCACCGAGTTGAGCGACTCAAAGTATCTGCATCCTTGGCAAATACCTTCTTCGTCAAAAACGATCCCAGGACGGGTATCAGGTAGAATGCATTTGCGACAATACTTCATAGCGCACACTCTAACGGGAGGGCATTTGTGAAAACAACTGAGAAATAAAAAACTATTTGATCGCCTATCTGATGCATGGGATAGGTCATAGTCATGTCCACTCCTCTTAAAACTGTTGATGTGGCACTCCTATCCAGCTTTGGAAACTGCTTCCTCATCGAAGTGATCAGAGAAATGGGAGCCCTTGGAATCCAACCGAAAGCTGTCATTCTGGATGGAGCACAATCTGCTGCCTCCAAAAAAATTGTGGAATCTCGCCTTCTCCCCACCTACCCATTCGTGAGCCTTACCGAAATGGACCTCCCTAACATCCCATTTTACTTTGTTCAGGATCACAATTCGGCGAGTACGCTGAAACTCATACAAAACTTGAAAGTTAGCTATCTTGCTAATGCGGGAACGCCAAGGATTCTCAAGACACCCATTCTAAACTCCGTAAAAGGTGTTTTGAACTGCCACCCCGGTATTTTACCATCTTATCGAGGATGCACTTGTGTTGAATGGAGTATCTTCAATGGGGATCCGGTGGGAGCTTCGAGTCATTTGATGACTCCGGGAATTGATGATGGTCCTCTCCTGAAATCCCAAATTTTAGTGGTAAAACCGTTTGAAAGTTATGAGCAAGTCCGAACAAAAATGATGACTCACCAAGCAAAACTTTTGGTGGTGTCACTGATCTACATGATTAAAAACAGCTATTCGCTCGACAACCCACCTCCACAACCTGTCAAAAGCGAAAGCAATTACTATAAGCCTATTCCACAGGACAAACTTCAAACGGTGGTTACAAAAATGCTGAGTGGCCACTACCAATCGTCTGAGTAAGACTCATCCGTTAACCTTTAAGCAAAGTTTCGGTACATTAATTTAAGATTAGATCTTTGAATTAATCTTCCCAAACCAATGGGAGTATTTAAATGCAAGTTGAGTTGATTGAGAATATGTTTTTTCTGATCTTCGTTGTGAAAAAAACGATATTTATAGTGTTGATCCCCTGTCTTTTTCAGCTGATTGGGGTCAACCTTATATTCCATCTCATGAATTTTTCCAAAATCGTATTCAAATTCATCTTCAATCTCTTGTGAAACATCGGTAATCGCATTTTTTTTGCGATGACTGATGAAGCGCCTCAACTCATCCAGGTACTGGCTCATAGATGGAGTCAAGAGGCTCTTCTCATCCAGATGAGCCTTCACAGCTATGAAAAGCAGATTTGAAATATCCTCAAATTCACTGAACAAAAGCGCTTTGTGAACCAGAAGCTCATTGATCCCCAGTTCTCCTCCCACATATTTTTCAATAATCGCAGGGGTCAGGACGTGGCTTTTGGCCTGATCAAAAGTATCATACAAATCTTTGCTGGTTTGAAATACAAAGTCTTCGATGATTTTTATTACACGAGATGAGTATAATTCAGAGTGTTCCTTGATATAAACAAGACAGTCAAAAACCGAGACATCGATTGTTCGCAGGACATTAAACACCTCTTCAAATAGAGCATTGTTATAAAATGTCTCGATAATCAAATTCATGACACGGCATTCGATATAGTCTTCAAATGGCATTGATTTACTGCCAACAATGATTTCTTCAATTTCAGCAACTGGATGTTTTTCTCCAAAAAAATCATAAATCCCGACACATCCGGGTATTGTTCTGTATTTTGTCACAAGACCGTATTGTTCTCGAGCGGCTAATGTAGACATCTCTGTACCGCAAAGCAACATTGCCTGATACATGCGCAAACTATTGACCTGATGGTTAACCCCAAAACGAATCGACTCATAATGTTTTTGTCGCGTGTCTGCAGGCAAGCCTAAAATCACTTCAGAGT
The DNA here is from genome assembly GCA_964364175.1 of uncultured Bacteriovoracaceae bacterium. Taxonomy (GTDB): domain Bacteria; phylum Bdellovibrionota; class UBA1018; order UBA1018; family UBA1018; genus CAYILR01. Next base: position 49,131 of record CAYILR010000002.1, read on the forward strand.
AGGTTTGAGATTCTTTACCCAAGCTATTACCATATTCGATGAATTGCCGATAGGCCTCGCTAGAAATATTGCTCCTTTTGATAGCCTTTAAAACTTCAGGATCAGTAGACTGGACTGCACCACCAATCACCCAAGATCCCTTCAAGATTTTCGCAGCTTCAATGATTCGCTCTTGCTTGTTTTTTCCCGCTGAACCTTTGACCATCAAAGGCCACTTATGCTTTTGCTGAATATCCGCAATAGTTCGGCAAGTTTCCAAATCTTCAGGATACATTCCAAAATTCAAATCAGTGACAACAATTTCGTCACATTGACTGACCCGCTGGGCAATATAGTGAAGCTCATCTCTCACCCTGCCATCCGTGTAACGATTAATTTTACTTTTAATAAATATGCCATCCGAACAAAAACTACAGCTGAACGGACAGCCACGGGTTGTTTCAAACATCGGAACCAGTGGCATACTGAAAAAACCGTCTAATACGCCTGTTAAGTAGGGAGATGGAATTGCGTTGATGTCCTTGATTCTCTCAACTGGCCCAGTAACTACTTGGCCATCATACACATAGCTGCAATTGACAATTTTTTCACCGCTGGCCTTGAGTTTTTGATTGTCGAAATTGAATTTCTGCAATGCTTGAGTGAGCGCAACAAATCCGACTTCCCCTTCAAGCTGAATATAAAAATCAATAGTAGGTCGTTTACTCAGGTAATCAAACCGCTCGCCATCAACAATCGGGAAATTGGGTCCACCAAATACAACAGTCAGTTTCGGATACCGCTGTTTCGCCAATGTCGCCATTTTGTATGCAAGTTCGAAATTCCAACTATAGTTGGAAAGACACAGCATCACAGGTTCTTTCAAAATTAATGCTTTTTCGAGATCTGCCGGAAATTTAAAGAGGCGATAATTAAAATCTGAACTTCCAAGCTGTTTTTTTGCATAACTGACAACGTAACTAATCCCTAAAGGGAAAGTGGGCGCACTGATACCCTGCGCAGTATGAGTTAGATCAGCAAAATAGATTTCATTTTTCATTGATGCCGCATTTCGAAAGTCCGACCCCCTCTAACTAAAATAATTCAGAGATGAGTGCAAGAGTTTTTATTTCAGTCTCCCTGATCTAAACTAGGCATATTTTCCGATTTCTTGAGCGATTTCAGTCCATTTTTCGGTCCGAACAATGGAAAAAGACTCCGTTCTTTCATCGGTTTCCCCAGAATTTGCAAACCAAATTTTTTTGACCTCTGGGGGAAAACTCGGTTGACACAGCACATGCATGAGGTCGTCCACAAACACATGACACCCAGCTTGTATAATACGACCTATTTTATCCTCAAGGGTCGACTCAAAATACACCTTTGAAACCTTATGTGCAATCCCGCTTTGCTCCAACCAACGGCGCGCCCATTCCCGTAACGGGGTAACACGATCGAGATTGGAGGTTTCAGTTTTGTGGCTGATAACGATGACATCGTGGCCACTCTGGGAGACTTGACTTAAAAACTCCATAAAACCACTGAACACCCGAGCTCGAAGAATTCCTTGACCGTAGGCATCCGCCTGGAGTCTTTGCCAACGCAAATCGTCTCCATCAGTTTCGACCAAGAACTTTTTTACTGATTCCTTGCTGTGAAGCAGCTCTTCTGGAATCCATCCGCGTTCACGGCCCAATTCAAAAAAGACATCATTGTAATCAATCATGGTATTGTCAAAATCAATTCCAATTTTCAGTCTGCGTTTCGTCATCCCAAAAAACCGTTGATTACAGAAATCAAACCATTCACATTGATTGAATATTTATTCATTAAGCTGGCCTGTGAACCATATTCGTCGGGAAAAACGTCCGGTACACCTATTCTTCGAAATTTTTTCACGGTTGGAAAATTTGCCTCAGCCAAAACTTCGGCCACGGCACTTCCCAATCCTCCGATGACCGTGTTCTCCTCGATCGCGACCACGGCTCGCACCGGGCCCATCATTCGAATCAAAGCATCGTGATCCAATGGCTTGATAGTATGCATGTGCAAAACACCGGTCTGAATGCCCCGCTGATTTAAAGCATCGGCCGCCTCTAAAGCAGGTTTCAGAGTCACGCCCGTCGTAACAATCAAAACATCGTTTCCTGAGCGCATCTCGATCGCACGACCTATTTTAAATTCATGACTTGCAACTGACACGACGGGATCACCGCCCTTGGCCACACGAATATAGATAGGCCCCGGGTAATCTAAAGTTTGCTTCATGCAGCGTTTCATCTCTTCGGCATCACAAGGCGCGATGACTGTCATATTCGGAATCGTACGAAGAAGAGAGATATCATCGATCGCCAAATGTGTTGGACCCAACGGCGCATAGACCAATCCGCCTCCGTTAGCGATCAAACGGACGGGCACATGGTGTAGGCATAAATCTAAAATAATCTGCTCAAGCGCACGACGAGAAAAGAAAGTAGAAATCGTGTTAATGTACGGAATCTTTCCCTCAAGAGCCAACCCAGCCGCCATGCCGATGATATGGGCTTCGCTGATCCCCTCCATGAAAAATCGATCGGGGATTGTTTTTCGAAATTCGTCGAGAGTTCCCGCCCCTAAATCCGATCCAATGAAAAAAACACGCGGATCCTGTTTGGCTAATTCAAAAACCTGATCGAGACTCGCCTTACGCATATCAACTCGCCTCCAATGCGCTGAGTAGATCCTTGAGTTCCTGCGGAGTAATCATCGTTTTGTGATGCCAGCTAGCGTTATTCTCGATCAGTGGAACACCCTTCCCTTTGGTCGTACGACAAATCACTGTGGTCGGTTTGTCGTTGTTGAGGGGTAAAGAGGTTAGAGTTTTTCTCAAATCACCCACGGAATGACCATCGATTTCAGCAACAGCAAAACCAAAACTTTCCCATTTCTTCGCCAGAGGTTCGAGATTCATCACATGGCGGCTACTACCGTAAGCTTGCGCGGAATTATAATCGACGATCACCGTCAAATTCGAGAGGGAGTGTTTTGCAGCACTGAGCGCACCTTCCCAAATCGAACCTTCGTTCGATTCTCCATCCCCAATCACCACAAATACTCGAGCTGGATTTTTTTCATACCGGAGCGCCAATGCCATACCTATCCCAATAGAAAGTCCATGCCCCAAACTCCCTGTCGAGGCTTCGACACCGGGAACTTTTCCATACTCCGGATGTCCTCCTAGAATGCTGTCTTTCTGACAGAATCTCCAAAGTTCATCTTCAGGAAAAAATCCCTTCTCAGCCAGCAAAGTATAAAGCGCCAAGCATCCGTGGCCCTTGCTCAAAATAAACCGATCACGATCGGCCCAGCGCGGGTTTTTGGGGTCGTATTTCATGACATCGTCGTAAAGCACTCTGAGAATTTCAATCAGCGAAAACGCAGAACCCACATGGGCCCTGCCCGCAAGCTCGATAATGCGTACGATAGTTCTGCGCAGTTTTTTGGAACGTTCATCTAACATAATTACACTACGTGGATATATTCCAGTGGCTCTTTCTGAATTCTCGACCCATTCTTTTCAACCCATTCAATCATTTCATTGACACCCGATTCAAAATCAACTCGTGGTTCCCAGCCCAAATCTCTCTTGGCTTTGCTGCAATCCAGCCAATATCGTGAATCCTGGCCCAGGCGTTCTCCCACCACACGGGCAGAAGTTTCATAATTATAATTCATTTTTGAGCAAATCATCTTCACGATGTCCGCGATGCTCATGCTGTTCGAAGTCGAAAAGTGATAAATCGTATCGGGGTTGGGATGTTGCAAAACCCTAAATACCCCGTCTACAACGTCGCGAATGTGGATGAAAGATTTGATGGCATGTCCGCCACCGTGTAGTTCAATCACCTTCCCGAGCTTCAAATAAATAATGTTCCGCGGAATGATTTTGAAAAGTTGCTGATGTTTGCCATAGACATTGGTGGACCGAATCAAGGTGACCGGAAAACCAAAATTGCGAGCAATCGTCAAAAGATACATATCAGCAGCGGCTTTCGACACGGCATAAGGGGTGCTGGGATTGAGCGGCGCATCCTCGAAAATCGCATCAGTACATTTGCCATAGATTTCGGCCGAAGAAATATGCACATAGCGCTTGAGCCATTTGCGGGTCCGCAAGGCATTCGCCAAGCGAACGACGGCTGAAGTATTGATATCAAAGTATTCATTGGGAGTCAGATTGCTTTGGTAAACTTCGCTCAAAGCAGCCACATTGATCACATAATCCGGCTGAATTTCATCTAAAATTTTGATCAGACGATCTGACTCGGTCGCCAGATTCAACTGCATAAATTTAAACCCTGGTCGCAAATGGCTTTGATAAGGGCTGTACAAATCTGATTTCTCTGAGGAACGGCTGAACGCGAACACTTCTCCATCCGTACTTGTCAGCAAACGATCTACGATATGTGTGCCGGTAAAACAGTTGCTGCCGAGAACGACGTATTTTTGCTTTGCCTTCATAAACTCACATCTGAATCATGCATTTAGTAATCTTCCCAGCTCGAATGTTCTCAATCGCCGTATTGATTTCATCCAGGCTGTAGCGGTGACTGATCATGCCTTTGTAATCGAGCCGCTGATTTTGATACAGCTTCAAATAATTTGGGATGTCTTTCGTTGGATTGCTTTCCCCCCCGAAAGAACCAAAAATCTCTTTCTCAAAATGCAGGGGCAAAGTGTAGATTTTTACTTTTTCGCCAGCTCTGGGAACACCGACCAAAACAGTGCGACCAGAACTCGAAGTAACTTCATACGCCAGCTCAATCACTTTGACGTTGCCCGTATTGTCGATTGCAACGTCGACTCCAGCAGAACCTGCAATTTTCAAAATCTCCTCTTTGACATCGGAGCGTGTCGCATTAATCGTATGGGAAGCTCCATATTTCTGAGCTGCCTCAAGCTTGCTGTCATGAATATCAATCGCGATCAGCGGATAGGTCCCCATCATGGCCGAGCCTTGAACCAGGTTCAATCCAATGCTTCCCACCCCAAAAATCGCAACCGATTGTCCAAATTTAATTTGAGCATTGTTATTGATGATGCCCAATGCGGTTTGGATGGCACACCCCATCAGCGCAGCCAACTCCAGATCGACGTAAGCAGGGATGGACGTGAGTCGGTTTTCGGAAACCACTGCTTTTTCGTTAAACGTCGTCACCCAACCTGCATTCACCGTTTTGCCGTTCCACAAATACTTGGGAGGAGGAGCTTCGATACCCAGTCCTTTTCTCCAATGCATCACGACATGATCGCCTTTTTTGACACGCGACACTCCTGGCCCAGTCTCCAAAACAACTCCACCGCCCTCGTGTCCCAAAAGGTGTGGCAAGAACTTATCTTCGCCTTTAGCACCATCGATTTCACCCAGCTGAGTACCGCAAATTCCACTACAGACGACTTTGACAAGAACCTGCCCCCATTGAAGTTGGGATGGCAATTCGATGTCTGCTACGACTAGAGGACGATTCAATTCAGTGAGTATTGCAGCGCGCATAGTGAGTTACTCAAAATAAATAAATTCATAATCCCCGGTGTACTTATACTCTTTGAAGAGCCAAATCCATTCTTCCGGTTTCATAAAACATTGCCCCGTCAGCACCCAACACTGCAAATTAAAAAGCTCCTCTTCATTTCGATATGCTTCGACAGCAATGTACTTTTCTTTTCCGACACGCTGAATTTCTTTGAGCGCCGAAACAAAGTCGAAGAGCAAAAGATTATGTAGGGTATTGATCGAAAAAACGAGGTCGAACTCTTTGTCTTTATAGGGATAAGGATTTTGCGCCGCGTGATTATACAGCACGCCCTTCACTTCTTCCTTGGCATTGTCTAAGGCGTACTGAGAAATATCAAAGCCAACAATTTCACAGTCGGGCAGAATTTTTTTAAGTTCATACAACACAAAACCCTTCCCACATCCCACATCCAAAATTTTTGCATTTTTTGGGAGGTTATATTTTTCAATCAACTGCCGGGCGACAGCCTCCCAACGTCCATCATACCGAAATCCTCCATAGCCGTGACGGCGATCACCATCCCAGAAATCCTTATCGAATCGCTTTGCGATTTTCATGCACTCGATTTTGCTGTCGGTCATTCTTCCAATAAAATCGCGTTTGGTCCTCTTATGTAACGAATTAACTATGTTTAACAACTGAAGCATGGAGGTCTCCGTTCACTTGAAAATTTTCGTTTACGATCAGCGTCTTAACATTTGATTTGTCAAATAGCACCGCCAAACCTTCGGGCACGTCACTCATATTTATTTTTGCTGAAATCATTCCACTCACGTCAATTTTACGAGACTGAATTAGTTCCATCACTTCGTAAAAATCGTCGAAATGATAGGCAAATGCTCTGCCAAACTTGGCCTTGTATTTTTCGACGAGACTGCTCATTTTCGGCTCACTGATTCTGGCTTGCGGAAAAATCCTGATACCCTCTTTGAAACTGCTTTCGATTTTGTCGATAAATTCCTCACGGTTAATCGTATAAATCAATGCGTCAAAAAAACGGTTGTATTCTGAACTCTTCAGAAATTCATCATGACTCACCACTCGCTGGGCCCCTAAACTCCGTGCGTAGATCATTCGCTCCGGATGTTTTCCGATTAACGTGATTTTACGATACCCATTTCTGACCAAGAACCTGATGTCTGCCAAAGCCATAGGACCGTCACCGAGGATGAGAATCGAATCATCACGCTCAAGCCACTTCTCGACTTCAATGGCAAGACGAAACCCACAGCACAAATGCTCGACCAAGGCTCCTTCTTCGTAACTCAGATTCTCATGCAGCTGGATGGCAAATCGATCATCAATGATCACTTCCTCTGCAAAAGTTCCTTGCTGGGCATATCCCAACGACACTTTGTTTTCACAATCCCGAAACTCACGCCTTTTGCAATGCTCGCACTTCAAACAGCTTTGCATAGGAAACACAGTGACTCTTTTGCCCAAAAAAGTTTTGTCGGTGAAGCTCTCGATGACCTGACCAGAAAATTCATGACCAGGAATCTGGACTCCCGGCCGCAACGGATTCTTGATCAGCTTTAGATCCGAGCCACATACGGCTGACACCGCAACCCGAACTCTCAACTGATGCTTTTCCAGGGAAACATGTTCCTGATTTTTCAGCTCGAGTTTACCGGATTCCGTAATGACCAGGCCCTGCATAGAATTATTTGACAATTCTAAACTCAGGGAAAGGAACCACCACCGTCACCCCAGGTTTTTTAAGCGCTGAGTGCTTGCTCATCAGCGATTCCGCATATCTCCAAGCCAATAGAACAACAACGTCTGGCTTTTTTTCCTGCAAAGAATCCGCAGAAAGAACCGGCAGATGACAACCCGGACTGTAGGTATTTTGCTTTGCCAAGTTGTCGTCGATCAGAAAATCAAAATACTGAATCGAATCACAATAATAGAGCAGCGTGGTAGTAGTAGCCGAGGCACCAAAGCCTGCGATGACTTTGCCTTGTTTTTTTTGCGCTGATAAAAAATCATTCAAGCCGTGCTTCTGGCGATCAATCCTCGCTGTGAATTCCTTGAAAAGTGGGCCATTTTGGTGAATGCCCATTCGTTTTTCCTGTTCAATCCGATCACCCACGCTGGCGTCAATCCGTCGTTTTCCGCCCTTAAGTTGAACTGTGCAACGCATCGATCCGCCCTTGGTTGGAATCGACTCAACTTCGATTAGCTCCATTTCGTGACGATCAAAAAACTCTCTGAGCGGCTTCACTGTAAAATAAGAAAGATGCTCATGATACATGAAGTCAAAGACCAAATTATTAATGAAATCTGCAAAATAAAACGTCTCAAAAATAAAAACGCCATCCGGCTTTAGAAGTGAGCGAATACCTTTGGTCGCATCTTGCAGATCATCGATATTTGCAAAGAGATTATTCATCGTGATGATATCTGCCGGTCCATGCTCAGATCGGATTTTTTTCGCCAAATGAGTATCAAAAAATTCGGGAATCGTCTGAACACCGGACTCGTTTGCAATCCTCGACGCTTCACGCGAAGGCTCGACTCCCAGCACACGCTTGCCCTCGTCCTTATAAGCCTGCAACAAGGTTCCATCATTGCTTCCGATATCGATCACAAATCCGTCGGACGGCAGATTGATTTTGGCCAATGTCGCCTTTGCGTTTCTCCGGAAATGGTCTGACAGTCCGAGCGAACTCGTCGTCACATAAATATAATCTAGATAAATAATATTCGGATCAATGATATCCAACAATTGAGAATGGCCACATTGAGTGCACAAAAACAAATCCAGCGGATAAGAATCCTGAGTTCGGTTCAAAAACTCTTTCTGAACATAGGCGTCTGCCATCGGACTGGGTGGATAATGCACGATCAAGGAATGGTCAGTCCCATTGCATAGTCGACAAGTTTTTCTGCGAGAAATAATTTCACTCATAACTCAAATCCTCTGTTAATATTGACACGGAAGATACACTGGGCTAGCCAGTATATAAAATTATTTTTGCTCGAAATTCAAAAAAATGACTCAAATCACCTCGAAAATATCGCTTTCTAATCCGAAATCAGTCAAAGTGAATGATTCAGGATTATCCCGAGCGTATTTTTGCTTAACCGATCATGCCTCGGTTTCGAAAGAGGTCGTGAACGATCTAAAAAAAATCTCTGCTGATCTTGGGCACAAAAGCGTGCGGATTTGCCTCCATCCGGGAGTGGACAGCCGCTTGCAGGACATGGTCGTGCTGATTCCAAAAAGCCAATATTTCGCTCCGCACAAGCATCTCGACAGAAGTGAATCTTATCATTTGATTGAGGGCGAAGCGGCGTTGTTCATGTTTGACGAAGCCGGGGCTGTGCTGGAGTGCACTGTCTTGAATTCCTCCGGAACTTTTTTATACCGGACTCGTGGGGATCAATTCCATGCACTGGTACCTTTGTCGGATCAACTCATTTATCACGAAGCAAGGCAGGGCCCCTTTGTTCCGTCGGGCGATAGCATTTTTCCAGATTGGGCACCCCATCGGGATAATTCTGATCAAGGGCTTTTATTTTTGAAAAAGCTGGTCTGGGAACATCTAAAAATCAAGGTTTAGTACGGGAAATGCTCATATTCGTTCCCGATTTTTTCGAACATCCGTTTTGCTTTTTCCAATTGTTCGATCTGAATCTTATCAACATTGTCAGGATTGCTGAACGCAAATGCCCTTCTTTGAAACTGATCCGGTAAAAACTCATTCAACAGAATCAAACACCATTTGATCCCAAACAGTGGATAAACAACTTCGAGACGCTTCGAAAGACCGGGATTTTCTTTTAATCCAAAAAGCATTTTTTCCACAAAAAAAGAGCAGAATTCCTTTTTTAGACTGAACGCAGGGTGCAAAATGAAATCTGAAAGCATTTTCGCTGGATCACACCATCCGAAATATTCAAAATCCAAGAAAACCAACTCACTAGACTGACGAAGAAGAGCGTTGTGAAATCCGAAATCTGATGGACTCAGGATTCGCTCAGACCATTCAATTTCTCTGCGAAAGAACTCTTCTCCGTGTTTGCTTTGACTCCATCGTTTGAGCTCTTGAAACAGCGGCTTCAGGTCTTGATCCAGAAACAAATTCAGGGCGGAGTGAAATCTCACCGAAGACAATCGCTCAATTCTAAATTCAACATTCTCAACAATACCTGCAACAGAGAACCGCGCCTCCGAAGCAAGAGGAAATTCTTTCGCTCCCGGTTTTGTTTTCAGACCATCCAATCGTGTGAGAAACTGAGCGCATTGACCGATGTGCTCAAACTCCACTTCGTTCCCGCTCAATTTTTTCCCATCGATAAACTCGTAGACAGCTGTATTTTCTGCGACATCCATCCGAATCGGTTTCGGGATGGTGTGAACTCCGTTTTGCCAAAGCAGTGTAAATGCATTGAACTCGTTGGAAATTCGATTACGTGGGTCGTTGGGATTGGAAAAATATTTCTTCAGTGCGTACTCTTCGCCAGAGCTGCATAGAATGCGAAAGACTTTATTATTACGACCCCCAAAAACCTCGTCGAATTGATCAATTGATTTTCCAAGAATCCGTGAAGCTGACTCTTTAACGTCGAGAAAGGGTAAAATGATAGATCTCCTTCATTTAGTTTGCATTTAACCTAATTCGAACTGCTGACCAACTGGATAATACCTTAGAAGGAATTTCTGTATTTTTAGCTTTACTTAGGCGACTTTAATTAGATAAAAATCTTTATTCATGAAAAAGAAAGTTGTTGTAACAGGCGGTGCAGGTTTCATTGGAAGTCACACCGTGGAAGCTCTCCTCAACAGTGGACACTCTGTAGTCGTGATCGATAACTTTTCAACCGGTCGACCCCAAAATCTGGAATCTTTCAAAAACAATCCCTTACTCACATTGGTCGTTTCGGACATCAATGATATCCAAAAAACCAAAGATGCCTACCGTAATGCCGACTGGGTCATCCATCTCGCTGCACTGGCAGACATCGTCCCTTCCATTGAACGGCCGTTAGATTACCACCATGCCAATGTCAGCGGAACCGCAGCAGTGCTCGAGTGCGCTCGATCGGCCGGTGTCAAACGATTTGTCTATGCGGCTTCGTCGTCGTGTTATGGAATCCCAGACCACTATCCCACCTCCGAGACGGCTCCAATCCGCCCTCAGTATCCGTACGCGGTTACCAAATATCTGGGGGAAGAATACGTGCTGAACTGGGCAAAAATTTACAAAATGCCTGCTGTATCACTCCGCTTTTTTAACGTTTATGGGCCGCGCAGTCGCACATCAGGAACGTACGGTGCGGTCTTTGGTGTCTTCCTAGCTCAAAAAATTAAAGGCAAACCTTTTACCGTAGTTGGAGATGGTCAACAAAGTCGAGATTTCACCTATGTCACTGACGTAGTCGGTGCAATTTTAACTGCTGCAGAGTCCGATGTTTCCGACGATGTGATGAACGTAGGAAGCAGCCAGCACTATTCTGTCAATCAGCTGGTCAAACTTCTGGGTGGGCCGGTTACATACATTCCTAAACGGCCCGGCGAACCCGACCAGACCTTTGCAGATATTTCAAAAATCAAATCTCGATTAGGATGGAAACCCAAAGTAACTCTTGAAATTGGAGTGGCATCCATGCTGGAACATATTGATTATTGGAAGGATGCGCCGGTTTGGACACCTGATTCGATTCAAGAAGCAACAAAAACCTGGTTTCAATACCTGAAGAGTTAATTATGGCAAATTCAAAAAACAAAACAGTACTAGTCACGGGCGGAGCTGGCTACGTAGGGGCGGTTTTGGTTCCTAAACTTCTAAAAAATGGCTACCAGGTCAAGGTTTTAGACCTCTATCTTTACGGGGATGTCTTTAAATCCTATCACGGCAACACGAATCTCACTGAAATCAAAGGAGACTTGCGCGATCAGGATCTGTTGGATCGTTCCCTGAAAAACGTGGACGCTGTTATTCATTTGGCCTGTATTTCTAACGACCCAAGCTATGAACTGAATCCGGAACTTGGCAAATCGATCAACTACGATGCCTTTTTGCCCTTGGTTCAACTTTCGAAAAAAAATCACGTGAAGCGTTTCATCTATGCTTCGAGTTCAAGCGTCTACGGCATCAAGAGTGAACCGAATGTCACTGAGGACCTACCTCTTGAACCTTTGACAGACTACTCCAAATACAAAGCTTTGTGCGAAGATATCTTGCTCCGCGAAGCGACCGATGACTTCACCTGTTTGATTCTGAGACCAGCAACAGTTTGTGGTTACTCTCCACGGCTTCGGCTCGATCTCTCGGTGAACATTCTGACCAATCATGCCATCAACAAAGGAGAAATTTTGGTATTTGGTGGAGATCAAAAACGACCCAATTTGCACATTGAAGATATGACCGACATCTACCTTTTGTCATTGCAATATCCTCATACCAAAATTCACAAAAAAATATTTAATGTCGGATACGAGAATCACACAATTAATGAAATCGCGGAGATTGTGAAAAAAGAAATCAGTGAACAGGTTCACATCAAACGAGTTCCGACCGACGACAATCGGTCCTACCATGTTTCATCCGATAAAATCGCCCGAGAACTGGGGTTTAAAGCCACGCACACGATTTCCCAAGCGGTCCGTGATTTGAAAAACGCGTTCGACGCAGGTTTAATTACCGACTCGATGGCGGCTCCAAAATACTTCAACATCAAAACCATGCAGATGGTGAACCTCAAATGAAGAAAGTTCGTTACTCCTATTTGCCACAGCAATTTGCAAATCCAGAAGAGGTCTTAGAATCGATTCGAAAACATCTCACGACATGCAAATTCACTTTGGGACCGGAAGTCGAGCAATTTGAGAAATCCTTCGCGGCTTTGATCGACACACAACATGCGATAGGCGTCGGCAGTGGAACCGATGCACTCAAACTTCCACTCAAAGCCCTAGGCATTGGCTATGGGGACGAAGTCATCACCGCGGCAAATACCTTCATTGCAACAGCCGGTGCCATTAATGAATTAGGAGCCAAAACCGTATTTGTCGATGCAACACCCTATTATACTTTGAACACCGACCAGTTAGAAAAAGCCATCACACCCAAAACAAAAGCAATTATGCCCGTCCATTTCACTGGCGAGCCTGCTGATATGGGCCCGGTCATGGAAATTGCCAAAAAGCATCACCTCGTTGTGGTCGAAGACGCCTGCCAAGCGATTTCGGCGAGTGTAGACGGAAGAAATGTAGGAACTTTTGGTGATGCGGCTGGGTTCAGTCTTCACCCCCTGAAGAATCTGAACGTCTGGGGAGATGCTGGCGTCACTGTGACCAACTCTATCGAAGTCAATCGGATGATGCGTCTGTTAAGAAATCACGGTCTAAAAAATCGAGATGAGATTGAGGTTTTTGGATACAATAGCCGACTGGATTCCATTCAAGCCATTGTGGGCAATTGGATCATCAAGCAAACCGCTGCAATCACGGAAGCTCGAATTTCAAATGGCAGATACTACGATCGCGAACTCACGAAGATCGATGGTGTCAGAACTACTCCTCGCAGAAAAAATGTTCGTCAAGTGTTCCACCTCTACATGTTCGAAGTCGACCCCAAGCACCGAGATCCACTCGTGAAACACCTTCACCAAAGCGGAATTGAAGCCAAAGTCCACTACCCGATTCCCCTATTCTTACAACAAGGGCTCAGACACCTCGGTTACAAGCCCGGTGATTTCCCAGAAACCGAACGCCAAGCGAGACAAGTGGTTTCACTGCCCGTGGATCAACATCTGACTCGTGAAGAGCAGGACTATTGTATTCAGATGGTCCAAAGCTATTTCAGAGGAAAAAGGGAATAAAAAAATTCTATGCCGCTAGAGGTTGCCTATACTGATTTTCCAGCACAATTTAATGACGATCAATTGGAAATTTTGGCAGCTGTACAAAAAGTCTTCGAAAAAGGGCACTTCATCCTAGGGGAAGAGGTCGAACGTTTTGAGGAAGAGTTTGCTCGGCTTTGTGGTGCTAAGCATGCAATTGCAGTTGCCAATGGAACAGACTCTCTCATTCTTGCCTTGAAGGCCATCGATCTTCAAAAAGGAGATGAAGTCATCACCGCGTCAAACTCGTGGGTATCTTCAGCCTCCTCCGTTGCACTTCTGGGAGGAACACCCGTTTTTGTTGATGTTCAATCCGACCAAAATATTGATCCAAAAAAAATCGAAGCCGTGATCTCGAAAAAAACAAAAGCAATTCTTCCCGTTCATCTGACAGGTCGATGTGCTGATATGGTTGCCATCAATCAAATTGCGAAAAAACACCAGATTCCAGTCATTGAAGATGCCGCTCAAGCCATTTGCGCCTCACGTGATGATATCCTGGCTGGAAGTTCGGGGCTGATGGGGAGTTTCAGCCTCCATCCGCTCAAAAACCTCAACGCTGCAGGGGATGCAGGCGTATTGACCACTCAGGATGATGAAATTGCAAAAAAGCTCCGGCTGCTTCGGAATCACGGTCTCAAAAATCGCGATGAAATCGTTCAATGGGGATACAATTCCCGTTTAGACGAGCTTCAAGCGGCGATTCTGCGAACGCGAATTCCGAAACTAAAATCTCGAATTGAAAAGCGACGGCAAATCGCAAAAATGTACCGTGAACGGTTATCAAAAATCGTTACCTGCCCGACAGAACTCAAAGGCGAACATCACACCTACCATCTTTTTGTCATTCAATGCGACCAGCGAGACAAACTCCGTGATTATCTTCAAAAGCGACAAATCAGCACAAAGATCCACTATCCGATCCCAATCCACCTTCAAGAGGCTGCGAGCTATCTGGGTTACAAAAAAGGCTCACTACCGGAAACTGAACAGCAGGCTGAGAGAATTCTTTCCCTGCCCATCCACTCACATCTATCGGACGCACAAGTGGATTGGGTTTCTCAGTCTATTTTGGATTTCTATTCTGAATAGGGAAATGCTAGAAAACAGGACATGAACGTCAAAATTAAAACCTTAGAAGAGCTATCCCGTATTTCAGATAGTTTGAAAAAAATGGACAAGAGAGTCGTCCATTGTCACGGCGTGTTCGATCTTCTTCATCCAGGTCACATCAAACATCTTGAGACTGCAAAATCTCAGGGGGATGTTTTGTTGGTCACGATCACTGCGGACGAGTTCGTCAATAAGGGGCCAGGTCGTCCCGCGTTCAATCATGGTTTGAGAGCTGAGTCTCTTTCAGCACTCAGCATGGTAGACTATGTGGCAATCAATTTCGCTTCCACAGCCGTTGATGCAATCAACGTTCTCAAGCCAACGGTTTATGTGAAAGGAAATGACTACGCCAATAAAGAGAGCGATGTTACCGGAAAAATTCATGACGAGGAAGACGCTGTCACGAAATGGGGCGGTAGGATTTTTTTTACTAACGACCCCGCTTTCAGCTCTTCAAATTTGATCAATGAGTACATCAAAATTTTCCCTGATGAAACCGAAGTATGGTTGAGAAATTTCAGAAAAAAATATTCGTGTGAACAGATTTTTGACTACCTCGATCGTGCATCCAAGTTAAAAGTTTTGGTTTTAGGAGAAGCTATTATTGATGAGTATGTTTTTTGTGAGGCGCTAGGTAAATCCAGCAAAGATCCCATCCTGGCCAGTCAATTTAAATCGATTGAAGCTTATGCTGGGGGCTCGATTGCTGTTGCAAATCACCTCGCAGGATTTGTTCAACAGGTTGATTTTGCCACTTATTTGGGTGATCAAGACAGAAAGCAGGATTTTGTTCAGAACTCACTGAAGCCAAATGTAAATTCGACTTATTTTACTCATCAGAATGCACCTACCATCCATAAACGCAGATTTTTGGAATATTACGCTGGATCAAAACTTTTTGAGCTTTACACGATGAGTAATGTTCCTTTGACGAAAGAAGAAGAGGCTCCCTTTGTAAGCTTTATCGAGAAACGCCTGAAGGATTTCGATCTCGTAGTGGTCATGGACTATGGTCACGGAATGATGACCCAGAATGCAATCACTACGCTGTGCCGGGACGCAAAGTTTATGGCTGTCAACACTCAAGCCAATGCTGGCAATCGCGGCTTCAATACTATTTCGCGATATTCACGAGCAGACTATGTCTGTTTGGCAGATCATGAAGTTGCATTGGAAACTCGAATGCGCTATTCACCCTGGCAAGACTTGGCGCTCGAAGTCACACGAAGGATCGCATGTCCAAAATTTACAATTACTCATGGCAAGCGGGGCAGCAGTCACTACCAAGTCGATCAAGGATTCACTGAAGTTCCTGCGCTAGCGACCCGCATTGTGGATCGGGTTGGAGCGGGTGATGCGGTGATGGCTATTACCTCATTAATGGCCAAGCTAGACGCTCCTTGGGAAATCACCGGGTTTTTGGGCAATTTAGCGGGGGCTCAGCTGGTTTCAGACCTAGGAAATCGAGTGATTCTCGACAAAATATCGCTTTCAAAGCACATTACTTCTCTCTTAAAGTAGTTGGACAGGATGGTGTTTGTACGGCATATGGCTTATAGCGTTAAAATATACTTAAACCTCTCCATTTTACTGCAATTTCCCAGAAAAACGAATACAATACATGGGAGTAAGATATGAATTCAAAAAAGCTCATCTATTTAGTCGATTTGACTCACACGGGGCCTGTGATTTCTTCGGATGTATTTCCCTATGGAGTTGCTATGGTGGGGGCCTATTTGAAGGCCCATCACTCGGACGAAGTTGAGATCGAGTTGTTCAAGTTTCCGGATGATTTTGCGCGTGCCTTGGAAAAACGCAAACCAGACATGATTGGGTTTTCCAACTATTCATGGAATTTTTATTTATCTTACGAATTTTCTGAACACATCAAAGAGAAATACCCAGAAACGGTCATCGTATTTGGTGGCCCGAATTACGGTTTAAATAGGGCTGAAAAAGAAAATTTTTGGAGGGATTTCCCTCAGATCGATTTCTATATCACTGGCGAAGGCGAAGTTTCTTTCACAAACCTCTATGAGAAATTGAAAGCGCATTCTTTTGATGTTCGCACGTTGAAGGCTTCTGGCACCCCTCTGGGGAGTTGTGATTATTTGCATGAAGGCAAAATCGTCACTAATGCGCTCACACTACGAGTGAAAACATTAAACGAACTCCCTTCGCCTTATCTCTTGGGCCTCATGGATAAATTCTGGGACACGAGTTTGATTCCTTTGATTGCTACAACGCGGGGCTGTCCGTTTTCTTGCGCGATGTGCTCCGAGGGTGCTGCTTATTACAGTAAAGTTGTTCACAACGAAAATTTTGGCGTTGAACTCGACTACATTGCAAACCACGTCAAAAACACCAAGATCTTGAATTTGAGTGATGCGAATTTTGGTATGTACAAACAGGATATTGATAAAGCAACGTTGATGGCGAAGTTCCAGGCAAGCCATGGCTATCCAAAAAGTCTGCTGACTGCTACTGGGAAAAATCAAAAAGAAAAAGTTATAGAAATTGCATCGTTGTTAAACGGTGCAATGGTTGTATTCGCTTCGTTGCAATCTACGGATCCAGAGGTTCTGGAGAATATTAAGAGAAGCAATATCAAAATTGAATCCCTTAAAGGGGTAGCTGACGCGAGCAAAATTCAGGACTCAAACACCGTTACAGAGTTAATCTTGGGTCTCCCTGGTGACACCGTCGAGAAGCACAAAAAAAGTTTGAAAGATACCGTGGATGCCGGCCTTGGGGTGATTCGAATGTATCAACTGATCATGCTCTTCCAATCCGAGCTGAATACTCCTGCCAATCGGGAGAAATATGAAACCAAAACACTTTATCGCATTATGCCACGCTCATTTGGCAAATATAACGTATTTGGCAAAACATTTGTCAGCGTAGAATCCGAAGAGATCTGTGTTGCCACCAAGTCGATGCCACATTCAGATCACTTGGATTGCCGGGAAATCGACTTGGTTGTCGAAATTCTTCATAACGGTAGCCCATTTTTGGAATATTGGTATATTTGTGATTGGCTTGGACATTCGTGGTTTGATTTCTTGATGCAAGTATATGCTCAACGCAAATCGTTCAGCCCTCAATTAAAAAATCTGTTCGATGATTTCAGAAAAGATAACGAAACTGGCTATTGGAAATCATACATGGAACTCAAGACACAATTTGTCGCTGAGTTTGATAAATTTATTAATAATGCAGATGGCACAAACGAGATGTCCAAAGCAAAAGCGAAGGCATTCTTTCTCTGCGGTGATGAGTTGCATTCTTTGATGAAAGAACAAATGCAGCTGCTATTAATGGAGAAAAAAGTTTGGGATAAGACATTTGAACTGTTCTTGAATGAATTGGATCAATTTATCAGAATGCGCAAAACTGATGTCTTGAATTACGATGATGTTTATTCGCATGTTTTTAATTTTGATTTTGTTACCCTTCTGAGCATTAAAACTGGCACGGATCCGAGGAAACTGATGCTGCGCCAGCCTGCGAAATTTGAATTTTATATTGATGAAAAACAAAGAAATGTTTATGAGTCCTACATTAGAATTTATGGTAAGGATTCAATAGATGCTTTGGGTCGTCTGCTCATGAGAACAAGAATGACAGATATGTTTAGGCGCGTTCGTCTGGCCGGTAATACCGATGAGAAAGAATCGCAATCCATTGATGGTTCCAAGGCAAATATGGAGACTTATTACAGTTATAGCTGAGCAAAATTGCCTGCTCGTAACAAAAAATGATTTATATTTCTACGAGTTCATCTCATCTCACTGGTAATCTCGGGGAGAAAGAGGCAAAGACTATTGATAATTCGACAGCAAAGGGAGACATAATATAGTTGTAGCTGAACATTTCTATGATGAACAACGAACGTCCGTCTCTGAAGAGAGATCTGTATAAATTATATCAAGAAATTTGCACTCACCGCAGTGCCTGTTATGTGAATAGGGCTTCTCTTTCGGATACCTGGATGCAAACGCTAAAGCACTGGGAGTCAAATTGCTCTTATGAAGCGATGATTCAGATGTTCTCTCCTGAAAGTAAAGTAAACACTTGGATCGATGATACAAACTATTTTGTTGATGCAACTGTTTTAAACCTTCGTGCACCTATTGCTCGCACTCTGTTTGAGCAAGGTGAATCCGAATTCGGAAATCCAAGACAGGACATCAAGTTTAAAGGAAGGACATTTGGGAGCAGTTTTGTCCATAACGTGTTCGACGCATCTAGAATCATCAAAATGATTGAGGCTAGAGGAATTAAAGAACCCGCTATCATGGAAATTGGTGGTGGGCTTGGGGGGCTAACAGCTCTACTACGCTCTTATTTCAAAGATAAACTTACACTGTATCTAGTTGATATTCCTGAAACTTTGCTTTTACAAGAGTGGCATTTGCGCGCACGCTTTCCAGAAGCAAAGACCTCTTATAAACCCGGATCCAATAGTGTGGTTTTCGAGAAGGGCGGCTTAAATTTTATCAATGCCTATGTGGTCTCAAGTCAGATCTGTGAAATTGACGTCGCAATCAATATTGACTCTATGCAAGAGATGGATGCCAGTATTGCAAATGGCTACGTCAAATATATTGAGCAGACTATTAGACCGAATGGTTTCTTTTACTTTCAAAATCAATTTGGACACACTTCGTCACCATTGTCAGAACCGTCTGAATGCGACCTGGACAAATTTTGGACTATTGAAAGCGCAGAAATTGCATATCAAATAGAAACTTGCTCTGAGGCAGAGCAAGCAAGGCTGATTTTTGCGCGTACTTCAAGTCAAGAAAATCCAGCAACGCGTCGTCTGATACTTCGTGTGATTTGGAATGGCCTTTTGACAGGGCAAATTTCAAATTCGGATGTTTTGATTAGCGAGTTTGCTAATATAGCAAAATATCACACCCCCACATCGGCTTTATGTGAAATCAAAAATGCTCTAGAACGGCACGGTATTGTTCTTGATAACAGCGTGCTAGATTCACTAAAAGAAGAAGTTCTTTTTCCAGTCACCTCTTTTCCTGCTATCTTCAATTCAAATCCAGTTTTGATACGTGAGAAGAAGACTTTTACCCAAATCCATGCTGAAAACGCATGGTGTATACAATCCAAGATTCTAAAATTGATGGCTGCGGGGGAAGTAAATTCGTTAGGGCAAATCAAGGATAGTATTGAGGCACTCTGCAAAAATCATTTCTTGCTGCTCGAAAACACCTCTGATTCTGATTATTGGTCCGCATACTTTGCAGCGATCTTCTTGGTCTTACAACAGCATGAATTGGCAAGAAATATTTTGATGGAACGTGCAGAAAAATCATTGTCATCACTTTGGTTGACTCGAAGCGCTTATCTTTTGTCACGTTTTAAGCTCCTGAACGAAGCAAACATAATTTTAAAAACACTCGAAGAATCTCCCACGAATGATTATTACCTTTTACTCAAACAAGCGGAAATTTTTTCTTCTGTCGGGGAAGTTACAAAATCACATCGTTTTTTAGAAATATTAGAACAGCATCGGGGAATTGAGTTTTGGCGTTCTTTTTCTTTGGCAATGACCTCAGCTCGCACTGGGGCCTTTGCGTTGACGCGCGACTTGGCAAGAGATTTGATTGATCGTTTTCAGAATTCGCGTGCAGCACTTATTTTAAATATAGTGAGAAAAATAAAATCTGGCTCAACTAATATAGATCAACATAAAAAATTTATTTCTGAGCTTGTTGAACTTTGTGGATATAGCGTGGGCGACGTCAATTCATCACTCGCCTATGGGGCATTGCTTATCGAAGAAGGGGCAAAAGAAGACGGCAAAAAAATTATGTTAACTGCTCTTAAAAAAGCACCTCCAGATTACTACACTCTTGCACGGATCGGACGACTGTTACAGGAAGTTGGACTTGATGAATTTGCTGATGAAGCTCTGAGTAAATCCATTGAATTGAGGCCTAACGCATTTTTACATTACGACTATGTTGGAAGTATTTATCTTAGCGCGAATCGACACAAAAAAGCTCAAACTAATTTTGAAAAAAGTCTGCTTGTAAAACCATATCTTCGACACATTCAAGCGAAATATTTGTATTCTAGATTGCCGACCAAATTTAGGGATAGTGGAATTTTTGGAGTTGCCGAAGATATTCCGCTAGTCTTTCAGAGAAGGCAGGATTTCTATCACGATTTGGGATTGACTAATAAACCGAATTTTTAGTCTCATTCACAAAAAGCAAGTTAAGCAGTAAAAATTGACATTTTTTTTTGACTTCAGTATGGTCGGTTGAAATGGTTACCTTGGTTAAAAAAGCTCTAAGACGAGTGCGTTACCGTTATCTACCTCGCGTTGCAGCAGCACTAATGTTTGTTCCCTTTCTTTTTTTGTTAGTCCCCGTGCTCTATGTATTCGAACTATTTAGACCTGTTAGAATTGCAAACCTCGACAGCATGAGGGTGGGTCACTTTACAGGTCCGCTTGATATTTTTTTAAGAAAAATTGAACTAAAAAAAATCCGTAGCGACTGTTTTTACATTTTTACAAGCCCAAGGCCTGCTGCAAACCAAACAGTAATGAATCTATTCAAGAAAAAGCTGAATATTATTGAGAGTACATTTTTGTCTTGGATTCACCAGACAATGCTTCCCTACTTACGTTACACTCGCTTTCATCATGACCTTTCATATGACTATTCCGCCTACGAAGTCTATGATAAGGGAACTGTGCCCGTAGCATTCAGTGACGAGGAAGAAAAACTGGGACAGCAAAAACTCAGGGAGATGGGCATTGGCCCCAATGATTGGTTTGTTTGTTTCCATGCTCGTGATGCTAACTATGTTTATAAATGGTTCAATCAGGCCGCTCATTCAGGGAAATATACGCAAGCTGATTTTGCATTTAGTGACTATAGAAATGAAAATATCCTCACTTATCTTAAAGCAATGAGGTACATTTCGAAGCAGGGTGGGTACGCTCTGAGAATGGGGGCAATAGTCGAAAAACCGCTTCCTCAGACCGGAGATCCGAAAATCATTGATTATGCCACACAGTGGCGCAGTGATTTTATGGACACGTACTTGTTGGCAAAATGTAAATTCCTACTCTTTGATTCAGCCGGACTTTACACAATATCTACTCTTTTTAACCGCCCAGTAGTGCTTGCAAATTATCTTTTGTCAAGTGTTCCAGTAGGCCTAAAAATTTTTTTCCAATATAAAAAATTTTGGGACAAAAAACAAAACGCTTACGTTTCATTTAATGAACTTCAAAGGCAAGGAGTGGCTAGTGGGATGAAGCATGGTGATTTTTTGAGGCACCTGATTAAAAATCGTGGAAAATTCATTAGTAATACTGATGACGAAATTCTTAATCTGGTCGTTGAATCCAACGAAATCTTAGATGGTGTGCGCACACCCAACGCTCCTGCACAAAAGGCAATACGTGGTTTTTATAATTCAGGTTACTCAAAATTCGATCAAATGGCGATCTTAAGTGGATTGTATTTTGAAAAAAATCGGGAGCTTTTCGAATAGCAGCTCCTTGGGATTTTTCATGCTTATGAAGTCACAAAAATATTTACGCCCATTCTTGCTCTGTCTCTTTCCAATGTGTTTTTTGCTAGCTCTTCCTTCCATCATCAACTGGCGCGGTCCGTACTACCTGGGAGGAAATTCGGACCCGGATTACGCCTATCTTATGAATTCAATGGCGGTTCGCCATGGATTTCCACCCGGCCATTGGGATCACCCAGGGACCACAATACAAGGTCTGGGTGGAATCACGCTTCTGCTTGGACATTTGGGGAACTCAGCGGATCAAATTCTCGCCCAGGTTGTACACAATCCGGAAAAAATCATGCTCGAACTCGTTTGGACCCTTTCGGTCATATGTGCTGCCATCATTTTTGCTTCAGGATGGTTGATGACGATCGCAACAGGCAACGTATCATTGGGGATTTTTTTTCAACTGGTCCCATTTTTAGTTCGGTCCACCTGGGTTCAGGTGGGGAGATTGACTCCAGAAATTCTAACTCTATCGCTCACGATGCTCCTTGCTTCTCTCACTTTTCACAAGGTCTATAGTCGACGAGGCTGTTGGTACAATAGTCCCTATTTCCTGGGGGTCATCACGGGACTCGTCCTAACCACCAAAATTACTGGCCTACCATTGATCATTTTGCCTCTTTATTTCATTCGCAATAATTTACGTGCCTTAATCAAATTCTCTGTCGGAGCCACACTCTGCGGGCTTTTAGTGATTCTCCCTGTCATCAACACAGCGATCAAAACTTTTGTTTATTATTTTGGGCACTGGATATTCACAATTGGTACTCACCAGGGGAGTTATGGCGAGGGTAGCGGGATCAAGGCTTTGTCTCTGGAGACAGTCATTCGATCATTGGAAAGCCTTGCTATTTCTGCGCCCTTTTTAACCGGGACCCTTCTTTTTGGGATCATTTGGCTGATAGTTTTTCGTTATTCTAGGTCAGTTTTTTTAAAAATTCCTGAGAATAGACAACTGCTCATTGCAACTGTTTTGGCTGGCGTTGGCCAGTTTTTGATGGTTTCCAAACAGCCCAACATCCGATACCTCATCCCTGGATTTGTGGCTCAAGGCCTCATCTTGGTGCTTGCTTTACGAACCTTTAAGAACACCTTTATTAGAGGCGGTTTGACTCTGACAGCATTTTTTCTAGCCATCTGGATACCCTTCGTAAGTCTCGGAGGAGCGGAAAATGAAAAATTACAACGTGATCAAGACCTGGCACTGATTGACTCCACTCTTAAATTCGCTGGATGTTTTGAAATTCCAACCTACCGCTCGACTTCAGTGCCTTTTGCCCTGAGTTTTGGCAATAATTTTACAGGTCTGCGCTTTTCAAAAGCACTTGCAGAAGCCTACCCCGATTACCTCAGCTACAATCCAAGCGAAGGACTCCTCGATTTTGACAGAAGAGTTCTGAACCCAGAGAAAATAAAATCGTCAGGTCGAAAATTTTGTATACGGGGTTGGAAGTCAACCGTTCCCCCAAAATCCGTTTCAAATTTTATGACCTACCAAGAGATTCTCACTACTCAATCAGATGACTCTTTGTTTTTGGTTGAATGGAAATCAAACTAGAGAAGAGAAGGCCTAACCAATCTTCCTCGCCACCTCATACCCCATCTTCATAGCAATATGTGTATTGACATAAGCAAACTGCCCTTGGCGACCAATCGAGTGGATGTTTTCATACTGAGATAAACCAGTCAGTACCGTATCCAGATTTTTTTCATAACCAACCGTATAAATGGGATACCCATGCTCAGCATGAAACGTATGCGCCTCCAAAACATCGGCTGGGGTCAAAAGGTTTTCCTCATACAATTCCTGCAGAACTGTCTTGATCGCCAATTCCTGATTCTTCCAAATCTCATCTGTAGGCTGACATGTGATTTCAGCAACCAAGAGCGTGGCACCCGGAGGTTTAACTTCAACACTAAATTTTCCCAAATCCGTGATGCGGTTAAAACTCTTGTCTCTGAAATACATAAATGACGCTGGCAGTACCTCAGCCTTGTTGACAAGTACGCCCACAAAAAGAACACCTCTAAATTTCAGCAGAGCTGCTGCATCCAAAATCTCTTTTGAGCACGTGGGTTGGATGAGAGCTGGAAACTCGCTAATTGGAATGGTGGATATGAAATGATCACAGGCGAGTGTTTCTACTTCTGTAGCTGATTTGACTTCAACACCGACACATCGAGAGTTTTGAACTTTGACCGAACGCAATTCAGTATTGAATTGCAAAACGCCCCCGTTGGCTTTGAATTCGTTAGCAAAAGATTCGACAATCAAAGAGAATCCTTTTTTCGTCGTGTAATTCTCTCCCTCGACCTTCTCTACGTAGTCTTTCGTGGAAACTTCTTTTTTCTGATGACCAAAAATCATGATCTTGATCTTGTTGATCAACTCCAATAAATCGAGTTTAGGAATTCTTTGATTCGCAAACGAAGGAGCCATCGCGACAGGTTCGATTCCCCAAACCTTGGCAATATAGTCCTTAAAAAAAATCCGATAAAGCACATCCCCATAGAGACGCTGGAGCACTTTCTCGCTGTTAATTAAAGCTTTTTTGCCTTCAATAGCACCGATTAAAAAATACTTACAAAAACTCAATCCAGCTTGAATCACTGTCAACTTGGGAAGTTTGCTCAAGATGTCTTTGAGTGTCAGAGGAAATGCAAAATAGTTCCCCAGAAATTTAATCTGAATCGTTTTCTCAAAATGGATCAGATGCTTGCCAGCGATTCTTTTGACGTCCTCCATGACTTCTGGATCAGTCGTATGAAAAATATGAGGGCCATACTCGTAGGTATTGCCAGCGATCTCGATTCCGCCTGCTAGCCCACCCACACGATTGAGTTTTTCAATGATTGTGACTTTAAATCCTTTTTTTTGAAGAGCAATCCCGGCAGCCAAACCCGCACAACCGGCACCGGCAATCACTACTCGACCGGAATGGGCTTTGTCACTCAAACTTTGGACTCCCTAAACTCTTTCAATGCGCTCAAAATCCGACTTACATCGTCATTCGTCATTCTTTGGTGCAAAGGAATGTTTAATCCAGTCTCATTCAGCTTTTCCGAAACAGGAAGACGATCTGAGCTTCCATAAATCGCGTTCAAGTGCAGAGGATGATATCTCAAGCTCGTGTAGATTTTTTTCTCAAAAAGAAAGTGCGCTAGCTCGTCTCGGTTCCCTTTTTTCAAACGAATCAAATAAGTAAAGTACGAATGTTTTTCGTGAGACTCAGCTTCTGCCGGAATATCCAACCAAGTATTTGCCCAAGACTCGGTTCGGAAACACTTACTATATTGATTCCAAATTTCTTTACGTCTGGACTGGAACTGATCCAATTTTTTGAGCTGCTCAATTCCCATCGCAGCAGCCATGTCGGTGTTCAGCATTTTAGGGAAAAAATCGTGAATCTCATACTCCCACCAGCGATTTTTAGTGGTCGTAGACTCAAAACCTGATTTGGCGATTCCACAATATCTCAGCTTTCTTGCGTAATCGAGTTTGGATGTGTCTTGGGAAAGCAAACCTCCACCTTCACCCGTAGTAATATTTTTGACAGCATCAAAACTAAAAATCCCTAAACTCCCGATCGCACCACAATGCTTGCCTTTGTAATAAGAATCCACCGCATGTGCCGCGTCTTCGATCACTGGCAAATCCAAATCCATAATAGGATCCATATCCACGGGTTTTCCGGCATAGTGGACCACCATAACGGCCTTGGTTTTTTTGGTGATTTTGGCTTCAACGGTCTCTCGAGTCACATTGGCTGTATCCAGATCCACATCGCAAAAAACAGGAACTAATCGATTGAGTTTAATGGCGTTGGCACAAGCGATCCAAGTAAATGAAGGTAGAATGACTTCGGATCCTTCGGGCAAATTCAAAAGTCGCACGGCAAGCTGCAATGCATTGGAACCGCTGTTTAAAAAAACAAAAGAAGGAATCCCTGTCTTGGAAGCAATTTGTTTCTCAAACTCAGTTGTCTCTTTCCCGATTCCGACCCATTGCTTTTCAAAGGTTCGAGCAACCGCACCTACTTCTTCCTTGCCCACGGACGAACCAAACAAAGTGATCATGTCAGCCATGGAAAACAGCTATAGCTTAAGCGTCATTTCAAAAAAAGTTTTTTCTTCTCGAATGGTTATAAACCCCTGTCTGAGATACCAGGCCACGCCACGCTGATTCGACTTCAAAACCTCGAGATGAATTTGTGAAATCCCTTTGGACTGAAGTGCCATTCGTGTGGAGTCAAAAAAGGTCTTCATTAATCCAGAACCTTGGTACTCTGGGGCACCGCAAATCAAATTGAAAAGCTCCACATCTCGCTGAGTCTTTCCATAACGATAGCCCACACACGCTACAGGGCGTTCCTGCAAAAATAGGATATATATCTGACTGTTTTTATCTAAGACGAATTTTTCAAACCAAGCCTTCTGCTGTGAGGAAGAAATCACTTCCTGGTAATGGAATGAAAAGCGATTTTCGTTCTTCCAGTTTCTTAAATATTCCAACTCATTTTCGGTCGCTGGTTGAACACAGAACTCTTTTCCTTGAAATTCAAATTCCTGTGTAAAATCTAAGCTCTTTGTCATATGACCTCAGCCAATGGCCATCCTGTGGAAGCGGATTCAGTTATTGGATAGGTATAAATTATCTTTATGGCTTTTACCCTTCCTATTTTCATTTATTTTCATTCGAATTTACAATTCTTGGGATGTTTTCCTTCTCCCGCACGAAGGTGATGATGGAGGCTATTTTGCTTACAGTACAGCCCTGCTCCAAACTCACCACTTGAATTGGTGCGCGCCCGAATTTGCAGACAATCCTGGCTTTGCTTCCACCTGTCAGCAACAGGGCAAGCCTTATAATAACTACTCACCAGGTCCTGCCATCACACTTTTGCCGTTTCAGATTTTTGGTGTTTTGTTGTCCAAATTTGGAATTTTTACACCTACTCAAACCAGTCCCTTGATGTTCTGGTGGATTATTGGAAGTTTTTTCCTGCTTTTTTTCTCCGTTTTACTTCTTTTTGAAATAGCCAATTTGCTAGTTAAAAATCGTTCTTATGCGTTTTGGACCACGGTTTTTTTTTCTACCGGTAACATTGTTCTTTATTACGTTTACCGAAGACCACTGATGGCTCATTGCTCTGAGTTTTTTTTGTTTTTCTTATCCGTTTATCTATTACTCAAAAACAGGATGTTCGTTTTGGGTTTGTCGATCGGTCTTTTGATCATCACTCGATACAACAACGCTTATTTGGGATTGATGGCAGCAGCGTTGGTTTTTTTCGCTCAAACCTCGCCCCAGAAAAAAATTCAAAATCTTACTTTTCTCGCCCTGGGAGTTTTGCCTGCGATTTTTGTTTTTTTCCTCAACCAATATCTTCAAACGGGATCCCTGATTTATAAAACTACTCAATACGGACCCGAATTTTCACTATTGGGAATGTTAGCCTTGCGAGCTTCAAATATTCGAAGAATTTTTGATTTTTTTATGGGACCTCACTGGGGAGTGTTTTGGTTGATGCCATTTTTTTTCATCGAAGTTTGGATACTCGCTAGAATTGCAAAGAAAAGTTCTTCTCGAATCTGGAAAAACAAAACCACTCTGATTTCTCTGATTTTGATTAATTTTTTTTATTTAAACATGATTGCCAACTTGCCTAATCACATGTCTTACGGATTCAGAATTCTCATTCCCACGTATTGTACGCTGCACCTGGCATTTCTTTGGGTGCTCTCGTTTCAATCACCTCAAGAAGCATTTCCGAAAAAATATATCTTTGCAGGATGTGTGACTGCAGTGCTTGCGATTTTCAATCTCAATAACTTCGAATCCAACTCAGATACATTGACCCTGACTCCTCACCCATCCATTGAGGCTGGGGTTTACCGACAAGAGTTCAGAGACCGTGTTGTAATCGATGCCCCCAACTATGCATTTCACTCACTCAAGCATACCATCACCGGAAAGGCTTTGACCTCACTCGCAGTCACTCCACTGGCTGCATATCCTCTGATGGCTGTTGCAGAAAACCCAAGGATTCAAGGAAATGCCCTGGCTTCAAAGACATTGGCTTACTATCAGTCACCCAAAAGAAAAATCGAGGATCTGAAAGATCTGACTCTTTTGTTTCAGTATCAAATTGTTTTTTTAGTTTTTCTAATTCTGGGTGGACTATTTCTTATTTTGTCCAAAATCATAATCAGAAAATGAAACGGGCCAATCATCCGGCTCTTCGGGAGTCCATGCGGGTGATGGCATGTTGAGAATGTAGGCATCATTGTTTCCAATATTCACTAGTGCCGAGGGAACATCCGCCGGAACTTGAATCGTGGCAAATCCATGGTCCTCACCACTGAAATATTCTTGGTACTCATTATTCACGCGGGTAACAATTTTGATATTTCCTTTGATGCAGGTAAAAAGACCCCATCTTTTCTTATGTAAGTGTGGTCCTTTAATCTCTCCCGGTGTCGCCACTGTGCAATACACCTGCCAAGGCCACTGATCTTTTTCTGTGAAATTTTCATGCCGGTTGAAAACAGGAATCAAAAAACCATTTGGCTTACCTTCAATGTTTTTTGTCACGATCTTAGGATTAGTTTTGGTTTTAATTCCAGCCATAAAAAAACTACGTCAACCTTTCTGAAACATGAGGAGGATGGGCTGAATCATACTTGTCGGGCAGAGCCTTGAGAAATACTTCCGAAGGTGACGTCAATAGATTAAATCTTACCAAATGAAATAGTGCGGCTATTCCATCTTTCCAATTAATTTTCTTACCCTGCAGCTTGGTTCGCGGATAGTAGTGAATGGGCAATTCAAAAATACGTGCTTTTGTTTTGGCTACATATGCTGTGAGTTCAATCTCAATCCCAAATCTTTTGGATCTAAGATTCATGGTCTTGATTAAATCCGATTTAAAAACCTTGTAGCAAGTCTCCATATCAGTCAGGTAAATCCCGGACAAAAGATTGCTGAGAAAAGTCAAAAATCGATTCACAAAATAATGATAAGTTCGATGCACCTGCATCACATTTTGTTTAAATCGACTTCCATAAACCACGTCTGCTCGATTGGATAAAATAGGTTCCAGCAATAAAGGAATATCCCTCGGATCATACTCAAAATCTGCGTCCTGGATAATAATGATGCTTCCCGAAGCTTGACTCACTCCTTTTGCAATTGCACTTCCTTTGCCCTGATTTCTCTCTTGCTCAAGAAGTATGAACCCATACTGCTGCTGCTTCGTTCGCAAAATTTCTCGCGAATTATCCGTGGAGCAATCATCAATAAAAATCCACTCGCGCTGAATCGGACAGGGCGCTTGCATCAAATAGTCGATAACCTCGGGTAAAACACTTTCTTCGTTGTACACAGGAACGATCACAGACAGTGTGTGCAAATCACCTGCTGTATTTTTACCAGACTCCATTTAGCTCACCGCTTTTCGAACCATTTTTATAACTTGATCTTGATCGGTCTCACCCAAATACGGATGCATCGGCAGACTTAAGACACGCTGAGCCGCTGCCTCGGAGACAGGCAACGACCCCACTGGAAATCGATCCGAACGGAACGCTGGCTGCATGTGCGCTGCTAGCGGATAGTGAACTGCAGTGGGAACCCCCTGTTCGTTGAGTCTTTTGGAAACCACGTCCCTCTCGTCAACCTGAATCGTATACTGAGCGTAAACATGTGTATTGCCGGGTGCAATCGCAGGAACAACAACCCCTTTTATTTTTGCTAGCTCCGCAGAATACCGCGCTCCAATTTTTCCACGGCTTTCCACTTCGCTCTCCAAAACTTCTAGTTTCGCCAAAAGTATCGCTGCTTGAAGAGTATCAAGACGACTATTCATTCCCAATATCCGATGGTAGTAGCGTTTCTCTTGTCCATGTGTACGAATCGACCTCATCCGAGCCGCCAATCCGTCATCATAAGTAAAACACGCTCCACCATCGCCATAACACCCCAAGGTCTTCGAGGGGAAAAAACTCGCAGTGGAAACCAAAGTCATCGAACAAGAACGTTTCCCCTGATGTTTGGCTCCAAAGCTCTGAGCCGCATCCTCGATCACAGGTATTCCATGTTTTTTTGCTATCGGCGTGATCGAAGAGAAATCCGCACATTGACCATACAGGCTCACTGGCATAATCGCCTTGGTTCGAGGCGTGATGGCCGCTTCGATTTTTCGGGGATCCAAGTTGTAGGTCGCGGGATCAATATCTACAAAAACAGGCGTCGCACCCACCATTAAAATCATCTCGGCATTGGCTGCAAACGTGAACGAAGTGGTGATCACCTCATCCCCCGCTCCAATTCCCAATGCCATCAGAGCGATCTGAATCGCATCGGTGCCATTTGCAACTCCGACGCAATGTTTGATCCCCACATACTCCGCGAGCTTTTGCTCAAGCTCGGCAACTTCGGGACCCATGATGTACTGCCCATGATCCAAAACACGCCGCATTCTCTCGTCCAGACGTGAGCGGATTTTTTTCTGTTGTGTGGCTAGATCGATGAAGTCCATTTGCCTGCTTCCTCTCTTGCTAAGAACGAGTGAGAGCACCCCGTAAATCCGGTTTAGCCGGAGAAAAAAATGCTCCCCGGATAATGGCGAGCAAAACAGGGATCATATGATGGGCTCGGATCTTCTTACCCTCTTCGTAAGATCTCCCATGATAGTTGATCGGAGTTTCATAGAAAGATTTCCCCCTAGAAACAACCAAGGTCAATATTTCAGCATGCTGCTCCCAACCTCGTGTTCGCAGCTCGGACGGAACAATCAACTCACGCCTGAACAAAGCATAGCAAGAGTAAATATCAGTGAAGGTGGTATTGAATAGAATATTAAAAACAAAATTTAAAACACGGTTCCCGAATCGGTGCCAATAATAAAAAACTCGAGTATAGGAAGGGGCCAAAAATCGGCTCCCAATCACCAAATCAGCATTGAACTCTACTACTGGCTTCAATAATTTATAATACTCGCTGGGGTCATACTCCAAGTCCGCATCTTGGAACAAAACATAGTCCCCGGTTGCTGCCTCTAGCCCCGCAATAACCGCGGCCCCTTTTCCACCATTTTTTGGAAGTGCGATGAACTGATCGTAAAGCTGCGGGTTGGCTCGAAGCAACTTTGCTGACTGATCGGTGGAGCCATCGTCGACGGCAATGATTTCGGTATGGAAATCCTCTGACTTCTGCTCACGAACACGGGTCAATATTTCTAAAACTGTCTTTTCTTCGTTGTACAGGGGTACGATGACCGATACTTTGACAGAGGTGTTTTTCACGGGAAAGGGATAACATTCTGGGCTAGCCTCGTCACTTGAAATGTTGTAGGCATTCAGAATGAACCATCCTAAAAATCCAATTGTCGTACTTGAAACTCCCTTTGAAGATGCAAGAGGCGGAATTCAGCCGCTAGTGGACGAAGATATGAAGAGCGCCGTCCTGATCAGCTCAAAAAAAGGCACGATCCGGGCCAATCACTATCACAAAACAGATTGGCATTATTGCTACGTCCTCTCTGGATCCATCGATTATTTTTATCGCGCTGTAGGAAGCACGGATAAACCTCAGCGAGTTCTGATCCAACCGAAACAGCTTTTTTTCACGCCTCCGATGCTGGAACACGCCATGTGCTTCCCGGAGGATACTGTTTTCCTTTGCTTGGGAAAGAATTCACGTGAACAAAAATCCTATGAGGCTGATATCGTCCGGGTCCAACTGGTTCCCCAATATCCGCTGTGAGTAGCCCATTGAGTTTTCAACGAAAAACCTGCAGGCTTTGTGATTCGAAAAAAATCAAGCTTGCGCTTTCGCTAGCCAAGACCCCGCCCGCGAACGCTTTTGTTCCGGCCAATCAGTTGCAGCACGAGCAAGATCGATATCCGTTGGATATAGGTTTTTGTGAGTCTTGCCAGCACGTTCAGCTACTAGAAGTCGTCAGCCCCGAGGTGCTTTTTAGAGACTACGTTTATGTCTCAGGAACATCACCTGTGTTCGTTGAACACTTCAAAAAATACGCTGAATACGTTCAATCTGATTTCAAACTTTCACCCAGTGCGTTCGTATTTGAAATTGGCAGCAACGATGGCACGTTGCTCAGCTTCTTTAAAAAGTCAGGGTGTTCCGTCTTGGGTGTCGATCCTGCATTAAAAATTGCAGAAGACGCCACCGCTCGAGGGATTCCAACTTTGCCTCGCTTTTTCTCGTCCAGCCTCGTCGATGAGGTCCTGACAAACCATCCTCAACCGAAAGTCATTATCGCGAACAACGTATTTGCTCACATTGATGATCTCGATGAGGTTGCCAGAGGCGTCTGCAAGCTCTTGGACCCAAACGAGGGAATTTTCGTCATTGAATTTTCCTATTTGGCGGATGTGATTGAAAAAAATCTTTTCGATACCATTTATCACGAACACCTTTGCTATCACTCGCTCAAACCCCTGCGTCAGTTTTTTCAAAAACATGGCATGGAAGTCATCGATACGCTCCGGGTTCCTAGTCATGGAGGTTCGCTTCGCGTAGTTGCACAGGTGAAGGGAGCCCGACGACCTGTTTCTGACCGAGTAGAAAGCCTAATTGCGTTCGAGAAGACTGCAGGGTTGTATGAATTTTCCACTTTTCAAAATTTCGGAAAATCAATCGAGCGAATTGGCATCGAGTTAAAAGGAATACT
This sequence comes from uncultured Bacteriovoracaceae bacterium, assembly GCA_964364175.1. Taxonomy (GTDB): domain Bacteria; phylum Bdellovibrionota; class UBA1018; order UBA1018; family UBA1018; genus CAYILR01. The sequence continues at coordinate 81,892 of CAYILR010000002.1, forward strand.
AACTCAATTAAAATCCCAAGGGAAATCCATTGCGGGATTCGGGGCACCAGCCAAGGCAACCACACTCATGTATCAATTTGGCATCGGACCTGAGATCGTGGATTTCATCATCGACGATAGTCCGCTCAAGCAGGGTTTGTTCACTCCGGGATTTCATATTCCCGTTTTGTCATCGAATGCCATTCGAGAACGAAAGCCTGATTACTTGGTTTTGTTAGCTTGGAATTTTGCTGATTCAATTATTGCAAAAAATTCGGACTATTTGGCTCAGGGAGGGCATTTTATTGTGCCTCTTCCACGAGTTCAAGTAGTGTGACAGAAGGGATCATACGATGAATGGTTTTTTTATTCCCAATGACATTCGTGAAATTACAGACGGTCTGAGTGATTGTGCCTCGCTTTTGGAGGGCAAAACAATCATTCTGACCGGCGGAAGAGGATTTTTGGGGCGCTACTTTGTTGAGGTTTTTCGCGATCTCAATCAACGCGTCCTGAAGAAGCCCTGCAAAATCATTGTCTTTGACAATCTCATCACCGCTGGAAAAACAGGTGAAGCGATTCAGGATCTCGAGGGCGTTCAATTCTTGAAACAGGATGTGATTCAACCATTCACCTATGACGGCCCTGTCGATTACATTTTGCACGCAGCTGGGATCGCCAGCCCTTATTATTACCGTGCGTATCCTCTTGAAACTCTGGACGTCGCCATCACAGGAACCCGCAATGCGCTGGAACTGGCTCGCAAAAAGCACGCTCGCTTCGTGTTTTTCAGCAGCAGCGAAATTTATGGCAATCCGGATCCTGCAAATGTTCCAACGACCGAGAGTTACAATGGATACGTCTCCTGCCTGGGAGCTCGGGCCTGTTATGACGAGAGTAAACGCGTGGGGGAAACACTTTGCACGATTTACCACGGCCAGTTTGGCGTTCACACGAATATGATCCGCCCGTTCAATGTCTTTGGCCCAGGAATGCAGGAAAGTGACTATCGAGTACTTCCTAATTTTGCGTCCAGAATTGCCGGCAAGAGGCCATTGAAAATTTATGGGGATGGAACTCAGACCCGAACGTTTTGTTACATCACCGATGCAATCAATGGCTTTATCCGCGTGATGGTGAAGGGTGTAGCTCGAGAGCCCTACAATATCGGGAACCCGACTCCAGAAATTTCCATGGTAGATCTGGTCAAAGAAATCGAAAAAATCAAAAAAACACCCGTTCAACTCGACTTGATTGCCTATCCGGATTCCTATCCAGCCGATGAGCCACTGAGACGCTGTCCGGATATCAAAAAAGCAAAGCTGCAATTGAATTATGCTCCCCAGGTTTCGTTGCAGGAAGGGTTGAGCCGGTTTCTTTCTTGGACGACCGAAAACTACACGGGACAGCAGTAGGCTCTCTGGTGCTTCCTCTCGGACTAATCGGCGCAGGGCCTTGGGGTCAAAACTTCATCAAAACCATCGCCCGTCTCCCTGGTTTTGAGTTGATCACGTTGGCATCTCAAAATGAACATGCTCAGTCTTGGGTCACTCCTTCGTGCACAGTAACCCCGGATTGGCACGAGGTTCTTGAAAATCGGCGCTTAGCTGGGGTGATTATCGCAACACCTCCCCATTGCCGGGCCGAGATCATGAAAGCCGCAATTGAGAAACGAATCCCGATTCTGGCCGAAAAACCTGTCACTTTGTCTCTGGCGGAAATCCAGGAGCTTGAAGCGCTCGAAAAGAAGTTTCAGTCAAAAATCCTGGTTGATCATATTCATCTTTTTCATCCCGCATATAAAAAACTGAAGCAAACACTCTCGGATCGGGGACTCTCTATCCTCAAGGTGGCTTCTGAGGGAGGAAATCACGGTCCCCTTCGCAACTATTCCAGCTTATGGGATTGGGGGCCTCACGATCTTGCTTTTGGCTTTGATTTAGCGGGAACAACCTCTCTCGCTCAAAAAAAAGTCTCTTCATACGGAGAAAATCCCGCCGGAAATGCTTTCGCAGGAAATTTCCTCTTCACACTGGATTTTGAAAATGAAATTCACACCGAACACAAATTTGGCAATTTATTCACGGAAAAAACCAGGAAGCTTTCCGTCGAAACAGATCGTGGCACGTTCCTATTGAATGATCTATCCATTGACAGGAAACTCACGTTTCAAGGTGAAAAAGGAGATTCCACTGTTTTGGATTTTGAAGCCGGATCGGCAATGGAGCATCTTTTGCTCGAGTTCAAAAAAGGCATTCTCGAGAAGCCTTCATCCCGATTTGGACTATCCCTGGCAACACAGATCAGCTATCTTTTGTCGTGGGCAGAAAGTAGGTTGAAACGTAATGAGCCGCGATAGTGTTTTGCTTAATTTAGCTATTTTGTTGGGCGGCCTGGGTTGGATCCTCTACAGAGCATGGGCTTTTTTCCCAAAACTGAGATAATGCTCACCCTCGCATATTTTCCGACACTTCTTTGGTTTTTAGGTTTTTTAGAATTTCACATCCAAATTCTTTTTTTTGGCCCCACACAACACGCTACTGGAGTCAGCGTTTATCTTTCACTTCTCTGCGCACTATTTTTCGCGATTAAAAAATATCCGAACATTCGAGCGGATTTTAATAAAATCCGTTCTGAAGTGATCTCCGCACCGATTTGGTTTTGGCTTTTGTTAGTCATCACCATTCTCATTGTGCTGATGGGAGGCTTTGAGTCCCGACTGCCGCCGCATCTCATTCAAGAAAGAGATGCAATCAATTACCACATGACTATTCCTTATCAGCACTTGCTACAGGGCAGTCTTGCTCATCTCAAGTGGTCTGTTGCTGATCTATGGCCCATGTCGATCCAGTTTGGATTAACTCCGGCTTGGACAATGACCCGGCATTTTCAAAAATTTCCGCAATATATTTTTTCTGTCTGGTCGCTCTGGCTTGCCATCAGCCTCGGCCGTAGACTGTATCCTCACTCTTATTTGGGTTGGATCCCGGCACTCGCCGTATTCACGACCCATGGAGTATCCATGTGGTTTGGGAACGCCACATTGGAGCTCGTCAATTTCTATTTTCTATTGGCATTCGTTCATAGTTTTTTTATCTCACCCTGGATTGCCGCTTTGCACCTCGCTCTGTTTGCAACAGCCAAAGTCATTAATATTTTCTTTGTGGGATTCAGCTGCGTCATGATCACCACGTTTTATTTTTTCACTCAAAAAGAATTACTCTATCTATTCATAAAAAAAAATATTCGTATATTTTTGATCGCTTTTGTTTTCGCACTAATTCTATTGTCTCGCTCGATGTGGGTCAGCTTGGAGCGTGTGGGAACGCCCGTTTTTCCCTTCGCTCCTTGCTTGTTTTCCTCTTTTCCAGGCTGCCAAGGCCCATTGCTGAAAGAGAGCCTCTATGCGGCAGAGCTGATGGTCCGAGCGCGAGATGGTTTTGGAGTGGCAACTGCTGGTAGAAATCTCACTGGTTTTTTAACTCATCTCTGGAAGGTCTCTGTGCCCGATTGGGGAAGTACAACCAATGAGTTTGTTCACCCTCTGGGAATGGCTTGGGTGCTTTGGGTCATCTTGGCCTTTGCTCATTTGTGGGGGTGGATCAAAAAGAAGCAAGCCCTCGGTTTTTATTTTATTTTAGCTATTTCATTTTGGGGGATCTGGTGGCTGGGTAGCCAACAAGCACGCTGGCTCATCCCAACGCTTTTCTTGGGTTGGCTGGGCACTAGCCACTTACAAAAAAAAATCCATCCACTTCTCTTGGGAATATTGATCACAGCCTCAGCAAGCTTCTCCCTGATCTCTTTGGTCCGTGCCTATGGCTGGGCTCAAAACGATCCATCGGTACGTCTATTGGCCACCTCTGAGGAAATTGAGGCTCAGGAAAAAAGCAAATTGGTTTGGGATCCAAAGACGGGATACATTACTTCAGAAGAAATACTCTACGTTTCAGAGCCTGTGATTCATCATGGCAGCCGTCAAAGAGTATGGTTCTTCGAAAACTAATTCCACTCTGTAACGGCCAACAAAGATTGCCCGATAGGCACCTTGAGTGAACGATGAATCCACTGATCTACGCCCTTGATATAAGGGCACAGCCTATCGAATAGATCAATACTGGTAGGATCAATGATCTGCTTGCTGAGAATTTTTCCGCTCACCAACCAACCGAGCAGCCCCACCAAATTGAAATATTGAAAAGTCGTTTTTGCATGCACCGGAACTACTGTTTTCAGCAGGGCATCCAAGCCTTCTGCAGAATAGCGCCTGAAATGTCCATAATTCTTGTCAAAAGATCCATAGGCCCACTGATGGGCTGGCACGAATGTAATGATTTTTTTTATATTTTTTTGGTTTGGGTTCTCTAGAATACAAACCAGTTTTTGTAAAACTTCTCGATCATTTTCGATATGCTCCAGAACATTGAAAGAAATAATCGTATCCAGGTTTTCTTTTTTTAAAATATTCAGATCATCTCTGGTTAAATCAAATTGGATCACTGATGAGCGTGAATTGCTGAGCAATGCAGAATTTTGCTCAGCATGATTGAATTGCTGGATTAAATTCGGATCACGCTCAGAAACAATCAACCGTTCGCGGATGGGCAGCCATTTAGACATATTACCGATGCCAGCCCCGATTTCTAAAATCCTTTCTCCCAAATACGGCTGAATCGTTTCAAAAATCCATTTTTGATAATTTTCTGCCCTGGCCAATGAATCCAGTTCGAAAGGTAAATCTGAAGCTGTTTCCATGGCTATTGATTTCTCTTCAAAATACTGGGCTCAACCTCCACATAGCGAGTCTGAGTTTCAGGACACACCCACTCTCCAGATTTTGAACCAGGGACCAACCGCTCACCATATTCGCCCATCCATCCTATCCGTCGTGCGGGTACGCCCACCATCAATCCGTAAGCTGGAACATCTTGAGTCACCACTGCCCCGGCTCCGACAAACGCATGCTCACCAATAGTCACACTGCAGACCACTGTGCAATTTGCTCCGAGTGTGGCTCCCCGACGCACCACTGTATCCAGATACTGATCTTTTCTCGATACCGCTGAACGAGGATTAATCACATTGGTAAAAACCATGCTAGGTCCGCAAAAAACATCATCTTCAAGTGTCACATTGTCATACACAGAGACGTTGTTTTGAATTTTGACATTGTTTCCAATGACAACTTTGTTGCCCACAAAAACGCCTTGTCCCAAAGAACAACGCTCACCAATTCGAGCGCCACCACAGATATGCGCCCAATGCCAAATTCGAGTCCCCGCACCGATTTGAGCGCCTGGATCCACAATTGCCGTAGAGTGAACTTGAAAGTCGTCAGCCATGCCACTTTCTAGCCCATTTTGAAAAACCAACCAACTGGATAATCAGTTTACAGGGGGGTTCGATTCACGCTATGTGACAAGGGTGCATACGGAAACTCAGGTCAATGTTGCAGCGGACTACCCTCGTTGGAGACACTATCTCTATTCGATCATCGCTGCCGAGATTTCAGGCATCACACGGTATTATGATCAACTCATTCAGTGGAAACCTCGTTCTGATGACCATGGATTGCTGCTCGCATCGGTGGACTGCCCTAGCAAAAAAATAGCTGATTCCATTTCTTCACTTCCCGAATTGGGAACTGAAAAGGAAAAAAGAACAGCAGTCCTTCTCAATGGTTCCATTAATCACAGCCTCGACATTCAAGCTTTACTCGTCGAGTTGAAGACAAGGCTTTCACGAACCTCTCGTGTCTTAGTAGTTGCATATAACCCCTATCTCTCTTGGTTGTACCGTTTGGCCAATTTTTTGGGATTCAGACGAGGGGAGCTTCCTTCGACCTTCATTACACAAGTCGATATTCAAAATCTGACTCGTTTGGCGGGATACGACTTCGTTCAAATGCGTGCCATGTGTTTTTTCCCTTGGAGGCTCTTGGGACTTGGAAATTGGATCAATCGAGTGCTTCCGAGCGTACCGCTTCTGAACTGGATGAGCTTTGCTCAACTCTTTGTTCTCCGACCTGTCATTCCAGAACTCACTTCCCAACGTCCTTCACTCTCGATCGTAATTCCCGCGCGTAACGAAAAAGGGAATATTGAAAATGCGCTCAAACGCATGCCTGACTTAGGCACTTCACTGGAAATTATTTTTGTGGAAGGCCATTCATCGGATGGCACTTGGGAAGAAATTGAACGAGTTCGAGTCGCTTATCAAGACCGTTTTAAAATCAAGACCCTGCAGCAAACTGGAAAGGGCAAAGCAAACGCGGTGCACGTCGGATTTGCAGTAGCCACGGGGGATTTGCTCACCATTCTTGACGCCGACCTGACAATGCCCCCAGAACTTCTGGGACGATTTTACACCGCTTATTGCGACGGGTTGGCTGATTTTATCAATGGAACTCGCTTGGTCTATCCGATGGAAGGCGATGCAATGCGCTTTCTGAACCGACTCGGCAACATCTTTTTTGCAAAAGCATTGTCGCACGTCTTGGGAACCAAAATCAGCGATTCACTCTGCGGAACCAAGTTGGTATCCCGTCACGATTACGCTCGATTTCAAGCCTGGAAAAAAGACTTTGGTGACTTCGACCCTTTTGGAGATTTTGAGCTGATTTTTCCTGCTGCGATCCTGGGATTGGGAATTGTGGACATCCCCATTCGGTATCTTGCTCGCACTTATGGCAGCACTAACATCAGCCGGTTTCGTCATGGACTGATGCTTCTCCGAATGACCCTAATCGGATTTTTTAGAATCAAAATGGGACGTACATTCAAGTCGCTATGAACAAACAGCATCTGGATGACGTCAGCCGCATTCATGAAATCCAAGATACAATTGCTCGCAAGCCTGCGCTTCGTCAATTTTATGCTGACATGTATTCGCGGTATCAGCGATGCCTGGATACCTGCCCCAAGGAAGGCATCGCCCTCGAACTAGGCTCGGGCGGTGGATTTCTCAAGCAAGTGATTCCAGAAATTGTTACATCCGATGTGCTGGCCTATCCGAATGTGGATCAAGTGGTCAGCGGAACAGCGATGCCTTTTGAAAACGAAAGCCTGCGGGCGATTTTCATGCTCAATGTTTTTCATCACATCCCCGATGTCGGGGCTTTTTTGTCGGAGGCCCAACGATGTCTCAAGCCGGGTGGGAAAATACTGATCATCGATCAAAACATGGGATGGTTCAGTAAACCTATTTATAAATACCTTCACCACGAGCCGATGGACATTCATGCACAGGATTGGAAGTTTGAGACCACAGGTCCTTTGTCCGGAGCGAATCAAGCGTTAGCTTGGGTTGTTTTTAGGCGAGATCTCAAAAAATTCGAAACCCTTTTTCCTAAACTACAGCTCTTGAAATATCAGCCGCACACACCTTTGCGCTACTGGCTCTCTGGAGGGTTGAAAAGCTGGACGCTCATCCCACCCTGGGCAAATTCATGGGTTACGACAACTGACCGTTTGCTGGTCAAACTTGTCCCGAGCATGGGAAGTTTTGTGGATATCGAAATTAGAAAAATCTGAGTGATCTATTGTCCTGTCAGAGCAACAAACCATCAGTAGTCGGCTATGGCCCGGTATCGATCCTTTACACAGTTCAAGTATTTTTTCTTAAGATCCTCATTTAAATAACTAGTATTAATGAGATCAAACACTTGGTCTTTAAGACTCATGGTTTTTCCTAAAAACGGCACTATTGCGATACTCGGCACTCCAACACGTCGACCAAGCTCAAAGAAATCATGCTGAGTATAAAAACCAAACTTTTCGTATTGAGGCGTGTTAGTGCCATCAATAAATAATTCTTGTAGTGCAAATTGCTGCTCTACTGGGTTGTAAATATTGGTGTTAACACTATCGTAGTTGGGTGAAAGATCCTGATATTTTCCGTCTTCTGTAAGTGCGACTAAACTAATATTTTTTAGATGATAATCACCATTTCCGATGAGGAAGTTGTAAATAAGTCTCTCTAGAAAACGCAACAGAACAGCCTTTTTACCACCGCAAGCTTTAAGAATTGTATTCCCGACTTCTTCATAACTACCAGAATACTTGAAATTACCACCATCATCACGCTCTCTACCTAGTATTTGCGCAAGGTCTTCCTGATCAATCTTTTGTCCTTGAACGCGGTCAAAGCGCTTTACAATATATGCATTTTCCCCATTCTTAAAGGTAATAAGACCAGACTCTGCCGTTTGGATTCCGAGAAGTTTTCCTATTTGCATCGAAAGATGTTCATTTTCGCTCAACTCTTCGTATTCCTGTGGGGTTGGTTTAAGGATGTATGTACCACCCACATCTGTCGGTACAATTTGTGTACCCTCAATCTTCACAGAAAGTTTTTGCTGCATTCCAGAAATCGACATTTTTTGTGTATATTTCCGTGCCATTGTTGAACTAAACTCTTTTTTATCGAAAGAAAGAGTTGGGGAAATTTCGGACGATCCAAAAAGCGCAAGAATACATTTGTCGTGATATCCTGCAAACTTAGTCTTTTGATTTATGAGCACTTGCCTTAAACAAATTTTGCAGATCATATTTTATTTTCTGGATCAGCCAACACAGAAACCGCTCCAACCAGATCCTGTCCATTATTTATTAAAAGTGAAAAAAAATCACGCTCATCAATTTTCTGAATTCTCGACTGCTGGTGCTTGAGCCAACCCTCAGCAATTAATCCATCAAAAAATGGAAAAAGCCGCTCAGAAAAAAATGGTTCGACCTGCAAGGGAAACGAAATGCTGATTGGATGTGCTTCACTAGACGCCAAATAATCAGCATTATAGCGAAACTCATAAGACGATTCGCCATGTTTCACCAATTCACCAGCCACCGCATTATTGTGTAAAACTTTTGCTCTCATCATTTAATCCAGAATGATTTTCCTAGTGCGGACAACACCTTCTCAACATTTTCAAAAGACACTCTTCGATTTCCTGCTTCAAGTTTTGCAATCGTCAAAGTACTCAGGCCAGTTAACGCGGCAAGTTGTTTTTGGCTGAGGCTTTGGTCTGCGCGAGCAATTTTGATGGCTTTTCCTAAGTTACTAGTAGGTTCAAAACTGCTTTTGTTCACCATCGATATTTGAGTGTTTTGCTGCTTTATAGCTTGGTCTAGTTGCTTAAGCAGATCATTAAGATTTATCTGTTTATTTTTTTCCATAGTTTCCATCAGTTAAACCTATATGCCTATTTAAAATCAGGCATCACACTAGTCAACTCTAATACAATTAACCATTAGTATACTATGAAATAGATTTAAAATCTTTCCATACTAAAAGATGGAAAAACAACCTTTTAGTATGTATACTGTTATTAAAGTTAGTATTTTACAAATAAAAATATAGATTCTGTTTCAGGCTTTCTAGGGGACGTAGGCAGTCTATTGATTGAGAAGAATTTCTTCCCCAGTTCGTGCCGACATCTGGATTCCCACCAAAAGCTCCATCGTGCGCAGCCCTTCGCGACCATCGGTTTCTGGCTCAGCCTCGCCTCTCAATACGCGAATGACATTGTCGTAGTAAAGTGGGTGGCCAAATCCATAGACGGAAGTTGTTTCGTAGCTGGCCTCTTTTACACTTGCGTCTTCAGGCCTTCGATCCGCAAAATCCCAGACTTGGATTTCGTTGACGGCGACGCCGCCAATGCGTGCTGTGCCTTTTTCACCTAAAATCGTAATCGAGCCTTCGAGGTTTTTGGGATAGGTCAACACGGTGGCCATCATCGTTCCCAAGGTTCCGGATTTCCATTTGAGGTTCACTACGCCTGTGTCTTCGGTCTCGATCTTGCGCTCAAACGTCTGATAGTAAGCATGGATTTTTTCGACCGGGCCGATGAGCCAGTGTAGAAGATCGACGTAATGGCTCGCTTGGTTGAAAAAAATCCCACCGTCCATTTTCCAGGTCCCACGCCACGGGGCTTGCTCGAAATACGAATCCGGCCGAGACCAGAGAACGTTCACATTGACCAGGTAGATTTTTCCGAACCGTCCTTCGTCCACAGCTTTCTTGAGCAATTGCAAAGTGGCATTGCGACGATTTTGCTTCACTACAAAAAGTCGGCGCCCTTCCTGCTCGCAAACCCGAATCATCTCGCGCGCATCTTCGAGATTCGTCGACATCGGTTTTTCGGAAACCACGTGTCTGCCAGAGCGTGCAATCTGGATCGAATGCTCGGGATGCAATCCACTCGGCGTACAAACCGAAACCACGTCGAGATCTGCCTCTTTCAACATTACGTCAAGACTCGAAAAACCTCGCGCACCAGTCTGCAAGACGGCCGCATCCAAAGCAGCTCGATCAATGTCACAAACGGCGACCAGTTCTGCTCGGTCCGAATGCTTTTTCAATGACGCAAAATGATTCGCGGAAATTCTTCCGCATCCCACAACACCGAATTTGATTTTGCGACCCTGAATCACAGATGGTGCACGATTCATGGCTACGCTCTCACAATATGCGGAGCGGGTTCACGATAGCGTCCGCGCGTATCTACGATCAAATCGGCGTTCTCACGAATCAACGCAAAATCAAATTTATCGTGATCGGTTGCCAGAACAACGCAATCCATCGACTTCAAAAGCTGCGCTGTCACAGCAACGCTTTTCAATTCAAAATGGTGTTTACGCATTCGGGGGAAAACAGGCACATGGGGATCCGAGTACTGAATCACAGCACCCTTGTCCGCCAAGAGTTCCATCACTTCGACTGGAGGCGACTCGCGCATATCATCGACGTTCTTCTTGTAGGCAATTCCTAAAATCAGGATTTTTGAATTCTTGATCGACTTGCCTCGTTCGTTCAAAGCTTCGGCCACTTTGCCAATCACGTAATGCGGCATCGAGCTGTTGATCTCTCCAGCCAGTTCAATAAATTTGGTATTCACTCCATAAGCTCGCGCTTTCCAAGTCAGATAGAACGGATCAATGGGAATGCAATGCCCGCCCACACCCGGACCTGGATAGTAGGCAGTGAATCCAAATGGTTTAGTCGCTGCTGCTCGAATGACTTCGAAAATATCGATTCCCATTTTGTCAGCGACAATTTTCATCTCATTCACTAGACCAATATTGACTGAACGATGAATGTTTTCCAAAAGCTTGGTCATCTCCGCCGCACGGGTCGAACTCACAGACACCACTCGATCAATCACTTGATCATAGAGAGCAACTCCTGCCTTCAAGCAGTCGGGAGTCACACCTCCACAAACTTTGGGAATCGTTCGGGTGTTGAAATCTGGATTTCCCGGATCTTCTCTCTCGGGAGAAAACACCAAGAAAAAATCTCCCCCCACTTTGAACCCAGCCTTTTCGATTCTAGGCTGCAATTCCTCATCCGTTGTTCCTGGATAAGTCGTGCTTTCCAGAGACATGACTTGGCCTTTGCGCAAGTAGGGAACCAAGGCGTCGACGGTATTTAAAACAAAACTCAAGTCCGGCTCACGATACGGGTTCAGTGGCGTAGGAACACAAATGATCAGAGCATCTGCATCTTTGGCCTTAGAAAAATCGGTCGTGGCAAGAAATCCTTTTTTCAGAGCAGACTGGATCGAGCCGGAGGAAATATGTTCGATGTAAGACCGGCCCTCATTCAGTGCTTTGGTTTTCCCGGGATCGATATCAATCCCCAAGACCTTGTAGCCGACTTCGTTGAAACGAAGCATCAGCGGCAAACCGACATAACCTAAACCCACAATACCGATGGTGGCAGATTTGCCCTTCAGGCGACCCAACAAATTTTCTAAAATGCTAGATGACATATGCCCACCTTTACATCATTCTAGGGGCAAAATGAAGGTATTGATTGCACATATTCCTTATCTTTCGCGGGGTGGCGAGGATGTTCACGTGGAGATTCTCACCGAGGTCTACCGTTCGATTGGGATTCAGCCGATTCTTTATCCCGATACCCGCGCTGCTGAACCTGTGAATCCTCTCCGTGCGTTTCGCTCCATCTTCAGCAACCATCCTCCTGATGATTTTTTGAAGCTATGGGAACGAGAGCAGCCTACGCTCATTCACGCGCACAACCTTTTTCCGATCCTTGGCCCCGCTTTTTTGAGCTGGGTGATTCGCGAGAAAATTCCTCTTTTGATGACGATTCACAATCATCGTTTTTTTTGCACGAATGGACTCGCCCTTCGTGAGGATCGGATTTGCAAAGAATGTTTCCACTCCAAAGTCTATTGGAAACCCATCGTACATAACTGCAACCGATCCTATGCAAAAACAGCTTACCACTCACTCAGTTTGACCCGTCTGCGTCTTCAAAATCTATACAACCGAGCAGTCACACGATTTATTGCACCATCCCCCTACATTCGAAACGAATTGGTTCGTCACGGAGTGGATGAAAAGAAAATCGAAGTCATGATTAATCCCATCATTGGGCAGGGCCTAGAAAAAGATGCCGAACTGCCCGAGGCAGAAAACGTCCCGGCTCGAATCGACGTTTTATACTGCGGTCGTCTCTCCATCGAAAAAGGAATTCGGCAGCTGATTCAAACCGTTGCTTTGCTCCCAGACTTGACCTTTGTCATTGCTGGAGATGGACCAGAAAAACCAGTCGTCACACAAGCTGCTAAAAATCTAAAAAACCTGGTCTACCTGGGGCAAGTGAACCAAAAAACCGTGCGTGCCCTCATCGATCGTACCAAATGCGGAATCATCCCCTCCATTTGCAATGAAATCCTTTCCTCTTTCGCCATTGAAAGTTTTTATGCGGGTAAACCCTGCGTAGTCCCTGACATGGAATCCACCAATTGGTTCACGGAAAAACCCTTCTTGGGAATCAATGCCAACACGGATCGTCCAGAAACCATGAAGGAAGCCATTCTCAAAGCAGTTTCGACCGTTTTTCCCGATCAAAAACATCTGACTGATCTCCGCACTCTGATGGATCCTGGATTTTTCTCTCAGAAACTGAAAACTCTCGTCGAGGAATTGGTTGTGAAACACTCGTCTCAGGAAACTTCCGTCAATGGCTGATTTTTTGATCTGCGCGGCATTCCTTGCCATTGCCGCGAGGGGTAAAGCTCCAGCCGCCTATCACTGGGGGCCCATCTATACTTTGGAATGGGTTTTCATGATCTGGTTTGCAACCTATTTCTTTTGGCTAAAAAAAAACTGGCTTACCTTGCTCAAGCACCTCAAACCGTGGCTGTTTTTCTTGACCTGGGGAGTGGCGTTGGCGCTCTTCGATGTGTTCACTCAACCCGACCTATTGCAATTGCAAAATAAGTACTCGTTGCAGCGTTTTATTCAGCATTGTGTTTTGTTTGTTTACCCGATTCTTTGGACAACCGTGGGTTATACTTTCGGACAAAATCGACGCAATTGGATCTCTGGGCTTTTGTACGGACTTTGCGTCGTTTCCGCATATACGCATCTTGCTAACCTCTGGTTCAACAACGATTCCAATATGAGTATCACTTGGACGTCGGACGGTTGGGCAGCCAACACTGCTCTCGGACCCCTCAGTCTTTTCCCCCTTCTGGCACTCGGCTGGAAAGCCTTCTGGGTTGGAAATATTGCGTTCGTTGCACCTCTTGTCACCCAATGGGAGATTTATGTTTCTCGCACCTACCTTCTAGCGATTTTGCTGGATTTGGGCATCGCAGTACTTTTCATTCGACAAAAACTCATTCCCAAAGCCGCAGTCATTGGACTCACTTTCGCAATCGGTCTGATCTCTTATCTGACGTTGACCCCCGTGCCATCACTGATCAAAACCAAAGCTCAAAAACAAGAATCTGTCTCACTTCAAGATCGAGCGACATTCGCTCTCCAACATGCTGACGATGTCAAGCAGCCGGGCAAGGCTGATCAAGCTTCTACAACCCCCTCTTCACGACCCATTATTCAAGCTCGTTTTCGACTGTTTAATTGGAAAACAGCGATCCAAGACTGGAAAGTCAGTCCCGTATTTGGAAGGCGCTTTATTCCAGAAATTCCTTCATTTGTAATGCCGGAGTGGCCAAATACTCGTGGCCTCGAGTCTGCAACAGCGCCGCCAGTAGCAGGACCTCACAACTCTTATCTCACTGTCTTGACTCGAATGGGAATCCCAGGCGTAGTGCTGATGGGGTGGATACTTCTCTCCTGGTTCCAGGCGTGGAGAAAAATTTCTGATTTTTCCGAAACGGTGCGTATGCTGCTTTTTTTTGTTCCTTTCAACGGACTGCTCTATGCCGCATTGAACATCGGCCTAGAGAGCCCCCATCAATGCGTCATCCTATGGTTCATGATGGGGCTCGGAGTTTCTCTCGCCAAAGGACCGCTTGAATTCGAAGCCACGTGAGCGAGTAAAAAATCTGATTTAAACCACTGAGCAGCCTAGGATATCGTGAGCCGAGGTTTTTTTGGACAGCCCTGAATTCACTGAGCACGTCTTGGTATCGACTCGACCTTCCGCCTAAATAGAACCCAGCAAACGGTTGACTGATGAAACTGACGCGAATCTTTGGATCTAATTGGCATTTCCAAAGAAATTCATAGTCAGACGCAAGTTTGAATCCTTCGTTGTACAAACCTAGTTTTTTGAAAACCTGGGCTTGAAACAAGGTCGCCTGATGACAAATTCGATTTTCTCCTAATAGGTTCAAGATCAGTCGGTTGGAAATTTTTTTGACCTTTGCCTCTCGTGCAGAAACCACTTGGACGGGACTGATCAGCACATCAGCGACTTGCTCTTTCATTTGATCCAGTGCGAGTTTCAAATTCTGCGCATCGACCAGGATATCACCCGAGTTCAAAAACCAGATCACTTCTCCGCAACTTTGTCCAATCCCCAGATTCATCGCAGGATAAACCCCCTGAGGAGAACAAATGATGTGTTTGAGCGGCCAATTCTCCTGCTGGAGAGTCTGAATTAGCTTTTCGTTTTCTTGGGGTGATGAATCAACAATCAAATGCTCCCATGAAAACGGAGGGCTGCCTTCTGTCAGCGACTTCAACGATAAACAGGTTTTTTTGAGCCCCTCAGTGTCATGAAAAACCGTGGTAATAATGGTCAGCTTCACTTTACTCTTTTAATTGACGACATGCCCTAATTCAAAGTACAAAAAAACATCTTTGTGACCTCTTTAAAGAATTCCTTCTGGGTAAAAACAGCTTGGTTCACACTACTAGCCTATTTCATAGGTCTTGCGGGAGGTTCTAAGGAATTTTCCTATTTTCATTTCAAAATTGGCCCCATTCCTGTTTTTATTGGTGAACTTGCCCTTTTTCTGTCACTGGTTTTGACCTGGGTACATCGCGACACAGTTTTGTCGAAAATCCCCAAGGCATTTCGATATGCTCTCTTGGTCTATCTTGGCTGGGGAGCGGTCCTACTTCCTATCTCAATTTTAAAGAAAGACGCTGAAATTGAGATGGTTCAAATTTTAAGAGATTCTGCTCTTTTCTATCAAGCTTTATGGATTTTGTTCGGACTCATGCTCACTCAGACACGATGGAAAACTTGGCTCACTGCCTGCCTCATCGGTGTTGGAGCTGCTCAATTCATTGGTTGGTCTCACTATGCTTTTTATGGATTAGTCTATCGAATGAGCATGTCTGGCTTTTTTGGATTTATTTATGGAAATGAGTCGTTCAGCTACCTTTTTCCTTTCACGATTGTTCTCTGGCCAACGATTTGGGCTCTATTGCTCACCTTTGCTTACGGTGATGCGATTTTGGGGCTTTTTATTATTTATTTTAAAAAAACCTGGATTTTAAACATTCTGGCGATTGCTGTCCCTGCAACAATCTGGACCACCTACAAAAAATTTGGACTCAAACTTGGGGTCAAAAAAATATCTGCTCTGGCTACTTCTCTCACCATTGGACTAGTTTTGGCTGGCTACGTTGCTCAAAACGTTGCGATACTTGACTATCAACGCCAGAAGGAAGACGTAGAACAATGGCTTTACGAAAAGGCCCAAAGGCACGGGGCTAAAAGGCCTTATCTGGAAGGAAAAAGCGAATTAACAAAACCCATGTCGATCATGGAGCAAATTCGCACCAGAACTAAAGATCCCACCTCATTTTTCTTTCATGGAGAGGTCGACGAAAAAGAAAAAGTACACCCATTTGTGGCTTATGTGGCTTGGAGAGCCTTTCTGTGGAAACAAGCCTGGCAAGGTTTTTTAGCACACCCTTTTCTGGGAAATGGCTATGGCCCCAGAGTAGTTCACACGCAACTCAACGGCCTACCGACAGTATGGGAGGGCAAATGGATATCTGGACCTCATAATAGCTTTCTCACCGTTGCATTTCGCGGTGGGATCATCGCGATCATCAGCTTGTTTGTGCTTTTGTTCTCAGCCATTTGGGAATGGATCAAAACTCTGAAACTATCTCGCTCTCTTCCATTGGAATCTAACCTGGCATTGGCAGCCTTACTGATTCAGGTCGTTTCTATTTTATTCAATGTGGTTCTTGAAAATCCACAGAATGGTACTCTCTTCTGGGTATTGTTGGGATCCCTCATTCGACTCACACATCCACCCGACCATGAAGTTATCTAGGGCACTTCTCTATTTCTCTCCTCTGTTTGTGGTGCTTTTCATGATTCTGTACAAACAGCCTTATTTTGGATTGATGGACGACGCTTCTATGCTCAACGGGTATCTGAATGATCCTGTAAGTCTTGTAGCACTACCGCAGCAAGCATGGTCTCAGGCTGTCATCGATCTCCATGGAGGGTTTTTTCGCCTACTCTATCCTTTCATGACCTGGATCCTCTATTCTCATTCGCCTGATCATCCTGGCGTCCTTTTCGCATTGAATTTTTTTTTGGTTGTGTTCTCCTCCTTACTTTTTTTAGCTTCACTCATCACCGCAACGAGTTCAAAAAACGATCCTCTTTTTTTTGAAAAACTAGGACTTTCGTTGCTCATCACCTACTCAATTCCATGGATGTACGATTTGTTCATCCATCCCTCTCTTCAAGAAAAACTGATTCTTTCAACCGCGGCAATTTGTTTTTTTTGGTTTTCGAGGCGATTGCCTAGAGCTTCGCTAGTTGAAGTATTCCTTGCAATTCCAATATTTTTTGCTCTAGGTGCCTGCTCCAAATCGCAGTTTGTCATTTTTTTCCCAGCTTTTTTGATTCTAGCTTGGGTTAAAAAAAATGTTTTTTTGAATTCTAAAATAGTTTTGCTCTATTCGCTTTTCTGGGCAGGACTCCTGACTATGGGACTGGTTTGGATTGGGCAAAAAGGCTCTTATACTGGGGGAATTCGATTTTCTATTTCAGATTTTTTTCACAACAAAACCAAAATTTTGCTCTTAGCAGTCGCGATTTTTGGATGCATTTTGCTTTATTTAGATTGGATCAAAGCAAAAGATATCTCTAGGATACTACATCGATCCTTACCGGTTGTCCTCATTTTTTCGTATCTCGCCGTTTTCTTCAGCTGGAATCTTGTTGGCTATTTAATTTCCCTGATTGCACCTGTCGTTGGAGTTTTAGTTGCTCACTGGATTTTTCAGTGGGCGAAAAAATACAAAACAGTATTTGTTATTCTTTTTTTGATTTCATCTTTCGGCATTTCAACGTGGCGGTCAGATCTCTATTTTCAAAAATTGGCTGATATTCGAAATCTGATCCTGGATCCCACTTTTTCAAAAATTCTGAAAGATACCCCCCCCCTGTATATCAATTGTATGGAGGGTGTCTTTTCGTTCAAATTCTTCACTACTCGACTTTTAGGCCAGACTCTACATATGGAGGAACTCAATACTAGAAAAGAGAAAATGTTTTTCGTCATCCATGAATCAAAGCTGTGTCCAGCTCCCCAGTATATTGCCCTTGCTCCGAAAAAAATAATCCTATCGCCAAGCGGCAGCAAGAGTTTTGAACTATGGCAAGTCGAATTGCCTTAGAGCCTGTTTGGAAAGGGGGGTTCCGTCATGCAGGAAACAAATTTACCCAGATCTTTGACATCCAAATCTTGAAATGCTGTCTTCACTGTAGGTTCTAAATTTTCTTTGAAATAACGACCCGCTTCACCCACTGAAGTAATCCATGCACCTTCCTTCTGGGCTAAATCCAAAAGGAACTCATAAGCTTTCAGGTACATTTCAGCATACTCTGGATCAACAGCTGCAATCGTGTTGGGGTGCCACAACACAGTCATGACTCCTCCGACGTTTGCCACTCGCTGCATGATTTGCCCGATCAATTCTTTTGCGGCAGTAAGCCCTAATCCCATGGCAGAAAGGTGCCTAAACATCGACACATCCTGAATAATCAGCGGCAATTCTAGAGTAGTTGAATCTTGAAAATAAAATGGAAAAGATGTCCCCGCCCTAAATCCAACCTGTTTATTAAATCCATACGTGGAATCAAACGAAAACCCTGCTCGACTGTGAATTTGAGGCGTTGTCATGGGGTCGAACATCAAAAAATGCTGCCTGACGGATTGAATGGGCTGCGGCAGAATCTTGTCGATCATTTTTTTTTGCTGCTCAAGTAGCGCGAGATTTTTATGAGTTTGTATCGCAGGATGGAGGCCAACCTCCCAGCCTCTCTGATTCAGCTGACGCATCAGGTCTGTCACCTGGATCTTCTCGCCATCAAACTGCAAATAGTCCTCCAGCAAATACGCACAATCCTCAATCTCTTGAAGTTCGAGCGGCACTGGGGTTGAGAAAAAAAACGTGGATTTAGCTCGATATCGATCCTCAATCTCTAGCCATTTTTCAAAACAATGGTAGGGATCGGTTCGCGATAGTACCTTGTTTTTCGCTCCTCTCCCCCACTGAAGACAAGAACGGATCAAAGCGACGACTCCGGCCTTTTTCAAACCTCTGGCCTGACTTAAAGACCTTTTGATCATATTCAATTTTTCGGACAGGCTGTAATAGCCAATGTTGTCTACATCATGGCTGAGTGCTAGGCAGAATCGCTTGCCTTGTGGCCACTGAACGGATGGGATCAATCCGTTTTTCTTGAGGTATGCATCAAAATAAGGGAAAAGCGTCAGGTGATACGCTGAAGCTCTATGGTTATAACAGTCCAGCGTGCCCCACTCTGTTTTGAAAGAATGGTCTTCGAGTGATCGAAAATCAAACATGCCCATTTTAATCACATTTATAGTTGCGATTTACAATAGACTTCCGACCAATAAGGATTTCTATTACCATGAGTAGCGCATGAACTCACTCAAACTAGCTGTTTTTACTCCAGTCTATCCTAGCCCTGAACGTCCCAAGGGAAATATTTTTGTTAAAAGTCGTGTCGATGAATATGCCAAAAAAGGGTACCATATTACTGCGTTTGGCTATGGCCCTCAAAACCGAAGTTTTCAAATGGATGGCATTCAGGTTTACGAGGGCTCATGGGATTATGTTTCCACGCAATTGGATCAATACCCGTTTGATCGTTTTTTAGTTCATCTGATTGACCGTCGGGTAGCTCTTTATATCTTAAAAAACCGATGTTTCCACAAATGCATCCTTTGGATTCATGGCTTTGAGGCGCTGGGATGGTATCGTGATGTCCTTCATTGGAAGTTCAGTTTTTCGTTCTTTAAGCAGCGACTCATTCGTGCATTCAGAAACATGCTCGAACTGGCGACTTTCAGGTACTTGATTTTTCGATCACAAGGGCAGATCAAATATATTTTTGTCTCAAAATGGATGAGACAGATGGCTCAAATCGATTTGCTGTATCCGTTTTCTGATTACAAAATCATTCCTAATCCTATTGATACACGGTTTTTTGATTATCAAATAAAACCGGCTGAACAAAGACTGAAGATCTTGTTTATCCGTGCTTATAATCATCCTAAATATGCTGCTGATCTTGCGCTTCAAAGTATTTTAGAATTCTCTAAGCATCCGTTTTTTTCAAAATTTGAGTTTTTTATTGCGGGCGGAGAATGTCATCAGCTGGTTTCAAGCTTGGAGTCTTTTCCGAACGTCACTATCCGAAATGGTTTTTTAAACCACGACGAAATGAAAGCACTTTGTCATCAGTATGGGGTTTACCTTTGCCCCAGTCGGCAGGATGCCCAAGGCGTGTCCATGTGCGAGGCGATGTCCTGCGGTATGTTGGTCATTGGCTCTCAAACAACCGCTATCCCAGAATTCGTAAAGCACATGGAAACAGGTATATTGACTCGCTCTGTCCAAGATATTGTGCAAGCGTATATTCAACTGTATGAAAAACCAGATCAGTTCCAAAAATTTTCTGAATCCGCTGCAAAATGGATTCGTGAAAACATCGATATGCCAAAATTAATTCAACAAGAATTGGATGAGATCATAAAATAAAATGAATACTTTCTACTCTCGAATCATTGCTACTTGTATTTTAGTCTTTGCAAAATTGGGTTTGAGATCTCGATTTTTGCACGTTCTTTTATATGGCAGCGATGCTCGCAACCTTTGTCTTGCTAGAGGGGCCTATATTTTATGTGATCAGCTGACAGTTCAAGGCATGGTTCAAGTGGGAGCCCACTCGAAAATCATTGGTCAAACAGTGACTCTCGGCAAAGCCATCCGGATTGATCAACGAGTCACGATTCGCGCTAAACGAATTGCACTGGGCAATCAAGTCATCATCGAGAGTGACAATCAATTTGAAGGAATGCAGCTTCAAACCTCAGCCCTGGAGCTTGGGAATGAAGTCTGGATTTTTCAACAATGTTACCTGAACACATCGGCAGGATTGTATATTGGAGATGGAACTGGTGTAGGTGGATTTTCGATGATTTGGACTCACGGATCCTGGCAGTCTTATGTCGAAGGTTATTCGGTTTCTCATGCTCCTACGTACATCGGAAAAAATGTTTGGATCCCTTGGCATGTCATCATTCTTCCAGGAGTGAAAATTGGAGACAATGCTACTATATGGGGAGGCTCTGTTATTTCAACTGACATTCCGGACAATTCATTGGCAGTTGGAACTCCTGGAGCGCCTCTCAAGGTTTTTAAATCTGGAACAGCTGAGTGGCCAAGAACCTTGGATGCGAACGAATCTCTCAAGCGCCTGCGAACTATTATGGATGAATTTAGCGCCTGGGTGGGAGGAGAATTTGATTCAAAACGGCTCACGATTTTTGGAAATACAAAAAAATCCATCCGTTTAATGAGTCAATCACAAGATCAATACTCCTTTGAATCGGGAGCAGGTGAGATTTTTCAAATCTTACTTTCCAGCAAAGCCAGCCCCATGGGAAAAGTAGATCTGCATGAAAAAAATTCGATTCGCCTTTGGGTGGCTTTAGACACCGAAATTCCCACTGAGGCAGCAAACTGGATTAACCTCAAAACAAAAACGATATCCACTGAACAGTCACACGTATTATTTGACAGGCTTGTTTCGTTTATGACTTTTTATGGTGTTCGATTGCGCGATGCCAAAACAGGATTACTCTGTTTTTTTGGCTAGACCACCCCACTTATAAACTAGCATCCCCGTCAAAAAGGGTGGGTTCCCAAACGATCGGTTGCGCCAATTCAAGCTCCAGTCCCGCAATCTGTGATCGATAAAAATAAGGCCAGCTTTCCAGCTGACGTCGATACGGTGCGGTTTTTTCAAGTGTAGTGCGAACCGTTCCATTGAATCCTACTACTTCCAGCATGTGGAATCGGTGGGTGCGAAACAGCAGAACTGCTCTTTGAATCACTTGATTGAGCACATCTGCAGTCTGCGAATCTGACTCACAGATGCTTTGAAAATCAACGAGTCGGATACGTTTCAATCCAAAACCCGGGTGATCTTGGCGGAAAAAAACTGCATAAGCAACTAATCGGCCGGCTTGCTCACAGGTAGCGACCCATGCCCGATTTTGATCAATTGCACGCTGAAAATGCTGAGTGAGAGCCTCGCGATCGCGTGAACCTAAAAGAATTTTTGATTTTTTCTGGAGCAGCTCCTTCCAAAAAACATCAAATTTTATGTCGAACGATTTGATCCATTGTATGCTCAAACCACCGGCTAGGCGTGCGCGACGTTCGGTTTTGCCCATCAGCTTTTCTGCAACTGAAATTCCGTGCTCTGCTAGGAAAGAAAAGGAAGAAAGAAATCCCAGATTTTTCTTTTTCAAAAAGCTTTTGAAAAATCCTTGTCGATCGAGAATCCAGAATAGAGCTTGCTGGAAATTTTCCACCGGCATTTTTTTGTGCTTGAGCGCGAGATAGACTTGATCGGCCGGAGGACGCGCGGTGGTGTGGATCACCAGATCAACCCCAGGCTCTGAGAGGAGTTTATGAATCAACATCGTCGAATAGGTGCGATGTTCGGGAGCGACCACCCATGCGGTGGGGCAAGAGACTTTCAACTCGCGGCCGTTGAGAAAATATTTTGCAAAGTAGGTACCCACAGAGCCGACGATTTCGCCGCTGGGGGTTTCGAGTACATAGTTCACATCTGGCATCCGAGCTTCGGCGCCGAAGCTGGTCGGGGTTTCGTCGATCGAGGCAGGAGCTAGGCCATTTTCCGCTCCCAGTTTGAGGATTTTGGGGAAATCTGCTGGTGTAGCTTTTCGGAGTTGAACTTTCGTCTTCATCGCGTCCCTAAAACAAGGCATCCAAAGTCAAATCGGAATGCACAAATTTCCCATAGTACATGTTTTTAGCCACACCTCGCGTGGTGATCATTGTCAAGAAAACCTGCTTTCGAGTTCTATGTTTCTTCCGAAAAATTTCGATTTTTCTCTCTAATTCCGTGGCATACGCCTTGTCGATAACGAATTCACTTTCGCAATGCTTAATCTCACATAACGTAATCACTCCATCACTTCGATCAAAAAGCAAATCAACTTGCGCGCCATGCTCCTTCGCTTTCTTTGGCGGCATGAATCGCCAAGATCCCGTTTCACAGTCAATTGTCTCGATTCCCAGTGCAGCACGGATACTCTCCGCATGTTTGAGGCAAATTCCCTCAAAAGAATACCCTGCCCAAGCTCTCCAAGCAGGGCTCCCACGCTTTTGCTCCCAATACCGCGAAGATGATCCGGTAAAAATCCCTTTCGGTGCACCAGCAATCCATTTAGAGTGAAAATAACAATATTCATCTATGGCACGATAGAAAACCTCCTTCCGCTTATTACCGTACGGTATGAGAGCTGTGATGAATCCTGCCTCCTCAAGCTCATGAATGCGCTGGTTGAATCTGCCCCCCGAAGGAAGGTCCAATTTTTCAATGAGTTCCGTCCGGCTCATTCCGCTTCGTTGTCTGGAAATTTCCCGAAAGATGCCCAAGTGAACCTCTGAATGCGTGAAAAGCGAAGGGAAAAGACGCTCAAACTCATCACGAAGGGTCCCGTTTTTAGAGAAGCAGGCCCGGTTGATGATCTGAGCTGCAGACTTGCCCTTTTCAGCTTCTTTGAGATAAAAAGGAACACCCCCAAAAGCCATGTAAAGCTCAACAATCTGGGCGCGTTCGAGTGAGATTCCTCGGCCCCGGAGAAAAATTTCTGTTTCGAATAAAGTAAAAGGCTGAAGGTGCATCCTTTGCGTAATTCTGTTGTGGAGCCCCCCTTTTGCATGAATGAGATGCTCCAGCATCCACGAGGCGGCAGACCCGCAAAGAACCACTTTCAGATTAGACAGCTTGCTCCACTCAGTGTTCCAATAATGATCCAGAGCCTGTAATAACCCGGACTTTGGCGTTGAAAGCCAGGGCAGCTCATCTAAAAACAGCACAAACTTTTGATTTTTTCTGAGCTTTTTCATTTCCGCAGTGAAAAGCTGAAACGCTGCATTCCAGGTACGCATGGGCTGAATCGGCACGCCCCCAAAAAAGATCTCTTGAAAAGACTGGCTAAAGATCGCTAACTGCTCCTCCATCGAACCGTCTTTGAGGCCAGTCACTTCCATGTACCCACCCTTCTCTTGAAGGATACTCCTGATCAGGTAAGTTTTTCCTATGCGCCTGCGCCCATAAATCGCGATGAGCTCCGCCTCCTCGGATGACCATGCCTTTCGAAGGCGTTCCGATTCGGCTTTTCTCCCTGCCAAGGGCATTTCTTTGCGTGCGGATATCAGCATTTATTTATGATTACTTGATTTGGCCGAAAATAGATACATTAAAAGTGGCCAAATCAGTAATTTAATGTGGTCGATTTGGCCGAAAATAAAAATCTATAACCGGCCAAATCTATCGAAAGACGCCCCAACCCTCAACTCAGCGTCGCCCACCGAACCATCCGATCCATGACTTTCATGCTGTCCCAGTAGGCGTCAAAGTTGTGCATTGAACCGATTTCGCAGAGGCGGGAGACGCCTAAGAGGGCGGCGGATTCGGTGAAGCGGCGTTTTTTCTCAGCGTCGAGAATTGCGACTCCGATGGTTTGAATTTTCGGGGTGACCCACGGAAGTGCTTCGTCGAGGGATTTTACGGCTTTCACAAAAACTGATCGGTATTGCAAACCCTCGGGCAGGTCGGGTTTTTGATCAATCAAGATGGTGTACTGCAGATCAGCTGGGGCTTTGAGGTCTTTGTCCTGGGACAATCCGTAATCTGTGCGTGCGCGAAGAATAGCTGCTGAGTTGGCTTCTTCGATTTGTGTGAACGGACGAGTGTCTGCCATTCGCTTGAGTTCGACTTGTAGCAGATCGCAGAGGGGTTGCACTTCTTGGAATGAACCTTCCACAAAAACTACATGAGGAGACGAGCAGGCTTGTTGATCGAAGGCTGCGAGATCGCGTGCGAGGGCTCGTACCAAAGTCGGGAGTTTGTCCTGGTTTTTGATTGCGTCGCGGTCCATCACGCAGAAGGAATACTTGGGTCCAAAAACCACATCCGTTGCGTGATCCATTCGAGGCAATGCGGTGACTGCAGCTACGGCATCTGCGCCCCCCCAAACGACTCGCAAATCCGAGACGGTGGAGAGTTGCTTGTTGAGTTCCAAGCGATCACTCGGGAACGTTACCCATGCGGTGGATTTCACGATGGGGTGTTGTTCGAAATCTTGGAAGATTTTGAGTAGAACGGAAAAAACTCCCACCGATCCGCTCGAGACTCGAATCAAATTAGCGTTCTTGCACATGGCCGATAGCGCCCATGAGAAAAATCCTAGGGTCGGAACGTTGCCAGCAATCCAATGCGTGGCAAGACCCGCAGGCGCTGCTCGCACTTGAAATCCTGACAAAGGCAGAAACTGATCGAGCGCCAAGGCTTGATTGCCGAGTTGATTTTCCAATAATCGCTGTAGATTTTTTTTCGTCAGCCAGCTGGCCAAAAATGCGATTCCTGGAACCGTGGCGTAGTCACGCGAGATTAATTTTTTGCCGAGTTGATCCAAAAATTCGATGATCTCGGCTTCCGGCATCGTGCGCAGTGATTCTTGCGAAACTCGCAGACGTTTAGCGATTTCAGTAATTTCGGAAGGAGATTGAATTTTGATCATCCGATCACCCTCGACGCAGCTTGCACATCACCACATCCACGCAACTCAGACGCTTCCACGCGCGAACGAAACTGAAAATACGTGCCCTTCTGCCCGCACTTGCAGTTATCCTCGCCGATCAAAGTTCCCACATCATCCGTCAAAATCGCATGCCCCGGATAACTCGTGGGTAGAATACTCACGACCTCGATCAACCCCACCTGCCCGGGCTTCACGGGTTTTAAAGTGGTAAAATCCCGAATCACAACCTCCGCAAATCCGGGCGCATGCTTGTAACCTTGCGAGCAATCCAGAAAAATCACACCAACTTGTTCGGCCATTCCATAGAAATTTCGCACTTGAGTTGCAGGCATTCCAAAAACATCCGAGGCAGCTTGGGCAAAAACTGAATTGTTGACACTCATTTCGATGAGTTTTTTCCAACCCCCACCGTGTAGAAGCAATCCCTGGCGTGATGAAAAGGAAACTCCCAATTTCTTGAGCGGCAGAATCACATCCATCCACGCGCTGAACGTCATGCCCGCGATCAGGTACTCCTGATCCCCGACTTCTTTGAAAAAAGCCCGAATCGCTTCGACATCCAACTCAGGCGTCGCAGTAGCAGACGCGGCCTTCATCGCGTAAACCATCTTGGAAGCAAACGGCGCCAATCCACGAATCACAGCATCACGCGCAGTGATCGAGTCCTGACTCTGCATCCGCGCAGAGGAATCCAAAACCAAAAAAGGGCGACGCTTGGAGCCGATCACGGAAATCAAAGAACCCGCCAGAGCTTTGGTCTGACGAAACAAAGTGGGTTTATCTAAAAAGATTTTGCTGGGTTGAGAAGTGGACGTCCCACTCGACTGCAGTACACGCGTCACTTGATCTTTGGGTACCAGGCAAAGCTCGTGTCCCTTGAACGCCGATACATGAAAATAAGGAATGTCGGCATAATCATGGATGCGAGACGAATCCGTAAACCCGGATTTTTTCAAAAACCCGGCATACGCAGGCAAGACCGCTTGGTTCCTGCGAACGTGCTTTTCAAAAAGCGGCAGGAGTTTTTCCTTCTTGCCCCCAGACGAAGCCGACACCAACGCCTCCATGCCCGCCAGCACTTGGTCGATCTCAGTCTGGAGTTCTTGTTGAAGCAAATCCGTTTTCTCCACAGCAAGCCTGACCGTACAACAGATAAATTCGTCTAATCAAGCGTTACTCCAGCTATTTTTGAATCATCACCAATCTACTACTGCATCTGATCCAGCCACAGAAGAGCGCCAGGAGTTTCCTTCCAAGCTCTCAGGGCCTCATCCACGTAAATCACCGCTTCTTCTCTGCTGCCCAGGGAGTACGAATCCGGCCTCCACGGAGGAAGCTTGGACTTGCCTAGAAGATATTTTGGGACATGCACATTTCCTTGCACCGCTACTACAATTTGCTTCACTGCTTTTTTTGATTCCGAGCCCTGTTTTTTAAAAAGAAAAAGCGCCTTGTTAAACGCATGGAACGCACCAAAATCGTTTTTGTAGCGCCTGAGAATTTTCTCGACTTCATCCAGTTCGTTTTTGATGAGCAAGCAATTCACCAGCACATCTCGAAGTCCCTGATTGTCCTTGGGATTGAGTCGCAGGCAATCCTGATAATGAGTGATGGCTTCCTTCTCACGACCCAGCTCCCACAAAAAATCAGCGAGGCTTGCTTTGGCCCTCATGTAGGGGCGGCTTTCGGTCATACCCCAAAAATGTCCCTCATTTTCTTTGAAAAATTCCTCGCCCAGGTCTTTCTCTCCCGCCTCGACGGCGCGCTCAAAGCAAGAAAGCGCCTCCTCGGGTGTGCGCGAATCTTCACCGAGCATGATCCAAGCATCCGGTAGATGCGGATAAAGTTTCAAAGCCTGCTGGATGATTTTACGGCGTTGGCTCGACCGATCTTCCTCAAACGCATCATCCATGAGGATCTGAGCTCGATCTCGATCCGACAGATCTTCGCGATCCTGGAACTCGGCGTTGATGTCGTCCATTTTCCGACCCATCAAGCTTTGCAAATACTGGTTGGCCTCCTCCATCGATAGATTTTTTGATTCAATCACCTTGCCGATATTTCCCAGCATCTGCTCCATTCCCCGACGAATTTTCGCTGGATTTACGGGAACAGAGGTTTGAGCCATCAGCTCATTAACGGGGCAGGAATCATTGCGTCCCTGTTTCGTACTCATGCATGAATCTCCTCGGCTTCATTTTCGGTTGGGTCAACGGTTTTTGTTCTGAGTAAATACTGTGCATGAAGTCGAGCCAGATTCAGGCCACGTGATGCGCATTGCTTCAAACTCAGAGTATTTTTGTAAGAAAGATAGGTATCGGTAGTTTTCAATAAAGCTTCGGCCTTTGAAAAGGTAGTCTGAGTATCTTTTTCCATCTCAGCGACGAGGATGCGATTGCAATGCACTTCCTCTGCGGCTTGAGCTTGATCGAGATTGCTGATGATCGAGGACAAACTTGCCATGAGCTGCATGACGTCCTCATAGGTCAAGGCGGTGAGCCGATTCAAAATCAGCTCTTGTTTCTCGATCACAGCGGCTCGGAGTTTCAACGGATCTGCCATAGTTTATGGGAAATACTGCGTTTCTTTGAAATTGACCAGGGGGTACCCAGAAAAAATCGGCCGTTCTTTAATCTGTGAGCACGGATTTGGAAGGTTTTCTACCAAATCGAAGGTCACAGACCCTTTGCAACCCCTCAAATGGAAGGATTCCTTCCAAATCACAGGCCACAGATTTTCTTACCTTCCGAAAATTTATCAAAAATCTGTAACTTGTTTTCTAAGTTCACCCTTGAGTACTTTGCCCGAACCTGTTTTCGGCAAAGCCTCCAGGATCTGCACCTTTTTGGGCTGCAGATAGGGCGGCAAGGCCTTCTTCAAGTATTCCAAAAACTGCTCCATCACAAATCCTTCTTGCACACAAACGAACGCGGCCACGGCCTCACCCAAAAGCTCATCCGGCATCGCGACAACGGCACATTCCTTCACAGTCTCGAATTTGCGCATCGCCGTCTCAACATCCAACGCACTCGCCCGATTGCCTGCGCACTTGAGGATATCGCTTTTTCGGCCCTGAAGGAACAGATACCCATCTTCGTCGAGCCGGCCCAAATCACCGGTGTGCAGCCATCCGTCCGAGAAAACCTGCGTGGTTCGGGCTTCGTCTCGGTAATAACCTTGAGAAATATTGGCTCCTTGTGCGGTGACTTCTCCATAACCGCTTGGAGCGTCATCATCGGGCAAAATGCGAATTTTTACACCCGGAATAGCCTTCCCCGCCGAACCCAGTTTGTTCTTCAATTCCTCGGGAGGCAAAATCGTCAGCCGAGCCGTCGCCTCCGTTTGGCCATACATCACATAAATCAGCGCTCCCGGAAAAACCGGTTCCAACTCCAGAATATCCGCCTGCGCGAGTTTCCCACCCGCCTGCAGCAAGTACCGCAAAGGAATCGGAGGTTTCTTCTTTAAACTCGAATTTTTGAGAAGAATCTGAAACGTCGAAGGCACACCCGCAAAACCCGTGCAAGGCACCTTGACCATTTCCTCGAGAACACGATCGGCGAACATAAATTGATTGTTGATCACGATGCACGCACCTGCTTTGAGGTGTGTGTGCAAAATCGAAGCACCGAAAGAATAGCAGAACGGCAGCACATTCATCACGACGTCGCTCGGGAGAATCGGCGCCGCCTGCAAAATTGCCTGCGTGTTGGCCAAGAGGTTTCCGTGACTGATCACCACACCCTTGGGATCGCCGGTCGATCCTGACGTAAACAGAATCAATGCTGGATCAGTGTCCAGTACGTCTGCAGCAGGCTCCGTTGATGTTTTGGAATTCGACTGAACAAAAAGTGCTTCCAACCTCTGAACCGGAACACCCAACGACTCCAAAGCCTGAGCATTCCGTCCCGCCACCAAATCCGAAACTAAAAATAGCTTCGGCTCCGCCAGCTTCACCACCGCCCGAATTTTTTCCGCCGAAGAATCCGCCGGCAAAGGCACGCAAACTAACCCCGAACGCATGAGCGCCAGGTAGCTCACCACCCAGGCAAACGAATTTTCACCCTGCAGACAAACAAGACTACCCGGCTGAATTCCTTGCTTTTGAAAATATGAAGAAAGACTCTCAACCCGCTGAATCAGCTCCGCACGCGAAATCACCTGATCTTTAATTCGAAGCGCGGGAGAGTTCCCCGGAATCGAATCTTCGCTGAGAATAGTTTCTGCGAAGTTCATTCGCTGAGTCCGTCCATTTTCCTTCCCTCTCAACCCGCAGTTTTTAACTTCAAAACATCTTTTTTCTTGAAGCGAAAGTCTTTGCCATTGGGTTTGGTGAACTTGATTTTCTTTTCTTTCACTTTTCTGCGCATCGTGGATTCAGAGATCCCCAAAAGCTGACAGGCTTCCGCCAAGGTAATTGTGTCTCCACTCAAAAACAATTTAGAAGAATCGGTAATATCCAACCCGATGACATTGGATGATTTATCCAGGCGAACAATCATTCCGTCCTTAAAAAAACTGCGGGCCTCTATTTCATCCTTAAAATCGATCGAAATATAATCGACGTCGGGTCGGTGATAAACTTTCACGGGGCACCTCCTTCGTGAGTTGAGAATCTGTGCATCACAGTCAATATTTCATAAACCTGATCCAATGCTCGGACTGCAACGACAGCGATTTGATTGTCGGTACGACTGGAAATTAACTTATAATAAATCACTTTGTCTTGAGACTGCTGGATGGTTCCACCAGGACTATTCATAACTTCCTCGACATCTTGAGTAGATATTTGCCTTGCCTGCATTCGTTCAACAGCATGTGAAGAGTAGACGAGACGCACTTTGTTAGTGTTCGATTTTTTTCACAACTTGTCAATAACTATTTTTAAATAGTCATTCAATTACCTAGGCGCTCATCCGACGTCCCCGTCAACGCCTCGGACAGCGAATGTCCAAAGTGATTGCTCAGTTTTTTCAGATGAATCACGGTGTCGGTGGGATATGCCCCGTGCATCCATCCATGGAGAACTGAGGGTGAGCAACCAGCGATCTTGCAAGCTTCGCGGATCGTTAGGCTCTTTTCACTCAAAAGCTTCTGGAGAAAAATACTCAGCGGCGTTCGGAATTCAAAGCGATGCACCCTGGGTTCTGCGACCCTCCAAGGAGTTATAAAACTTAAAAGCATTTCGTCTTTGGTTAGAATCCTGAGTTGTGGAGTTTTCATTTACGTTACCGAACTTGCTTCTCTCCCAAAATCTCCGCTAACTCAACTGATGTTCACATTTCCGAACAACTCATGGGAAATAATGATCGGAGAATTTGTGGGTCGATATTCCTCCGTACAACTTGACGCATTCACATATTGAGTTTTGCCCAAGGTCACCTGACCATATCCATGATGGAGATGCCCGAAAACATGGATGTGAGGTTGAATTTTTTGAACTACTTTAAGCAATTCCTCGCACCCACAATGTTCACTAGTAATGACAAAATCTAAAATTCCATGCGGCGGACCATGAGTCACGAGAATATCTACCTGTTCGGGAATTTGCCCCCATTTTTTTGCGATCGCCTTGCCTCGATCGACATTAAAAGCCCAATTACAAAATGTGGGCTGCCAAGGTGAGCCAAAGATCCGAGTAGATTGAATCGTGATTTCCTGATCGATCAAAACTGTCACATCAAGTCCCATGATTTCGCGTGCAAGCGTTTCCTGCTCCTCAAAAAGCCAGTCGTGGTTACCGGGAACAAAAACCTTGTGTGGATGTGGCAAGGCGCGAAACTCTTTAGAAAATGTAATGACTTCCTGGAGAGTACCCATACTTGTTGCATCACCAGCATGAATCAAGAGATCCCCCTCTGGGATTTTCATTTTGGAGAGCTGGTTGTGAGTATCTGAAATACAAATGATTTTCATAAAATCCTTCCGGATGATTTTCTGAACAAAATTTTCTTGGAATCAAAATCATAGTCAACCAGCTTCCCCTGAAATAAATATTTCGTTTTTTGTAAATCCTCACGATAATTTCCAGTCAGCTCCCAACTAATCAGTCGAAGGCATTTGCTTTCATCCACGAATTTAAACTCATTCATCGAACTATGCTCAAAATAATAGGTGGGAATTTCAAAATCATAATCATGCTCAAGCATTGCGAAAGTATGTGAGAGCAACCCATTTTCATAACGTTGATGAGAGCCTCCGCTTCCTCCTTTGGTCCATGCGATGTGATCTCCTTGATCAATAAAGAAATACTGCTGCCAGGGGTTTCGATGATCCCAATAGTTAAAGGGTTTAGGTGTATTGGGATAAACCCTCTCGTAGGTTGCACTCACTCTCGGAAGATGGATTTCTTTGAGCCGTTTTTCCCAACGTTTTTTTGCTGCGCTCTTTGTGAGTCGAATCTCGTCTCCAGTCTCTTCATCGTAGTCGTACTTACACATTTCTTTAAATAGAGCCACCACATCCGGGTAATATTCGAATGCTTGAGATTGAAAAATAGCATCCGTGATTTGATGCTCAATTTCTCTCTTAGGATCAGTTTTCCAATTATACGTTTTTCTGGGATATTCACGCTCTTTGAATATTTTCTCTAATTCATCTGAACTATAATAACTGCGCTCTACCCGGTCCCGGGCTTCTTCTTCAACTTCGCTGACCAGTAAATGATTTGTGATTTGCAAGTGAGAGGGGTCTTCGTATAATTTTTCATCCAGATGCTCCTCGGTCATCATCACAAGACAACATTTGTATTGATGCTCGGAGAAAATTTTAGCTAGAGCAGAGTGAGTATCGTCCTTAACCCCTTTTGAATATTTGGAGAAGTAGTCGAGTGATTTATTGAATACTAGGTTTTTTATGATGCTAGTCTTGGTTTTTTCAAAAGTGAACATTTGAGCAGTATAGAGGGTTTTTTCTGTGTTGGAATGGATTTTCAGAAGTCTGAACAGACAGCAAAACTGGCCGCAGAAATCAAAATCAAAGAAATTCTCTTTTTGGATTATTTACGTGAGATTGATCGACGCGAGTTGTACAAAATTCGCACTTCAGGACGTAGCTATATTCTCAATCGGTCCAGAAGCAACTCAGCTCAACCCACGCTCCGACAAAACACCGTAGATGGCTTTAACGCTGTCCATTTTCATGATCTCTTCGACTTGAAACTCGACGGTGAACTCGGTCTGAAGAGCGTTCACCAAATTCAGATGCCCGAGTGAATCCCAGCCCGCGACATGTTCGGGCAAAACGTCATCGTTGTACTCAAACTTGGCTTCGGGGAACGCGGTCTCGAATGCTTTTTTTACTTTCTCGTTCATTGCCATAAATCTTCCTTTTAAGTCAGCTTAGGTCAGCGCTAGTCCGCCATCCAAAACCCAGTTGCTGCCGGTCGCGTACGATCCGGTCTCGCCCAGCAAGGTCACGACTACTTTCGCGATTTCTTCCGGCTTGCTCAATCGTTTCAACGGAATTTTGCGCGCAATCATCGCCATCAGAACCTTGTTCATCAGATCGGTCTCCACAATCCCGGGGCTGATCGACACGGCGCGAATCCCGCGATCGGCGTACTCTGCCGCAATCGATTGGGTGAAATGCATAAGCGCCGCTTTCATCGCTGCGTAGGCCGTCATTTTTGCCGACGGACGCATGCCTGCGACTGACGTCATATTGATGATGATGCCACTTTTTTGGGTGATCATTTTGGGGAGCAATTCGCGGGTCAAAAAGTACGGTGCGCGGAACAAAACTTCGATTTCTTGGTCCACATCGGCCATCGGCATCGTGTGGGTATCTGCGATCTTCATGAGGCCTGCATTGTTCACTAACGCGACCAGCTCGTCGGGTTGATTGCGAATCATTTCAACGGCTTCCTGGAGTTGTCCACGATTTGCCAAATCACATGTGAATG
Organism: uncultured Bacteriovoracaceae bacterium; assembly: GCA_964364175.1. Taxonomy (GTDB): domain Bacteria; phylum Bdellovibrionota; class UBA1018; order UBA1018; family UBA1018; genus CAYILR01. The sequence goes on from CAYILR010000002.1 coordinate 115,149, forward strand.
GTGTGAATTGCTGTGGATAAGTCTCGGCGAGCTTTTGGAGCAGGTCGTGCCGTCGCGCCAGTCCGTACACATGAAATCCAGCCGCCACAACTTGGTGAACACAGGCCAAACCAATGCCGCTTGTCACCCCGGTAATCACCACACTTTTTCGTGCATTCATGGCCCCAGCATTATACGGTTTCGGGCATGTCCGCAACCCGCTATCTCACTCTCAGCATCGATGATGGCTACCCGGGTGACCTGAGAACCATCGAGATGCTCAAGAAGTATGGCTTGAAGGCGACTTTCTATGTTCCGGGGCTGAATCCCGAGCGGCCGAAACTGCCCGATGCACAGGTTCGTGAGATTGCGCAGGATCCTGATTTTGAAGTGGGTGGCCATACCTACAGCCATACTTCGCTGCATGTGAAGAGCGATGCTGTTGCGTACGAAGACATCGTCAGAGGCAAAGATTGGCTCGAGAACGTGATTGGGAAGAAAACCGTTTCGTTCTGCTATCCCCAGGGCAAATTCAACTCCCGGACTCCGGGGCTTGTAGAAAAAGCCGGATATCTGGGTGCGCGGACTTGCATGCTCAACTTGAATAGCTATCCAAAAACTCCATTTCTCTGGGGTGCGAGTACTTTGGGGTATTCGTTGCCACCGCTGATCCAAATTAGACACGCACTGATTGAGGGAAATTTTGAGGGAACTTGGAATTACTTCAAAAAATTTCGCCTCACTCAGGATTGGGCCCAGCACTTTCGGATCGCTCTGGACGATGTAGAACAAGACGGCGGGATCGCTCATCTGTTTTTTCACACCTGGGAAATCGAGGCTCTGGATCAGTGGAATTTGCTGGATGGGATTTTGAAAGAAATTTCGACCCGTAAGTCGCTTAAACGGGTGACAAACGGAGAGCTTTTTGCCAAATTTCATTCGGAATATGCAAAAGGCAGTCTCTCGACTTGAGAAATTATTTCAAATCCTGATTTCGATTGGACTCGCTGCCGGTTTTTACTATGTTGCGCGCTACCAGAGCCCGCCTGGAAAAGTTTTTCTCCTTGGAAAAAACGTCCTTTCGCTAGCCGCATTGGGAATTTGGGTGGGGCTACTGCTCCTTTGGATTCTTTTTCTCACCCGAAGTCACAAGAAAATCAGTATCCGCTGGCGTGCTGCGATCTACGCTCTGTTACTCGTCGAGTGCACACCCTACCTTTTTAGTTTTGGAATCATCTGGCCTCATCACTGGCCCCGAAGTTCACCCAACGACATGCCCGGGCACGAGTGGTGCTATCCCGGATATATTTTCCTGAGACAAGAGTACAACGTTTGCGGAAAGCAAAATGCTGAGGGTCGGTACGATCAGGAATTTTCGCTAACACCTGCGCCCGGAGTATACCGCGCCGCTTATCTGGGCAACTCGCACGTCGAGGGACGATCGATTCCACTGGAGAAAAAAGCGTCCAAGCTGGCGCAAGCCTCGCTCAATCAGCAATTGACGAGCCATCGATTTGAAATCATGGATTTCTACATTCCGGCGATGCGTGCGTTGGAAATTCTCACTACCACTCGGGGCGATTTGCAAAAGCACGGCGTTCAACATGTCATTTTAAAATCGATGGGCGTCGAGGACGAATTACTGAAACCTGTCTCTGCTGAAGACGCGCCTCCGACCGGACTTTATCAAAACGCTTTTCTTCAACGCCTGATTCACGTTCCGTTTTCGAATCTGCTCTCCCTTCTCGCTTGGAACGGATTACGAATGTACATCGAACTCTACAATCCTGGAGTCGCAACGATTTCGTCCGAACCCGCTCCAACACCACAGCTCAAGGAGTGGGTGCAATCCCAGTGCGGAATTGAAAATCCCAGAATGATTCATAAACTCGCCGTTTATCTTCAGGGAATTCAACGATCCTATCAAAGTTTCAAGTCTGTTGATCTAGGTTCACAAAAGATGACGATCGTTCAAATTCCTCAACTCGAACCCTTGATTCTCTCGAATGCAGTTCTCAATAAATACGAAACCTGCCAAACGGAAATTCATCAGCGAGCATTTGAGGAGGCCTTCGCTGGATCCAAAACTGTTAATTTTGTCGATGTCACTCCGATGTTGGCTCAATATCACACTCATGTTTCAGAAATTTATTTTCCAGCAGACAGACATCTGAATCAGTTGGGCAATCAGATTGTTGGTGAGGCTATCGCTCAGGGGACAAAATGGTATTTCTAACCTCCTGGTTCTTTGCATTTCTGCTGGTTGCAGTTTTGACGTACATTTTTCTCCCGCGTGCTTGGAGAAAATACTGGCTCCTCGCTATCAGCATGGTTTTCCACGGACACTTCGCAGGGCCGGCTGGAGTTTTGCCCATTGTGATTTTGGGTGTGACTGTCTATCTCGCTGCGCTCGCCATTGAAAAATGGAAAATTGCCACGCCGATGTGGACTGTAGGCGCTGTCTGTATATTAGCGTTGATTTACTATAAATACACGGGGTTCTTGTTAGAACTCGTAGGAATCTCCCCAGAAAAAACTCCCGTCGCACCGCTTGCGATTTCATTTTTTACTTTTGAATTCGTCCACTACCTGATCGAAGTCAAAAAAGGCGGTCCTGCTCTCAAGAACCCGATCGATTTTTGGTTATTCGCCGTATTTTTCCCCACCATTGCCAGCGGACCGATCAAACGCTATCGAGATTTTCAAGCGCAGCTCGATGCGCTCCCTAAAAAGAAAATCACAGCGCCTGAGATTCACGAAGGACTTTATCGAATTACCTCGGGGCTTTTCAAAAAACTCATCATTGCCGAGTGGGCCGTCGATCACATCCATCGTATCGAGCCCTGGTTGCACGATTCGTCCCTTTCTTCCGGATATCTTTGGGCCTTGGTCGGCTTGCAAACCACTCGCATCTATATGGATTTTGCTGGTTACAGTGACGTGGCAATTGGAATTGCGCTGCTATTGGGAATTCGCGTGCCCGAAAACTTTAATTGGCCGTACATAGCACACAACCTGAGTGACTTCTGGACACGTTGGCATATCTCACTCAGCTCGTGGATTCGAGACTATATCTATATTCCACTGGGTGGCGGCCGTGTCTCGGCCCCACGCAAGGTTTTCAATGGCTTCAGCGCCATGGTTCTTTGTGGAATTTGGCATGGACCGGCTTTGCATTTTGCTGCATGGGGAATTTATCATGGTTTGGGATTGGCGCTGCAAGAACCCATTTCTAAGATAGTGCGTCCTCTTTTCCCCTCCGAAAAAATCTACCGGAGTTGGACGCGCGCATGGACTTTTCTCTTTGTGGCACTCGGTTGGTTAATCTTCTTTTATGAATGGAGCGATTTGAAATGGATTTTGGCAAGAATGATCGGTCTGAGCTAATTCAGGCAGCCCAGACGTGAATTTTTAATAACCACATGTTGAAAAAATACCAATCAAAACTTTGGGTTTTCCTTGGACTAGGTATTTGCACGATCCTTCTCGCGAGCTGGATCCAACTCGCTCTGCATAAACGACTCTGGACTGATGAGGGAAATGAAATTTTGTCGAATTGCCCTCAGGGATGGCTATCGTTAGCGCAAGGCGCGGACACACAATGCAGTCCCTCTCCGCTCTATTATTTCTTTCTTAAGTTAACCGTTTTACCGATCCATGTTTTTGATCAAACTATTTTGCTGAGTTATCGGAGTGTTTCTCTGGGGGCAGCTTTTGCTTTAGGAGTGGTATTTTTTTTATATCTAGGCTTTCGCTGGGGTTGGGCAAGCGGGTTGATTGGTCTTTTGGCCTTGGCTCAACAGGGGTTGTTTCACCAATACGCGGCTGAAAATCGACCTTATATGCTTTGGCTTTTGGTGTTTTTTGTTCATCTTTGTTGTTTTTCAGATCTTTGGACAACGGCCCAGGACAGGACTCGGACATTAAAATCCGCAGGGTTTGTTGCTCTATCCTCATTGGCGCTGACTGCTATTGCGGGACCAGGGATGCTCCAGGTTTTTTGTAGCGCGGCTAGCGTGCTGCTATTCGCACTTGTTTTTCGCCAAACTCACCGATTTCGCTCATGGTGGCGCTTTTTGGCCATTGTAACTCTGGCTTGTTTAGGAATAGGAGTCTTCTATTCTCTAAAAAGCTGCAAATATGAAAACGCAGGTGATTTCGATTTACTCTATACTCGCGATATCAATCTGGTTCTGGGTGTAATTCGCCTATTTTTGCCTAAAAGCGTTTTTCGCTTCCCTGATACTGCTTTGGTCTTCAATGGATTCTTTTTATTTGGCGTCTGGACGGCTTTGCGCCGCCTACTCAAACGACAAGAAAAGCTGGAGGCAGGTGGTATTCTGGCTTACCTCTCACTGTTTCAACTCGGATTGGCATTTCCAATAGCGATACTTATAGCTGTGAAACACTACTATTTTCTGCAGAGAGTTTTTATTTTTATTTTGATCCCATGGGCGATTTTGGCGTCCTATGGCGCCCGTGAATTACTTCACTTAGGTTGGGTTCAAAAATTCAAGGTTCTTCCCCTGCTTCTCCTGATTCTTTCGATCCCTCGCGTGGTGACATTGGAAGCAAATGCCAGGACTCCTTTTTATGACATCGAATGCGATATGATTCAGGACGTCCAGTTTACTTCGATTTATCTAGATCGGTTGCCATATCCAGATGTTCAAGCCAACGTTTTAGTGGATTTAGATCGCGCCTACCGAAAATGCGGATATGATCCAGCAAAGGCCACAAAAGCTTCTCTTTTGATCCATTTTGAGCCTACCTTGCCACAGCTTTATCGTTTAGAAAAACTAAGCGCATCCTCACAGCCATTGCCCAAGTGGATTTCTCTAGAGCAGTGCGGAAAACAGATTCGCGATATACCTCAGAGGTACTGATGAACATTTTTGAAAAATATATTGAGTCTGATGCAGATAGAATTCACCGTTGGGTTCTATTATTCGTTGCAATTACTTTATTTGCCACGCTCAACGATGCGTCGCTCTGGCTGGATGAAGTGGCAACCGTGAGCGCCTCTGGGCTGGTTGATTTCAAATCGGGTTTCATCGAAGCATTCCACGATGGTCAGATGCCTTTTGTTTATTTTTCGATTTTTGTTTCTCGCCTGCTTTTTGGTAGCAATGAGTTTGCCTCAAGATTGCCTATTGTTCTTTTTGCTCTAGGGTTTTTATGGGTCTTGCCGCGGCTTTACAGGCAAGCGGGCTATAAGCCAATTCTAGCAACCGTTGCAGCGGTCCTTTTGGCGTTTCATGGGAAATTTATTTTTTATGCACAAGATGCACGCTTTCACATGCCAGGGGTCTGCGCCTTGTTTATCTGGGCAGCCTATCGCAAATCAGGATCCTGGAAATCTTTTAGCGCCTGCTTGATAGCTCTTTTTACACATACTTTTTCTGTGATCACGGTGGGCGCCACTCTGGGTATCGATATTTTCTCTGAATGGTATTTCGAAAAAAAATCATTTAAAGAGCTGTTTTTAAAATATGCCCCGAACTTCACTGCTTTGCTCCTGTTTTCTCCCGCCTACTTATTTCTCATCACTTTGATGCGGAAATCCCGCCTCCAAGGAGTCGGAATTACTGACTTTACTCAGCAGGTTTTTTCCAGCCTTGAAATCATTAAAAACGCATGGCTTTTCTTTTTTGATTCTCGAAGTACTATTTGGATTGTTTTGAGCCTGATTTCAATCTTTGCAATTATTTTTCGCCGCAATTCACTCACCAATTTTCTGCTTGCTGCTGTCTGCGCAGTGCTGTTTCAAGCGCTGATTTTTGGCTTCACTCAACAATGCTTTTTTCCAAGGTATCTATTGCTGCTATTGCCGCTTGTGATTGTGGGTTCGGTGACTTTGCTACAATTGACTGCTCTATGGGGAAAGCTGTTAGTACCTGTGATCTTTTTGTCTCTTTATTTTCTACCCCACCTTTCCTTTCAAATCCGACCATGGCCAGGGGTTTTGGCTCAGCTTTTTCCAATGACGGCTCAAGAACTCAGTACGACACACAAAGAAAACTGGCGTGATATGACTAAAACCCTCGCTTGGCTAGCTAAGCCAGGGGAGAGCATCGGCCCATCATCCGATTGCGGTGGAGACTGCTCCAAATATCCCATTCTATTTTACGGAGGCAATGAACCGGTGATTCAATCCCTGACTTGGATTGATCGTATAGAAACTTGTGCCAGCTGGATCGTTTCCACCCATTCCAATCTCTCTGAAGTCCGTGGCTGCAAGGAGATTAAACCCGTTGGGAATTTCTCGACTCTTTTTCTTTACCAAGGAAAGCCATGATTTTTTATCTCATTCTCATTTGTTTTTTAGTGGTCTACGGCTTTTCAACCACTCTTTTTTCAGCATTCACAATGGGCATCACTCGCGATGAACCCTTCTACAAAGAAATGGGCACTCTGTATCTCAAACTTTTTGACTTCGGAATCAGCATGGATCACCCGCCCTTTGCAACCTGGTTCGGGGCGCTGATTCCCCATTTTCTCAATTTGCAGCAGATGTTTTTTTTCCGGATTGCTCATGTAGCTCTCTATACGCTCGCCGGTATTTTTTTTATTTATTACTTTTATAAAAATAAGAAAACATTCGCTGCCCTGATTTTTTCCATGCTTTTTTTCCTGGATCCAAACATGAAGGCAACAGCTTCCCTCAATGTCATTGATGCGGATTTGGCGATATGGATGGCCTTGGCTTTTTTTTATATTTGGCGGTTCTTGCGGGAGAAGCCTTCGAATGAAAAACCTGCCCTCCCTTTTTTAATCGGCCTTTTGTCTGGGCTGGCAGCCAATTCAAAAATAACAGGACTGCTGGTCATGTTCTGCGGGGCAATCGTAGTAGGGTTGAAAATTTCAAATCCTGCATTGAAGGGGCGCAAACTTGTCGCTCGAGTTTCACCCGGACTATTTTTTGCTGGAGGAGTCATACTCTCTTTTTTGATAGCCTATCTATTCCATCCTTCTCAGATTCTTCTGTACAAAAAGAACATTGGATTCCAGCTAGTTCACAATTCATTTGGCCAGCCAGGATACATGCTGGGAAAACATTCTGAAATGGGGTTTTGGTACTTTTACCTAGTCTCTTTTTTTCTGAAAGAGCCCCTTGCGTGGTTGATACTTCTTTTCATTCCCATTTTATTCAGCAGAAAGCATCTCGACCGAGCTACAGCACTTGTTTTTTTCGCCCCTGCCGCCATCATGCTTCTGGTTTTTTCGCTAGGCCACGTACAAATTGGAATCCGATATTTTTTGCCAGGCATGCTGCTCTTAGAATTGGGAGCAGCCATCGTTTTTGATCAATTCGTTCAGAATCTGAATCAACGGTACAGACAAATGACACTTGCTGTGTCACTCGCGTTGGGGATCATTCTTTTGGGAGTTGATTTTTCCACAGTTGCATATGGATCGTATCTATCTTTTTTTAATACCCTAGCTCCAACTCCATCGAGAAATTTTACAGAATCCAATATTGATTGGGGGCAAGGCATTCCAAAACACCTCACGCATAGATGCCAACCCACCCAGCTCGCTTTGGATGGCCCATTTTCAAACATTTTCGAATCTCAAAAATCAATCCGTTTCATTGCCCCTCCGCTGCTGATGAATTCGAATCCATTGACAAAAAATCACTACGTTCCTCTCAAAGAGTTTCAATCTCAGAACGTGATCGCGGGCTATGAATGCTTTGAATTCAATAATAACCAATTATTTGAGTATCTCTGGGTATTAGATCACTGGAAGCTTCATGACAGTGCCCCCAAAAGCCCGGAATCCTTGCTTCATGCCATCCAACAATCGACTCAGCACTTTTGTGAGCAACCTTCGTCGATTAAAATATCGATGCAAACCGTTCAGGTTGGACAAAAGATCACTGTCGTTCCCGGACAGCCTCAACTCCTTTTGCTCAAACGCGGACAAAAAGCTTTCGTGGTTGATTCGAATGGAACTCGAAAACCGATGATCGCGTTTGATGAAAATCGCTCGCCACTCAACGAGGTCAGAGTGTGGATTTCCGCAGTGGACCATCCCCAATCCTTCCTCTTTTCGTCGACAAAATTAGATTCGACCGGCTATTTAGTCACCCGATCTTGTCTCTAATCGAGACTTTCTGATCAGAAGCAGAAGAAAAGCCCAAACTCCGATCAAGGTGAAAAGAGGAATGTATTTTGTAGCTACCTGAAGAGTCAACTGAATCGGTTTTGGAAACGGATTCTCACCATAGGGAAAGCAAACCAACAGCAAAATCAAGACGAACCAGGAGCTGAATTTTGAAAAACTCTTCGAATTTTTCACCGCACCCAGTACGAAAATGGTGGGTACCAAAACTTGGATGAACTGGTAAGATTTGATCCGAGGAAGCAAAAGTGAGTATGAAGTCAGCACCAAATAGACCGTTTCAAGCAGACTAGGTTTAAAACGAATGATCCAAAAAAAGCTCACTCCAAAAATTGATACTGAGCTCAAAGCATATATTGTGAAAGACAAAGACGAAGGCAAGACTTTGTACCCGCTTTCCGAAAGCGTGCGGCTCAGGTCACCCATCAATGCATAAATCGACGGACTCAATGTTCCAAACTCGGTCACTCGTTGAGAGGCCTGATTCACAAATTCCGCCCAAGGCTGTGAATAAAAAATCATTTGATAGGCGATCAATCCAAGAAACACGAGGCTAGAGGCAATCAGGCAGCTGATCTTCTGGCGATTCGGCCGATACAAAAGCAGGATGAGCAAAACAATAGGCGTCAGCTTGAACAGCGAAACCAAAACTACGCACGCACCAAACAAAAAATTTCGATTCGAAATATAGCCGTAAAATCCAATCCAAAGAACTGCTTGTTCAAATAAAGTCACATTTCCGCTGGCGACATCCCAAAATAACGCGCCATTGTAACCTAGCAATAATACACACCCTGCCCAAATTTTTTTTAAATCAGGGATGAATTTTTTCTCCCAAAAATAGAACAATCCAATCATCACAAAAAGCTGAGAGATCAGCCATAATACAGAAGCCTGTGAGTATTTGATCAGCGACAGTGGCTTCACCAGCGCAAAGGTAATCGGCGGATAAACGTAGCTCCCCGTGACAACCGTCGCCTCTGGAGGAAGTATTTGCCGAGGATCAAACTGATAGGGAACGAGCCCCTTGAGTAGAAGCATCGATGCGCTGTAATAAGCATTGAAATCCCAGTGGTAGGCATGGATTCGTGTACCAACAACAGAGAAAAACAGAAGAGCTAAGCCCATGTATACAATCGATGATAAATATTTCGAGCTTTGCAAACGACCTCCGGGATTATTAACTAGACGAACTGCGCTTTCCGTTCAGGTAGTCATTCGGCAAATACACTTGGCAACTCTTGGGATCCCCATACTGACGTTGAGTAGAAAATCCGAGCCGCTTCAAAATACCATCCATTCTCTCACTCGCTAGCCGACAACTCACCACCGCGCCCAAACGTCGGCCTTCTAAATTCAACAACCTCAATGACTCCACCATAGTGGTACTGCCAACATCACGATCAAAATTATCCATGATCGCTCTGCGTCCCATGTAATAGGGCAGCTCGGACGACCAATCACACCCATACATCAACAGAACTTCATCCGGATGGGTATGCTCCCGGACAAACTGAATCATCTGGTAATCCAAACCTACCCAATTGGACTCTTCCATCTGCATAGGCAAATAGGTTTTTTGAAACGACGCGTGACCACTCCAGACCACCAAAAAGCTGGTCAAAACCACAACCGAAGTCCGAAGCCATATTCTGCCGTCCTTCAATGCAGCGTTAATACAAAACACAAAAGCGGCGATAAAAAAGACGACATTTGCATACTGATAATAGTTGTGAACGATGTGAAGATTCGTAAAAATCAAATAAACACCGAAGAAACAAATCAAAGAACCTGCCGCTAAAACTCGATCTTTCCGATCTCGGATCAAAAAAAGTGAAGTGCATCCCAAAGCGACGAAAACATACCAGTAAGTACCCATCGCCTCCCAAAACATACTGGGAACACGATGAATCCAAATATCCAGCGATCTCCTCTGAGCAGACGTTCCAAAATTCCACAATCGCAATGCACGCGAATTGATGAATCCGTTGGCCAACGGATTTTTGATTTTCACCTGATCAGCAAAACTGGTCCACTGAACAGTCGCGAGCAGTGGTATAAAAGCCAAAATCATTCCTGCAGGAACCCACTCTCTCAACCAAGTCCCAATATTTTTAAGCCTATCCCTCTTCTGCCAAATCTGCACCAGGGTTGCCAAAAAAACTGCCAATAAAAAACCGATCCATGTCGTTGCTTTGATTGCACCGGCAAGGGCTCCAAAAACAGCCGTGAGCCCAGCGTTCGCCCAACCTCTCTTGCGCAAATATCTGAGCGCAAACGCCAGATAAGCTGCCGAGAAAAAAAGTGCAGTCGATTCGATCATCACCGTTCGGGACCAGAACAGATAACTGGGTGAAGACAATAGGAGAGACAGAAAAATCCAACGTGCCAGAATCGAAAGCCCAAGCTCAGAAACACAAACCCAAAAAAAAGGTAGACTGGCGTAGAAGAAAGCCTGCGAAACGATCCGACCCACAGGAGCGATATCCCAACCCGAAATCCACGACGTAAATGCCACCACCCATTGGTAAAATGGAAATTCAAACGGAATCGACCAGGGAGGACCTAAAACCGGCGTTTCGTATCTGAGTAGAGGCCCGCCTTTCAAAATATATTCTGCAGAAATCAAAGTCTGGGCCTGACGAAAACCGTGAGCATCCCCAATGTAGGTCTTCCAGAGCGCAATCGGAAACTGTGTCAAACTGAAATAAAGCGTGTAGAGAAAAAGAGAAATCCCCAGGATCAGCGGTAATTCACTGAGGACAACCGAAACCCATGTGGGAACTGATCTTTGACGAGATTGCGTCAAAGACGTCATGATTCACCACCAAAAATAGGTCTCAAATCCACCTCGTTTTGACGAATCCACTGGTGAATGTTTTCGACGATGTCTTTGATACTCTTTTTGGGCTTCCAACCCAAAGCCTGTGACACCTTGGTGTTGTCAGAAATATACAACGGGATATCCACTGATGTCGTTTGTGTATCCGAAGCGATCTCGATCTTGCGCCCGGTGACCTGCTGACAAATCGCCGTCAACTCACACAACGAAGTGGACACTTCTGTTCCTCCACCCACATTGTAAACCTCTGCTGCCCCGAGCGACTGAATCTGCCGAATCTGCGTCTGAATCAAGTCAAACAAATCCAGCGGGTGCAACAAATCGCGTACTTGCTTTCCTTGTCCACCGAAACCCGTGTACTTCAATGGTTTACCGAAATAATGATTCGCGACCCAAAGGGTAAAAACTCCTTGATCGACTTTGCCAAACTGCCCAGGGCCCGCGATGACTCCGCAGCGATTGATTACTGCTTTCATCCCATAAGTGTCGGCATATTCTTGAATCACGAGCTCGGATGCTAATTTGGTGGCTCCATAAATCGATCGGGGTAAATGCGTGGGGAAATTTTCAGCCACGCCCTTTTCGGAGGCACCTGAGAATTTTTGATCTGCTTTCAATTCCAAGCGTGTACTTCCCTCACGCAATGCCAATTCCCTCAGAGGCTGAATGGAATACACACGAGAAGTTGAAAGAAAAACCATCATGCCTGCTCTTTTACGGGCCAACTCCAAGCAATTGAGCGTACCCGTGAGATTCGTCTGCAAAACATATGCAGGAGATCCGCTCAAACCCGCCAAAACACTGGGTTCAGCAGAAGCCTCGACAAAAACATCGAAGTTCCCCTTCAAATCGTTCAAATCATCGGCACTGCGAATATCTCCATGAACAAATTCAATCTGATTTTTTTTAAACAAAGGGATGTTGAGTTCAGAACCCCGACGGCGCAAATTATCCAAAGCAACTATTTCGTCCTGAGGACCGGCTTCTCGAAAAGCCAACGCAAGCCGCGATCCGACAAAACCAGCTCCACCTGTGATGAGAATCCTCATAGAGGCGCCTCTCGCTTGCTGCGATGATAATCTCCCCGCGAAAGCCATTTCTCAATCCAACAATACAAAATAATAAATAGGTAACGAGAACCCATTTCTTTGATTTTTAGCTTCGAAATCCCAGTTTTTCGGTTGATCCAATCGTTGGGAATCACCGTATAGCTGTATCCACGCACGATGGATTTCAACGGCAACTCGACCGTGAGATTGAAATGATGGCTTAAAAAAGGCTGAATCCCTTGGATCACTTCTTTGCGATAGAGCTTAAAGGCATTGGTCACGTCGTTGTAACGAAGCCCAAAAAGAATCTGGATAATCTTGTTGGCGATCCGATTGAGAAAAAGTTTGAATCCAGGATAATCGATAATTTTTGACTCACGCATAAAACGTGATCCAAAAACACAATCTACTCCTTTTTCATTCATTGCTCGAAAAAATCGCACCAGATCTTCCGGCCGATCCGAGGCATCTGCCATAAAAACAGCAACCGCGTCCCCTTGAAAATTTTCTAGCCCCTTGCGAACCGCAAAACCAAAACCGTGAGGCGGAACATTATTGATGTAGCGAACTCCAGCTAACTCCGCTTGCAGCCTCTTTAAAATCGTTTCTGTCTGATCAGAAGAATTGTCATTGATCACCAGAATTTCGTGATCGATTTTTTCTGCCTGAAGAGTACGCGACAATGCACCTACAGTCCCCTCAATGCACCCTTCTTCATTATGTGCAGGAATCACGACCGAAAGCTTCAATTCGGCCTCTCGCGTGCAGCCTCAACCATTTCTTTCAAAATTCGCTTGAGGTCGTACTGATATTTCCACTCCGGATAATCGGATTGGAATTTGCGAACGTCGCTCACCCACCAGATGTGATCGCCTGAGCGCGCTTGATCCGAGAGGCTGTACTGTAACTTGCGCCCGCTGATTTCTTCGGTGATTTGAATCGCTTCTAGCATCGAGCAATTGCTGTGCCGTGAACCGCCCATATTATACACCGCACCGGCGCGAGGATTTTTGTAAAAGCTCCAAAATGCACTCACAAGATCGTGTGAGTGAATGTTGTCGCGAACTTGCTTACCCTTATATCCAAAAATCGTATACGGTTTCCCATGCACCGTGCACTTCACCAAATAAGCAAGAAATCCGTGCAATTCTGCACCAGAATGCGAAGGACCCGTGAGACAGCCGCCTCGAAACGTGCCTGTTTTCATCCCAAAGTAACGACCGTATTCTTGAGCAAGAACGTCTGCGGCCACCTTGCTCGCTCCAAAAAGACTGTGCTTGGATTGATCGATGGTCAAAGTCTCGTCGATTCCGTGCTTGGCATATGTATGCGACGGATCTAGTTCCCAACGCATTTCTTTTTCTACGAGTGGGAGAAAATTTGGAGCATCCCCATAGACTTTATTCGTGGAAGTAAAAATAAACACAGCATCAGGACAATACTTCCGGGTGTTCTCCAAAAGCACCAGCGTGCCATTCGCATTGACTGTGAAATCCGTGTACGGCTCGCGTGCGGCCCAATCATGGCTGGGTTGTGCTGCCGTGTGAACCACCAGGGAAATCTTCTTGCCCATTTCCGAAAAAACCTTCGCGATGGCCTGATCGTCTCGAATATCAATTGAAAGGTGGGTGAAATTTTTGAAGCTCTTTTTGAGGCGCTCGGTATTCCACTCAGTCGATCCATCCTGACCGAAAAAATACTTTCGCATGTTGTTGTCGATCCCGACTACCTCGAGCCCTTGAGCGTGCAGGAATTTTACAGTTTCACTTCCGATGAGTCCTGATGAACCCGTGACTATGGCGACAGACATCCTAGACTCCTCTTGCAGTATAAAATGACAATCATTTGCATATGTGTTTGATATTCACTAATACGGTATTGTTCAACCCTTTTCTATGGATATGAAACGGATATGAAACTCAGCTCTCCAGCTCCTGTCAGTTTTTCCAGCTTGCGATTCTGGATGCTGATTTTGGGCGGAATTTGTCTCATTTTCCAGGTCATCAAAGCAGCCACTACAGGCCTCTGGTGGGACGAAGCTCTCATTCTCAAACCCATCTCTTCGATGCTTGCGGGCGAAGGCTGGAAAGCAATGGGCGTATTGTTTCACGAGGGCATCAGCACTGGACCGGCACTGCTCATTCCCGGACTGCTGCTCAGTTGGCTGACTCACGGGCCTGTTCCGCCTCTGCTCCACCTTCTTGCTCTTTCCCATCTTTTACTGCTTTTTTTTGGCTGGAAAAGATGGGGGGTTACCTATTTCGAAGCTGCAGTCATTCTCGGAATTTACCTCATCATTGTGACCCTTTCGCCCAAACTTTATATCACTCATTTTTTGGGAGAGTTCCCGGGTAGTGTTTGGTTTCTTTTGGGGGCTTGGCTTGCCTTCAGCCCGATCAAAAATCGCTTACAGTTGCAATGGGCAGGCATATTTTTCATGCTCTCCATCTTGTCCAAATTCATTTTCATCATGCCGATTGCCACGTCGCTTTTTGCGTGGCTGCTGTTCCAGCGAATTCATCCTTTCACCCGGAAATTTTGGACTTTTTTCTTTAAACTTGCGTTAGGCGCTCTAGTACCCTGTAGCTTTTGGGTTTTATTTCAGTGGCAACAGTATGGAAATCTTGTCGGCATGCAGGAGGGGTACCTGCGGTGGTTGAATCTGATTCTTCATGGAGACAATGGCGCAGGCCTACAACAATCCAGCCAAGCGGGGGGTTTGATCAAACCCATGAGAATGATTTTTCAGGATGTGCAGGGCCTGATGATTTCTGGCACTGCTCCTATACTGGTTTTAGGCTGGTTAGCTTTTCAAGTTTTCTCCATTCGTCAAGCCTGGAAAGATAGGAAGCCATCTGCTTCTTTGTGTATAGCCGTTGGCAGCACCTCTGTTTTGGCTTGGTGGGTCTTCCTTTCTCGGTTTGGTGGCGGTGGTGCGCTTTTTCGGCATGTGAGTCCAGTCATCTGGATTGGTTTGGGTGCAATGTGCAGGGACTGGTTTTTTTTCCGTGGCATGAGTCGACTGAACCAAAATCATGGGTACCCCGTTCTAGGCGCGTTACTCAGCCTCGGCCTCACAGGAGTTTTGGGCTTTCGATCCTATCAGTATGTTTTTGAACACAAGGGGCTCGGGCTTTATTCTTCGTGGTATCACCAAAACCAAATCCAAAAATGGATTATTACAAACTCAACCACTGAAAATCCCGTTCCCGTTTTAAACTGCACGGCAGATGGCCATGTTTGGTATAGCAATGTTTATCTTCCACTTGCGTCACTCACCCCTCCCGATCGCTACTTTGTCTTAGAGCCTTGTCGGCTTCCCTCAGGCTCGCTCCAGAGCAGCCGGTTCTTAGTCGGAATCGAGGCTCATCACCTGAATGATTTTGATCGAGGACTGCTGACCTTGGTCGACGGTTCCTGGGATGGGCAAGGCCTCTATCAAATCAAATAATCATTGATGCGGCGGCTGGCATCGGTACATCAATCCATAATCTGCCTTGGGTGCTCCGCAATTTTCGTGCAGATAAGAAAGAAACTGCCAACTCAGAAAAATTTGAGAACACAAGAAAAGCGCGAACCAAACTCGCTGCTTTTTGAAAGAAGTAAAAATCAGATAAACTAACCATAGATAAGTGAGAGGGAAAAACGTAATTAAATAGTGCCGATGCACCATCAATCTTTTCAAAGTAATGAGTAACCCAGCTCCAAATAATGCAGCATTCAGTATAAATCGAGTTTCTGAACCAGAACCGCTCAAAAACTGCTTCAAATTTCTATATTGATGCTCCTTGAAAAAAAGTACCACCTTCTTCAAAACCAAAACCACTACGCCCAGATGCAACAGAATTGAAACTGCTTTCACGCCATATGTGAAATGCCCAAAAAACATCGGTAGTTTCTCAAATTCGGTGTAATAATCGCCAATGGCATACATCAAGCGGGTTCCCAAAGGATCCGTTGCCCACGTCCTATAAAATGGAAAAGACAAAATCTGTTTTAAATTGATTTGATAGGAATCCAACCCACGTATTCCACCGTCAAGAAGGAGGTATTTCAGCCAGGGCAGGGCAGGCAAAACACCGATTCCCACTCCGAGGAAATAAAATTTCCACCGGGTAGAATTCCGATCAAACAAAACTATCCACAGAAAAAAACCCGCTGCCAAAAAAAGCGGGCTCATCTGAAGCTGGAACATCAGCACGCCGATTAGGCCCCACAGCAAAGCTCCTGTTCTCTTTCCCCTCTGAAGAAAGAACAATAAGAATAAAACTGAAAAAAGTGGGAAAAGGCACTGAGGCCAGATTTTTCGTTGGAACAAAACTGCGAATGGATTGACCCACGCGACCAGCATTGCGGCCCACCAAAATTTGGCCTCCTTTTTTTCTCGAAGATAAAAGGGAATCAGCAACACTAAGGAAGTACCGACGATATTCCAATACTGAACAGCACGAGCCAATTCCTCTGGGCGAGTGGCACCATACACCTTCCCCAAAAGGATAAACATCCAAGCACTCAAGCCGCTGACCTTGATCCCCACACTGGAAGCCATCCCAATGAGGGGAATATCCGCCCAAGAATGAGTTCTCATCATCGCATTAAAAGACCAGATTTCATCATTCTTAAATTCGATATCGAGTGGCCAAATCAACCTAAAAATAATGCCCACCGCAATAATCACGGATGCCAGGGCGAGATCTATCCATTTCAAATCATAGGTTTTTAAAAAACCCAGCCAGCGCTCTCTCATCTCATTTCTCAAACATGACTACTCCTGATTGGCAAGTGATTAGGCTTTCCTCTGTTCAAATGGGCAGGACCGGATTAGAAAAAGCTAAGTGGACACTTTGGATTCGCCCTATAAAAAATTCGGTTGGTATGTTCTGCTGATCTACTTTGCGTGCCTTGCTTTTGGCTCCAAGAACTTTTCTTATCTTTCTTTCTCTTTGGGTCCCATCCCGGTTTATGTCGGCGAAGTCGCGCTTTTGCTTTCTGCAATTCTCTGCTGGATCAATAAGAAACATTTGTTTCAAGAAGTCCCAAATTGGATCAAACACTTGCTAACCCTTTATTTGGTCTGGGGCGTTTTTTTGGTCGGATACTCTTTTTGGAAAAAAACCGCGGATACCTCAGTAGTTCAAATTTTGAGGGATAGTGCACTTTTCTATCAATCGCTGTGGCTTTTGTTTGGATTGCTTCTGGCGCCCAAAAAATGGGTTCAGTGGTTAACAATATCCTTGGTCGGAATCGGTCTTGCTCAATATTTTTGGTGGTTACGCTACATTTATTACGGCTTGGTTTATGGAATCAGCACCTCTGGTTTTTTTGGATTTATCCACGGCAATGATTCTTTCAGTACTTTTTTCCCTCTCACTCTTGCAATTTGGCCAATTCAGTGGTCAACAGCGCTGGCATTTGCGTATGGACATGCTGTTTTGGGACTTTTTCTCATTTATTTCAAAAAATCATGGTTCCTATGCGTTTTTGCTGTCGTCATGCCTATGGCAATCTGGATGACTCGAAAAATCTATCCGCGGATAGTTCTCAAGAAGACCCTGTTTTTTTTCGGCGCACTTTTGATGGGATTAACGATTGCTAGCATTGGGGCAAATCGAGTTTCACAACACAAATCCATTTTTCAAGACATCAGCAAAAACGCACAAAATACAAACGCCTGGTTCTTTCACGGAGAACTCGACAGAGAGGAATCGGACAATTCCACTGGATCCTCTTATATGGCCTGGCGATTTTTTCTATGGCGAAATGCGATCCATGGCTTTTTAGAGCATCCTTTTTTAGGAAATGGTTTCGGCCCCAAGGTTGTCACAGCACAGCAAGATGGTATGTTACCGATCACCGACGGCAAGTGGATCTCCGGCCCACACAATAGTTTTTTGACTGTTGCTTTTCGTGGTGGAGTCATCGGCATTGCCAGCCTGCTTCTACTGACTTTTATTCCAATCCTAGTTTTTTTTAAAAAGATGGTCCTTCGGTCCTACTTGCACCCGCAATCCTATTTGGCACTTGCTGCTTTGTTCACTCAGATTTTCGCGGCTTTTTTCAATGTGACCTTAGAAAATCCCCAGCATGGCACGGTCTTCTGGGTACTGCTGGGGGCATTCATTCGGCTGACTTACACCAAAGCTCCATCCTAAATTATAAATAAAACAAAGTGACATCGCCCATATCTTTGTGAGCGTGCTCGGAATAGAGCTTCAAGAAACGAACAAACTGCTGATACGCCTCGTAGCTGCTACTGGATTGATCCACTGTGCAACCGAATCGCAAATAACGCGTACCATTGTCGATGTGCGATCGCGAATGTTGAACGCGAACTTGAACAGGAAGATAAGTATCTTGGCTGAAATATAACCGTAGGGACAACTCGGCGTCGGCATTCGGCCAAGGATTAACTCCCGTATATGGAATCTGAAAAGCGCAGCCCGACTCACTGACATCACAAATTTCGAGAGCTCGTAGCTGCTCGTTTCCGGCTACGCAATAAACCCCCAGCATTTGCTTGAAAAAAATCCGCTCATTCTTGCGCCGCTTCTCATCGAGCTTCTGCGCTCGCACTTCCATAAAATCGACGACTTGGTTCTCAGTGCTGGGTGTCCTATGTGACATGCTCGATCCTCCAAGATATGGATCGGCTGAAATCTCGCCACCCTTAACCATCAAAAAGGTGAAAAAGGTGTCCGACACCTTTTTGATGCTTGGTGCGTCATTCTATTGTCTCCTAAAAACGAACATACCATGACGCGCCTAGCAGCAAAAAGGTGTCGGACACCTTTTTGCATTCTTGCTCTCGGGCATAACCCTCTGTAAGTTCTAGGAATGTCACAAACTCCGATTCTCGAAGTCAAAGATTTGGTTAAACACTATCCTGGCGTTCAGGCGGTCAAGGGGGTCAGTTTTTCGATCCGTGAGGGGATTTGCTTTGGTCTTCTGGGGCCCAATGGGGCTGGAAAGACCACTTCCATCGAGGTGATTGAGGGAATTTCTGAACCCACTTCTGGTTCGGTCTTGTTTAAGGGACAACCTGCAGGTCCCGAATTCCGACGCCGCTCGGGCATTCAATTTCAAAAAACTGCACTCCCCGATTACCTGACTTGCCGAGAAGCCATCGAACTCTTTGGAAGTTTCTATCCCAAGCAAGTGAGCAGTGACGAACTCGCAAAGCTTTGCCGCCTTGAAGAATACATGGACCGCGACAATGACCAGCTTTCCGGCGGACAAAAACAGCGACTACTTCTGGCGCTCGCACTCGTCAACGATCCCGACATTTTATTTCTCGACGAACCCACGACAGGACTCGATCCACAAGCCCGCCGCAATTTCTGGGATCTGATCCAGGAAATTAAAAAGCGCGGCAAGACAGTGGTTCTCACCACCCACTACATGGAAGAAGCCTACGTCCTCTGTGACGAAATCGCGATCATGGATCAGGGCAAGATCATCTCACAGGGCGTACCCAACGAGTTGCTGCGCGAGTATTTCGATGAGGTCGTCCTGGCCCTTCCGATTGCGGATGTTGCAAAAACCCTCTTGGACCGACTCCCATGGAAATATACCGAGCGTCACGGGACTGTTGAAATCCGAACCAAGGAAACCAATAAAACCCTGTCTTTTTTGATCGACGAAAAAGTTCACCTTGAACATCTGAATGTTCGTACACACACGCTGGAAGATTTATTTTTAGCCCTCACTGGGAAGGAACTGAGAGTATGAACTTCAGCCGTCTTTTTAAACTCATCGGCGCACGAAACAAAGAATTCTACCGAGACCGCTCGGCACTGGCTTGGAATATCATCTTCCCAGTCCTAGTGATCTTTGGATTTTATTTTGCGTTCTCAGGAAAAAATCAAGAACTCTACAAAGTAGCCGTATTGAATATGAACTCACCCGCAGCCGTGCAATCTGAGTTTCTCAAAACACAATACACCCAATTCATCAACGAAACCGATGAGGCAGGAACACTCGCCAAACTCAAACGCCACAGCTTGGACATGGTCGTAGATTTTGGAACCCCTCATCGCTATTGGATCAATCCCAGCTCACCCAAAGGATATTTTCTGGAAAAACTCCTGCTCGGGGACGCAGCACTCTCCGCAGGTAAAACTACTGCGTTCCAAAAAAATACCGCCGATGGTGCAGAAATTCGCTATGTCGACTGGCTGATCTCAGGATTGCTGGCGATGAATATTATGTTCAGCGCGCTCTTTGGCGTGGGTTACACGATCGTTCGATACCGCAAAAACGGTGTTCTAAAACGCTTTCGTGCCACACCGATTTCCGCATTTGAATTTCTATTTGCTCAGCTGCTATCACGAATGATTATTTTGGTGATCATGTCGGCTGCGGTTTACGCGGGATGCAATGCTTTGATTCATTTCCAGATGCTGGGATCTTACTTGAATCTCGCCCTCATTCTGGTTTTGGGATCTGCCTGCTTGATGTCCTTGGGACTCATGATGGCTGCGCGTACTGCCAGCGAAGAATTCGCGGGTGGAGCGCTCAACCTGATTTCCTGGCCCATGATGTTCCTCTCTGGGGTTTGGTTTTCGCTTGAGGGCGCACCAAAATGGCTTCAGATGGGCGCTCAAGTGTTTCCGTTGACTCACATCATCGGGGCATCCCGCGCCATCATGACTGAAGGTGCTGCGCTCTCGGATGTGATGACGAATGTCACGGTTCTAGGTGTAATGACTGCTGTATTCCTCACCGTTGGTTCTTTGACGTTTAAATGGAAATAGTCCAAATTATTTCCTAACGTAAGTATAAAAATTCGCTGACCTCGATCTGACACATAACTCCGATAGTGTGAGTATATGTTTCTAGCAGATTTACATGTCCATTCGAACTTCAGCGACGGAAAGCTCACGATCCCCGAGCTGGTGGATTTCTACGGCGATCTTGGTTTTGGTGCGATTGCAGTGACCGATCATCTCTGTGAATCGCAAACATGGATAGGAAAAGCGGCCAGACACCTCGGACGTACCCTGACCCCAGCCACTTTTCCTATCTATCAAGAAATTATCAAGTCCGAAGCCGAGCGTGCCTGGAAACTCTACCGAATGGTCCTCATCCCTGGATTTGAACTCACCAAGAACACGATTCGCAACAAACGCTCTGCTCATCTCCTGGGACTTGGTATCACTGATTATGTTTCCAGCGATGCTGACGTCGTGGATCTCTGTCGAGCGATCCGCAATCAAGGCGGCATCTCAGTTGCCGCACACCCAGTTTCTACACGCAAAGTTGAAAAACAAAGCTACTATCTCTGGGATCGCCGCGAAGAGCTCCGCACCGCATTCGATGCCTGGGAAGTCGCAAGCGGCCCCTATTGGTTCGATGAAGTCGCTGAGAGCGGATTGCCTATGCTCGCCACTAGCGATCTCCACCGACCTTCACAAATTCACGCTTGGAAAACTGCATTCACCTGCGAACGTCACCCCGAAGCCATTCTCGATGCCATTCGAAAACAAGATTTGAGTTTTAAATACTACGGCAAGGAGGTGCCTGATGCTTGGATTACACATCCTATCCTGGGCGGTCTGGCTCATCATTTTTTCCCTGAACCTGCTTGGAGTCTTTCTATGTCTCCGGCATTTGAGAGCAGATAAAATTCCTAGCCGAATAGATTTTCCTCCCGTATCCATTCTCAAACCCCTCAAGGGAACTGACTCGAGCCTCAAAGAAAACCTAAAGAGCTTTTTCGACCTCGACTATCCTCGATTTGAAATTTTAATCTCTGTTGCCGACGAAACCGACCCAGCACTCCCGATTGTTTACGAGCTTTTAGAAGAGAATCCCCTCTCGCCCGTTCGACTTTTTATCGGTGAAACAGATGTAGGCATCAATCCCAAAGTAAACAACATGATGAAAAGCTACGAATCCGTCCAACACGATTGGATTTGGATCAGTGATAGCAATGTTCGAGTCGAACGTAACGAACTCACTCAAATGCTATCGCAAATTGATGAAAACACTGGCGTACTCACAGGGTTAGTTTCGGGCCGAAACCCCCAATCTCTAGGAGGATATCTCGAGGCCTCCTACCTCAATACTTTTTATGCAAAATGGATGACTCTCGCGGCTCAATTCAAAAAGCCATGTGTGATCGGAAAATCCATGCTTTTCAAAAAATCCATGGCTCAACGATTTGGCGGAATTGCCATTTTGTCTCGATACTTGGCAGAAGACTTCATGGCTGGCGAAGCCACTCGAAAGCTGGGGTTGAAAGTTCAAAGCAATCGACGCCCCATACAACAAATCCTGGACGAGCATTATACTGTGAAGGATTTTTGGTACCGCCACATTCGCTGGGGCAGAATGCGAAAATCTCAGGCCCCTTTTGCTTTTTATGGCGAAGCTCTCACCTCAAGTTTGACTTGCGGAACAGTACTTGCATACGCGTCCGATATGTCGATCACCTTGCTCTTATTCCATTTTGCAACCTGGTGGGTGGGTGATTTTTGGGTTCAAATGAAAATGGGCAGTCGCCTGACGTTGATGTCTTTTCTCACTTGGACCCTACGAGAAATTTTTGCCCTCCCCCTCTGGGCACATATTGCGATTGGCAATACAGTAGTCTGGAGAGGTCAGCGTTTGCGCCTGCTCGATGGAGGGCTTCTCGATGACTCAAAAGTCGCCTGAATTCCTGTGGGGAGTGGCCACAAGTGCGCATCAAATCGAGGGAAATAACGTTCACAACGACTGGTGGGCCTGGGAATCTCAAGGAAACATTGAAGGCGGAGCACGATCGGGTCCCGCCACAGATCACTGGAACCGATCTGCAGAAGATCTCAAACTCGCCGCAGAATTGGGAATCAACACCTATCGCTTCTCAGTGGAATGGTCCCGCATCGAGCCACAGGAAGGCCAGTGGGACTCTGCTGCGATCGAGTGGTATCGTAATCTCCTCCTCGAGTGTGAGAAAAAAAATCTGATCCCGATGCTCACTCTACACCACTTCACTTCGCCTCAATGGTTCGCTGCCAAAGGCGGGTTCGTGAGTGATAAAGCCGTATTTTATTTTTCAAGATTTGTGGAAAAAGTTGTCGTTGAACTCGGTGCACACGTCCCCTTTTGGTGCACGATCAACGAACCCATGGTTCTCATCGCAGGAACCTACTTGGGCAAGTTCATGCCACCCGCTACCTTTTCGCCCCATCTTGCTTCCAAAGCCTGTGCGCAGCTTTTCCGCTGTCATGTCGAAGCTTATCGC
This sequence comes from uncultured Bacteriovoracaceae bacterium, assembly GCA_964364175.1. Classification (GTDB taxonomy): domain Bacteria; phylum Bdellovibrionota; class UBA1018; order UBA1018; family UBA1018; genus CAYILR01. The sequence continues at coordinate 138,373 of CAYILR010000002.1, forward strand.
AAAATCCACACCAAAATTCCGCCCAGAAAAGGCCCCTGGAAAGATCTACCCCTCCAAGTCGGATTCGCTCACAATATGTTGGACTTCATGCCCGACCGAAAATGGCATCCCATCGAGGAAATCTTGTCTCGAGTATTCCGTCGTTTCTACAACGACTCCTGGCTTGATGCTGTCGTTGGGAAAAAACAAAGATTCGGAGTGCTAGGCCTGATCCCCAAACCCGAGATCGTCCGCGAAGCCCTGGGCAAACGCACCGTCGATTTCATCGGCGTCAACTACTACACCAAGGCCTATGTTCGCTGGCGCCCTCGTGATGCCAACACAGACACCTCCCCTCACGTTCCACTAGGACTAGCATTCGCTCGACGCAAAGAACCCTCCTCTGATCTGGATTGGGCCATCCATCCGAGAGGTCTCTACCGAGTTCTCAAACGCGCACAGAAATGCGAAGTCCCCATCTACATCACAGAAAACGGAATCGCTGATCGCACTGACCGACTCCGACCCGACTATATCCGTACCCATCTGGAGCAAGTCGAACGCGCCAGGGCCAAGGGCATGGACATTAGAGGCTATTACTACTGGTCGTTACTCGATAATTTTGAATGGATCAAAGGATTTGGCCCGCGATTTGGGCTCTACACCGTCAATTATGAGACATTCGAGCGAACTAAAACCCGATCCGCAGAAATTTATCGTGAATGGATCCAAAGTAAACCTTCTCAATAGTCAGGCAAAATCTGCCTATTTTCTTGATTTTAACCTCGCGATATTCTGAGAGTGGATGGAAATCGAAGGCACGGCCTCACAAATGAACAAGCAAAGAGCAACCGAGGAATCTCGGATGAACTCCACGCTGAATCAACGCAAGCAGCAATTTAACGCCGAGCTTCAGGAATTAGAAGATGAGCATAAAGATCGTATCGACAAAACCAGCCACTACTACAAACAACAAGTCGAGAATCTAGAAAAAGGCTATCAAATAGCGCTCTCGAAAAAAGGTGAAGCACAAGCCAAAGAACTCGAAAAGATCAGTTCAGCTCACGAAAAACAAATTACTGAAGAAAAAAAACTCAATGAAAAAGAGTTTGAACACACTCGTGAGCGTGAGACCTCCCGCCTCGAAGAGTATAGAAAAAAGCAGGATGCCGTAATGGAAAAAATGCACGCCAAGTATCAGGCCGCTATGGATGATATGGAAAAACGCAACGGCGGTTAATTCTGTGAATTAACTAGCGGCTGCTATTTCCGCCGCGGACCATCCGGTCAAAAAATGCGACCGAAGTCAGCGACAAGCCAAAAACCATGCACACGAAAAACCCGGGCGCTTTTGATAAATTCGCTGCAGAAATATCCGGAAATGCCGGGGTGAATAAATTATTGATAAAAATCCAGCTGAAGCATCCCCAAGTGAAGCCCGCACCCAGGAGCAAAGGCAAAGAATTCAGCCCAGTGAAATGCGCATAGACCATCCCAAGAACCATGCAGAGAGACTCCATCACGATCAATCCCGTGATCAAACCCGCATTGATCCCGAATTCCGTGGCTCGGCCACCCAAGAAAGGCAACGCAGCCAACTTGATCGGGAACCACATCTCGTAGCCCAGCATCTTGGCCACTGCCATTGCGAATGCCCCGGCTAGCAATCCAGCAAAAATTCCTGCCATCGCGCCGGCAACCCAGCGGGCTGGATCCTTGCGCAACCAAATTTCAACCAAGTTTGTGTCTTCTTCGTGTTGATCTTGCATATGAAGTGAGCTCCTGCTCCAAACAATAACTGAACTACTTGCCTCGGGCAACCTTTTGCCGACGCGCCACAAGCCAATCTTGAAAAGGACCCCAAATCACAATGCAGGGTCCAGTACACATGCAGAGCGGCAAAAATAAATAAAGCCAAGAATGCCAATCCCGCAAAAATGGACTCACCCCAATCTGACCGCCCATCCAAAATCCCATGAAAAAAATCCACGTGACCAGGGTTCCCCGCAGAATCTTCAACCGCTGCAGCTCCAAGGTGAAAACCAAGTCTAACGCTCCAAAAACATTCGCCGCGATCCAAGCCACCACCAGTTGCTGAATATCCAATGCCAGAACGGTCGTTCCCAGTCCAAACAACGCACCCGTTCCCACAATCGTCAAAATGATAGCTGCAACCATGTACGCAGCATGTTAGCCCGGAGCTAAGGGCCCGTTCAACGACAAAAGTATGCAATCAAACACTTGGCTAAAAAACACAACCCGAGGACCAGTCATCTACGTCCAAGCCCAGCCTCGTGCCGCCCGCACCCAAATCATGGGAATTTACGAAAGTGCTCCCCCCCGCCTCAAAATCCGGATCGCATCACCCCCGGTCGATGGAGCAGCCAACGAGGAGCTCGTGCGATTTCTTGCCGAAACCCTGAAAATCCCCTCATCCCATCTTCAAATTCTCAGAGGAGAGTCTGGTAAAAAGAAAGACATTCTGTGTATAGGAATCACAGAAAAACAAATCCGAGAGGCTCTCGTATGGCAAAATCCAAACCCTTGAACTCCAAAACTCTCAAAGAAATCCAAAAGGCCCGCAAAATTATACTCGAGGACCGCAAGCTTAATCACCTCCTGGTCGACCTCGACGGTACCCTGCTCGATGCACACGAGCGCCTTTCCCAGATCGATTTTCTTTCCAAAGCAATTCCCGAGATGAGCCGCCTGACGGAAAAAAGCTGGTACCAAATCCTGAAAGCCATGCGCAATGTGCAGAAAGAAGTCACAAAACCGAATACCCCCCACGGCCCCAATATGCGGACTCGAGTCGCCATGGCCGTAGCCCATGCGCTGGGACTCACGGTTGAAGTCTCGGACCAAGTGATTCAGACCATGCTTCAAACCGTTTTCCCCACGATTCAGCGACATTTTTTCCCAGTCCCCGGCGCCAAGGACTTTGTCGATTGGGCCAAGGACCATTATCCCATGATCCTCGCGACTAACCCGATTTGGACCGAGGAATATGTTCGAATGAGGCTCGATTGGGCTCAAATTCCGGTCGATTACTTTAAATGGGTCAGCTATTCCGACATCATGTGGGATCTCAAACCCCGCTCTCGCTATTATCAAGATGTTCTGGCCCGTGAGCATCTTGACGCCACGAACTGCCTTTTGATTGGAAACGATCCCAAGCGCGACGTTCCTGCGGTGCAAGTGGGGATTTCGGTTTTCCTGCTCTCTCGCGAGGACGAGTGTGTTCCCCTTAAAACGGGCCCTGATCAAGCCCCGGCATGGAGAGGTTCGTACCGAGTTTTGAGAAAGTTACTCGATAAAGAATCGAATATTGGATAAGCTTAGGCTGTTATGTCACCTGTGATCGATTTTCATGTCCATGCCTACCCGGATCCAATCGCCCAGCTCGAGTCGCTTGAACCTCAGGCGGTCAAAAAACTAGAGGCCCTGCGCTCACGCGTCCGAAAACTCATTCGCCCACTCGCAGCACCCATGCACAACGCCCAAGCCTGGCTGCGCAATCTGCCCGAGCCTGCTCGAATCGTGATTGAACCATTTTCCTCACTGATCCCGATCGCCACTCTTGCCGCTGAATTCAGTGTCAAAGACCTGCTTCGCACAATGAATGAAACCAACATCGATCAGGCCGTTTTGGTCGCGCATCCTCCTTTTATTTCGAATGAATTCGTACTCGAATCGCATCGCCGCTACCCCAAACAAATCATCGCGGCCGTGAATATTCCTCCCTCCACGCAACGCCCGGGTCAGAAGTTAAAAAAATATGTGGAACAAGGAGCGCGGATTCTGAAAATTCATCCGGCTTACGACGGACTTGGCGTAGATTCACGACATTACCAGGCTCTTTTGAAAACTGCCGCTGAGCTGGGGTTACCCGTGATTTTACATACAGGTTGTATTCATTCTCGTCTGGCATTCAAGGACCCGCGCATGGGTGATGTGCGCTTATTCGAACCCTGGTTCTCCGAATGGCCCGAGCTGACTTTCATCTTAGCTCACATGAATTATCATGATCCTGAAAAAGCTATTGCGATTACTGAGAAGCACGAGAACGTTTTAGTAGATACATCCTGGCAACCCGCTGAAGTCATCGGCGAAGCAGTAAGACGATTGGGAGCGGAAAAGATTCTTTTTGGAACCGATTGGCCTCTCATGGGAGACAATATTCGAATCGGGCGCAGCCGAATCCAGGACGCCATCGACTCCGGCTTCATTCAAAAAGAAGACGCCGAAAAAATTCTCGGCACCAACGCAGCACGGATTCTCGAAAAACCGCTGAGAGCGATTGATGCCACTGCAACTTGAGCGTCTGAGTGCTGAACGGATTTCCACTTTGCCAACTCAGCAAACGGTGTTTTTTTTCCCAGTCGGCGGACTGGAAGATCACGGTCCACACCTACCAATAGGAATGGATTTGTTTGAAGCTCGCAAACTTTGTGAATTAGCCGCTCAAAAACTTGAATCCGAAATGCCAGGGTGGGTCGCGGTTCTGATGCCGGATGCTGCGATGGGAGTGGATCTTAACACGAGCGCTTCCGCGATTTCGGTGCGTGCACATGTTTTGCGCGATTGGCTGGTGGATTCATGTGTAGCCCTGCATCGAATGGGATTTTATCGATTTGTTTGTTTTTCTGGAACAGTTGGCCCAAAACAAATCACAGCGATTGAAGAGGCATCTCGACTGATTCGCCAGCGTGCATTGGGAAGTGGGCTCAGAAAATGGACCACCCGTTGGAGTGATCGCCCTGTGCTGATTTCTGCAGCGTCCTGCTGGATCACTCGTAAGGAAGTCATGAAGTCTCCGTTCTCGCCAGATCCCACCGAACACGGCGGAGCTCGGGATACGGGCTACGGATTGTGGATTGCGCCGGATTTGGTTTCGCCCGATTGGGCAACGATGCCCACTCAACCCAAAATCACTCCGCGCTGGAAAAGACAATGGATGAGAGCTCGGCACCGTCTCACGGGATTTTGGGGCGACCCCAAAGGGGCAGCACCCGAAAGCGCACGCCACGAAGTAGATATGCGGTTGGCTGAAGTTTTTCCGAAATTCCGCGCCATTTGGGAAGGTGCCAATCCCGAAATGATTGCTCGCAGCTGGTACTCGGTGTTTCCGCCGAACAAGAGTTTTTTCCGTGCGTGGTTGTTGTTTGCTGGGTTGATGGTTTTGATGAGTGTTTGGGTTTATATGAGTTTTCGTGCGATGGTGGGCGATTGAGAAAAAATATTGAGAAATCAGGATGAATAACGGAAAAATAATCATCGCAGTTCTGGCAGTCGCACTGATCGGTTCAATGATCATTATGAAATTTGCGCCGAAGGTCGATTCACCTGCTTCGATTAGCGAATCTGCACCCGCCGCACCTGCCGGCGAACCGTCGCGTGGGCCTATTGTCATTTACACCACCGTGCCTCAAGCGGCCCAGTCAGCTCCAGCAAAGCCAGAGGATTCCAAAATAACTTTCGAAGCTTCCATTCAGGGTGCCCGCGAGGAAGCAGAACAGTGTCAGAAGGATTTGGAAAATATTCAACGCCAGTATGAAAATCGAAAAAGACCTGGCGAACTCGATTACGCCCCTAATGATCTGGATGAAATCCTATCTTTCCTAAAGAGCAACTCCGCTCATATGTTCGCGCGCAAACAACTCTATGATGTCATGAATAGCAGCAAGACTGATGCTGAGTCCGCAGGCAAATCTTTGCAGCAAATGTCCGAAGTTCCCATCTGCAATCCAGCTAAAAAAAATCAGGTAATTATCAGTGTCATCAAGAGAATCGATCACCCCGATTTTAAAGAGTACCGACCTCAGATCATGGGGGCTCTGCGGGCTTATTTCGAAGAAGAGTTCAAGAGTACTCCTGGATTCGGTGAATTCTCCATGAATTTTGAAGTTTTCAAACTCATGACCCAGCAGAAACAGCTCCCCAAAGAATTTAGAGAATCCGTCTCCGCGATGGACAAGCAGTACAAGGAACAGCAGTTGGGATTTTTAAAAACAGCGGCAGAAAAAATGCGCTCTTTCAAAAATCCGCAAAGCCCTTCAAGCGAGGAACTCGCCGCAATGAAGGATCATTTTGCGAATCAGAGTCAGGTAGGCCAACGATTTAGTCAGCAGCTATTGGATACTATGAAAAGGACTTGGCCCGTATCCCCACAATAAGGAAACAAACCATCGAATTCTATCCTTCTAATAAGGATACATTTATGATATTGTATCCTTATGTTAAGGACAGATATAGAACTAATTGAATTAATTAGGATTTTCAGGGTGGAATTCCTCCAGAAGCTCGATCGTCCCATTTTTCGCAGAGACTCTCCCTTTCCTACTCCCCCTGAAAAAATTCACGCTCTCATCGGAATGCGCCGGACAGGAAAGAGTTATTTTCAATTAGACTTGATCAAGACTTTTCTCAGCCAAGGAATGCCACTCGATCAGATTTTTTATCTCAATACCGAAGATGATCGCCTGCTGCCCATGGATGGAAAAAAACTGGGGCAGTGGGTGGATACTTTCTATAAAATGTTTCCCGAGAATCACGACAGAAAAGTCTACTTTTTTTTTGACGAAATTCAAAATGTCTCTGATTGGGCAAAGTTAATCCGCAGAATTCACGATACAAAAAGCTGCGAAATTTTCATTACAGGCTCTTCTGCAAAATTATTGAGCAAGGAAATCGATACCGCTCTTCGTGGAAGATCACTTGCCACCGAGATCTATCCATTCAGTTTTAATGAATCGATGAAATATAAAAAAAATGACACTACCTCCCACCCTGACCATATCAGAAAATACTTGTTTGAGTTTTTAGCAAACGGCGGATTTCCTGAAGTGGCTTTCTTTGATCCGGATACACGAATCAAAACCCTTCAAAGCTATGTGAATATCGTCGTACTCAAAGACATCATCGAACGCCACCAAGTTCAGAACGAAACTGCCCTGAGATACATGACCCGATTTTTGATCTCCAACATGGGAAGATCCTTTTCAATCCACAAATGCTTCAAAGATCTCAAAAGCCAGGGCATAAGAGTGAGTAAAAACAGTCTCTATGACTACTCTCAATATTTGGAAGATGCTTATTTAGCATTTCTTGTACCGCTCAAAGCCAAGTCCCTTAGAAAACAGGAGTCCAATCCAAAAAAAATCTACACCATCGACTCAGGTTTGACGAGGGCAATGCACCTGATGCAAAACAACGCATCGGACTGGGGGCGCTCTTTTGAGAATTTGATTTTTTTAGATCTCAAACGACAAGGCTACGAAGTTCAATATTACTTAACGCGAGAAGGGGTCGAAATCGATCTCATTGCATCCAAACCTGGGCAAAAAGATCGAGCGTTCCAGGTCAGTCTTGAAATCGATCTGAATGGAAAAGAAGAGCTGAAAAAAGAACTGGGGCTTGATTTGGAGCCGGTTTATCTGGGAAACTATTTGGATTTCACTCAATCTCTATAATCTATTGTCTGGCCTTCTCAATCATCTGAGTTGTGCTTTTCCCGGGGACAAAGGCGATGGATTTCACTTTTCCGCCCCAGGATTTTACTTCTGTCGAACCGACAATTTGATCGGGTTTCCAATCGCCACCCTTAACGAGAACGTCGGGCTTTAGCTGGGTGATGATTTCGCGCGGAGTTTCTTCTCCAAACCAGGTGACGAAATCCACGCACTCAAGAGCGGCCATCACGCGCGCGCGATCTTCCAGGCAATTGATCGGACGACCGGGGCCTTTGTCGAGCATTCGGACCGATTCATCCGAGTTGAGTGCGACAACCAAGAGACTGCCTAGCTTTTTTGCTTTCTCTAAGTAGGTGACGTGACCGCGGTGCAAGAGATCAAAACATCCATTGGTGAAAACAATTTTTTCTTTTTTCTTGGAACGGCGAATCTGAGCCAACGTTTTTTTAAGTGCGCTAGCTGATTTAATTTTTGTGGCTGCGACTCGCATATTTTTTAAAACTGCGCGATTTCCGTTGGAGCGAGATCCGCCGCTACATCATGCCAGCATCGACGGCGGCGATCGAACAAGCACCAAACCAGGCCGAGTCCACAAAACAAAACACTGGGAACAAAGAGAAAAGCCCTCACAAAAATCGCAGAAGCATCCCCAAAAAGCCTGAGGCCAAACCATTGTTTTCCAAACGAGGTTTTGAAGATCAATTCCTGTGCCGTCAGGAAAAACCAGTGAAACAAAGCCCAAGCCATTCCACCCAGCATCCACACTCCGGGCGAAAGCGTGCTATCCAAACTCGACAAACCCTTCCAGGCCGCCAAGCTCAGCACACCCACATAAATCATCAAACTGAATGTACAATCGAGGGTGTAGGCAAAAATCCGTTTGAAGACATACCCAATGCCAAAAATCTCGTCCGTCGATTCGGCTGGCATCACGGATGGGACAGGCACTCTGGACTGAGTCACGCCTCGGACATTGGCATTGATGGATGAAGTGCGAGACGCCGCAGCTGCGGCCGCCACTGCTACGGAAGTTTTCGTGCGTGCCGGGCGAGGCATCGAAGGGGCTTGTTGAGGCTGACGTGGAATCACAAACTGAGGCCGACCTGCCGCTACCGCTCCAGATCCACGAGTGAAGTCGCGCGAAGGTGCGGGGCTGGTTTTCCCAGATGACTGACTGCTGTTGCCTGGAGCCTTAGAAACCGGCGCATATGGCATCCCGTTCGAAAACGGATGAAATCCCAGGCCTTCACTGATGGGTTTGAAATCGAGCTTTTTTTCCATTCTGTAAATCCCCTACTTATATAGAATGCTATTTGCGAACTCGAGTTGTCAATTTTTGTACGCAATCACCGCAGGATATTCAATAGTTGACTAAATAAGTTTATTATTGTAGAATATGACCTCCTGTATGACTAAAAACATAAAATTACCTTTGATTTTAATATGTTGCAACGCACTTCTTTCAGTCGCTACCTCGGGTCCGCACGTTTTGCCAGTGCCGGAGGGTGTCTATATCTATGATGGTTATTACGGCCAAAAAAACTACCTTTTCTCCCTCGAGGATCTCAACGGAGATAGACAGTTTGACCTTGGGGAACTCGAAAGCATGCCCGTACGGGTTCTGACCCAAGTTTTTCAAAAAATGATCCTTTCGAAAAGTGCGACTCCCGACCAGATCGCCCAGTCCGCCCTACTGTTGCCTAACTCAAAACTAGGTCGCCTCCTCAAAGAACTCACCACTTCAAATCATGATTTGGGCGAACTCATTTTTTCTTTTCTTGCACAAGACTTGCAAAGGATGACTAAAATTACTTTCGCACTTAGAGAAGCCCCCATCTCTGATCCAAGTCAGACAGACAAATTACGTTCGGATTTTCCACAACACACTAAAACGCGAAATGGTGATCGTCCTCAAAGCTGTGGCCATCACGAAGCAGCCGATATTCAACAAAAAGAGTATCTGATTACGACCCCACCACAATATCGATGGATAGAAACAACGGGAGCAGGTCCATGTTATATAGTTACACTTTATGACCGAGAAACAAAAACAGGGTTCATCTCCCATATTGATGCTCCTACCGATTTACCTGATTCGATGGATCGTGTTGCTCAAGAGTTCAAAGTTAGAAACATACCTCTATCGCGGTTAGAGGCACGGATTTTCGCAGGTGCAAAAGACGGAACTGAATGGCAAGCCTGGGAGCTTCGGACTTTTTTCAAAGCGAATGATGTTCCGATTATTGAAGAAGATATTTTGTACAGTAATCAATCTTTCAGTATTGAATTAGATTTGAATACTGGTGAAGTATTCGATCTTCCCTGGTCAATTGAGGAGACTGAGAAATGCAAATCCTATGAAATTTCAAACGAGGCTAAAAAGCGTAAAGACCTCGTCTCAAAAGATCGAGGCTGGGGCAGTCAACTTCTTTGGCCACATCCAGCATCAGCTGATCTCGGTGTATCGAGAACACAACCTTTTTGGATTCTTGAAAAACAATAAAATTGTCTTATTTTTAGATGTTTTTTGCTGATTATGATTTTGATTTCATGATATATTTCTCTGATCTATCGGGGGATAAAACATCATGAATTCAGCCATTATTTCACTACACAAACGAGCAATCACCGTAGCAACTTCGTATCGAAAACTGGAAGGAGAGCTGATCGATATTCTCCAGCAGATGGAGGATATGAAAGCTCATCGAGAATTAGGGTTCACCTCTCTTTATGATTATGCGCTCAAGGAACTCAAACTCTCGGATGACATCGCGGCAACCTTAATTCGGTTGGCTCGAAAATCAAAAGAAATACCTCTCCTGAAAGAAAAAATTCAGACACGCGAAATCCCCATTAGTCATGCAAAAGCAATTGCGCCTATTCTGACTCCGACCAATCAGGCCGAGTGGCTAGATAAAGCGGCTCAACTTTCCAAAAGAGAGCTTGAAAAAGAAATCTTCGCTCAATTTCCCAGTGAAGACGAGCAGGAGCGAGTCTACACGACAGTGCAAAAGCACTGCGCCGTAGCAGGATGCGGAGGCGAGTGAGTCAAAGAACGTGTAAAACCAGTCAACGCAACTCGATCCGAACTTCGCGTTGGGATCACTCACGAATTGGAAGAACAACTCCGACGAGTTCAGGATCTTCTCAGTCAGAGATTTGGAAAACATGCTACGTTAGAAGACGCCCTGGCTATGATGACTCAAGAATATCTCGATCGGAATGACCCGATCCATAAAGCCGAAAGGTCGAAAAAGAGAGAAGAAGAGAAAACTTTTCCTGAAAATAAGTTAGATCCAATCCACTTGGCTCAAAAAACGGAAAGTTTACCCGTCCCGGGACGGGTAAACAGAGATCAAGCAACGAAGTCGACCCGCATCCCCATTCCCTCGGCTTTAAAACATCAAATCGTCTTGCGCGACCAAACACAATGCACACACCGAGATCTGGCGACACAGAAACGCTGCTTTCGTCGCCGGTGGCTTGATATTCATCACGTCGTTCCAGTTTCAGAGGGTGGGAAAAATGAACTGAGTAATTTAACTACTCTTTGTTCCACTCATCACCGGATGAAACATCTCTTATAAGACGCAAAACTTGCTGGCTTATCTCGTCCGTTTTTTGCTGGAGGCCCTTGAGCACTCCTTCTCGATCTTCGGAAGATCGATTTTGACTCAGCTTGAATTTCGCTTGAACAGTTTCGACTTTAATTTCAAATCCGATAATTGCCTGAGTTATACTTTTTTCGTTACTCAAATTCTCAGGCAGGGAAAATTTCCAGGAATTTTCAGATTCACCTTCAAATTTAGCAGTCATTTTTTTGAGTACCGAAACCAGAGGCGCGAATTCCTTTATCCAGGCTATTTTTCCTCTCAAATGCACAGTCGCGTAATTCCAGGTTGGAACACCATCACGACTTGAGTACCAACTGGGAGAAATATAAGAATTAGGTCCATGAAAAACTACAGTCACCTCACCACTTTCTGGCAACAAATCAGCCTGCGGGTTGGATCTAGCCATATGACCCACTAGTTTGATTTTTCCTGAAGGGAGGTTTTCAAAAATCAACGGTAGGTGATTGATGCAAGGCTCTCCGCTGTGAACACTGATCAACGTTGCAAACGGATATTCACGTATCAAATCGATGATGCGCTCATGATTTTTTTCTTCAAAAAATTTAGGCAGGTACATTTCAGCTCAAGTCTCTACAGTTTTTGCGTAGAGCTTCCCATCAAAAATTTTTCCATCTTTTTTATAATTTTTCCTGAGAACTCCTTCAAACTCATATCCAGCTTTTTCGAGAACTCGTGCTGAACCGACGTTGAAAGAAAAAATCGGTGCCCAGATTCGAATCAGACCAAACTCTCGGATTGAATAACTAGTCACTGCTTTTACCACCTCAGACATGATTCCTTGATTCCAATAGGGCTTGGCAAGCCAGTATCCAATTTCTGCGCGATGAGATTTACCTGGCTCAAAATCATGGAGACCGATCGCACCCATGAGCTTGCCATCTGCCCGTCGTATTGCCCAAAGCGTAGAGCAGCCATATTTTTTTGTAGTCTCTGCAACATGCCCCATCCACCAGTCAGCGTCAGCTTCTGTATAAGGAAATGGAATCGCAAGAGTTTGATCATAAATTTGCTTTTCTTGCAGATATTCGAGGTAGGCTGGTTTGTCTGTTAGCGTAATATCGGAAACATAAATGCTTGGAGAAACTACGATTCGAAAAGCTTGCGATCGAGTTGGCTCACTTGTCTCAGAAGTACCGAGTTCATTCATCATACATTCTCCCGCCACAGCCCAGCCACCACGCTCGCGCTGAAAACCACGGCCGTCTCGGCTCGAAGAACTTGGGGGCCTAGAGATACTGCCTTCGCACCGAGAGTCTCGATGACCACTTTTTCTTTCTCGCTCCATCCGCCCTCAGGCCCGATCAACACGCGGAACTCAGGCGATGCAGCTTGCATCTCTGCTCGAACAGCTTCTACCAGCGACACGGCATCATCACGCAATCCCTCGTGGCACCAAAATCGGCTGCCGTCCTTTACCACTTGCAACTCTTGCACCGCAATCGGCTGAAAAATCTCCATTCGCTGCAATCGCCCACATTGCTTCAACGCTTGGTCCGCGATTTTCTGCCAGCGCGCCACGAATTTCTCGGGCCCTTTTTTGTCCATTTGCACGACGGTGTGATCTGTCACTACGGGCTGCAAGCTGCGTACACCTAACTCCACCGATTTTTCCACGACCCAATCCATTGCATCGCCCTTCAAAACCGCAACTTCCAAACACAGTGGCACGACCTCACCCTCGCTCGACTCACGCTTCACGGTGCTCGCTCCCAGATCCTGAATCGTTACCCTTCCCTTGTTGCGCACTTCGAGAGATACCGTCCGTGCCTGCCCCTGCCCGTTCAGTGCTTCGACAATGTCCCCGTCGCGCAAACGCAAAACCTGTGCTGCATGCACGGCCTCGTCCTCTGAAAGCTCAACACAACGATCTCCAGTCGGAAATTTCTCACACAGAACCCTTCTCATTTCACAGTCCCTCTTTCCGACAAATAATCCATCACCGGCTCCAGCGACCCCGTCCCGGAAATCTGATCCGGAGAAAATTCTGGCCAATCCGCATGCTTTTTCAAAATCAAAGTATAATTCCAATACCACAACGGCACATAGGGCAAATCATCGAGCATTTTTCTCTGCGCTACAAATGCCAGCTCTGAACGCTTTTTCGCGTCCGGCTCCGCCATCATTTTCTCCAAAACACGATCCATCTCTTGGTCCGCGTACCGCACACGATTCAAAGGATTCTTGCTATGCATCGTCCGATACAAAATCGATGTATCCGATACTCCAACCCATCTCGAAGAATACATTTGAAACTGTCCTTGTATAATTTTTGCTAGAAAAACAGCCTGCTCGCTGACTTCGAGTTCCAATTCAATTCCGATTTTCTTCAACATTTCTTGAAACAAAAGGCCTGACTCATACCCTTCACGAACTGGTGTTGTGCGATACTTGAATCTCAGCCGCACGCCATCTGAGCCACGCCTATACCCAGCGGCATCCAGCAATGCCTCGGCCTTCGCAGGATCATACGCCAAATCGGCTCCTTGCAGCCCCCCCTCCAAAGAAGGCGCAACCAAACTCCCCGCCAATTCACAAAATCCATGGAGTTTGTACCGCACGATGCTCGCACGATCGATCGCCAGGGCAATCGCTTGCCGGACTTCCTTCCGCGACAAAATCGGATCTTTCAGGTTAAATGCCAAATAACTCATTGTAGTAGCCGGTCGCTCCAAAACTCGAAACCGATCTGAATGATTTTTCTGAATCCACCTCTCTTTGCTCAACGAAAGTCCATTCAACATCGCATCCGTATCGCCATTCAAAAGCTTCAACATCCGCTGGTGATCACTTCGAAACACTTGAATTTCCACCGGACCACGATTCTGCTCGATCGATGAAACACGAATCAAATCATCACTCGCTCGAACCTCCCAGTGCTCGGGAAAATACCGCCCACTCCCAATCATCTCATTCATCCGAACACCTGGATCCTGGCACGCGACGCTCCCCGAACTCGTCCTGAAAAATCGCATCAGGGAAATATTCCGCGCAAGATACGGATCCGGATGAGACAAAGACAAAACGACTGTTCCCGACTGAGCTCGCGTTCCTTTCCACGAATCCATTTGCGCCACCAAAACCGAAGTCGGCTTGCCCGCTCGATACTGCTCCAGGCACTCCACCACATCCGCAGCGACAATCGATTGACCCTTTTGATCCTTCAGTCCTTGACGAATTTTAAAGCGCCACTCCAATCCATCGCGCGATAGGCTCCAAGACTCTGCTAAATCCGGTTGTGGCTGCAAATTCACATCAATCCGAGTCAATGCGCGAAAAAACAATGCGCCCAGTTTTTGGCCGTAAGCGTCCTGCGCCATGCGTGGATTTAATGTCAGTGGTGCTTGGTCAATCATTAGGCGAGGCAATCGAGGAAGAGATTGTCCTGCGCCCCCCATGTGAGGCAGAATCAAGAACACAGTGAGTGTCCCAACTATCCACAAAACCTTACGCAGCCTACTCCTAGTTCTTGTTTTCGAGTTCAACTGGCCTGTCTTCTGCAATGCTGATTTCTGGGGGACAGAATCTTCGCCCTCACCTAGTACATCACCGATTGCAGCGGACTCTCCCACTGCTGTTTTGGCACCGATCTCCACTCTCACAGGTGAACACGCTACCAAACGGGACTTCTGGATCAAAATCTATTCTGAACTCGATTCCACACAGGGTGTCGTGCACGATGCCGTCAAGATCGACCGGGTTTTTGAAAGCCTGAGCTTCAAAGACATCGAAGGCGGATCGGCCAGTCGCAAAGCCTTCAAGCTCGAACGTGCAGCCATCAAAAAATGGCGAGATCTAGCCCAACGAGTTCACATCAAGCGCAAGCACCCCGAAAAAATGACCGAAGAAGAAAAAAAATTCTTCGCCATGATTCCTGAATCCGAGGGAGAAAATCGATTCGCCGATCTCACCAAACGCAAACGCATCCGCTTCCAACTCGGCCAAAAAGACCGATTCCTCACCGGACTCATCGAATCTGGACGCTATCTCCCCGCGATGGAAAAAACCTTTCGAGAAAAAGGCATCCCTGTGGAACTCACTCGCCTCCCTTTTGTCGAAAGCAGCTTCAACACCCGAGCCAGATCCAAAGTAGGAGCCAGCGGAATTTGGCAATTCATGCGTTCAACCGGAAAACTTTTCCTGAGAGTCCATCCCCATACTGACGAACGCAACGATCCCTTTCGTGCGACAGAGGCCGCTGCTCGATTGCTGAAGCAAAATTTTGAAAAACTGGGCAACTGGCCTCTTGCTGTCACCGCCTACAATCACGGCCCCGACGGAATTGCGAGGGCAGCAAAAAAAGTAGGATCCGAGCGTTTGGAAGACGTCCTGGACCGGTACCATTCCCGCAGGTTCGGATTTGCCAGCTCGAATTTTTATTCTGAATTTCTTGCGGCAGTAGAAGTCGAAAAGAATGCAGAAAAATATTTTGGTAAAATAGAACGACTCCCTCCTCTTCAAGCTGTGGAAGTCGAAGTTCAGGACGAAATCAGCATGTCCGAACTCATTAAGTTCTTGAAGCTGGATCTCGAAAAAATCAAAGACCTCAATCCAGCACTTTCGCTCTCCGTGATCAAGGGTCACACTCGCATCCCTGCTGGGTACCAGCTGCGCTTGCCCATTTTGCCTGATACCTCAGCTGAACTGACCCTCAAGCTCTTTGTCGCTGGCTACGAACAGATTCCAGCCCTATTCAAACGCAAGGTGAAAAACCGGTTCCGCCGCCGGCTTTAGGGGCAGTTCATATACGCACACATATGAGTTCGTTTGCCTCTCAGGCAGCTCTGAGTTATGCAGGGGATCTATGTTTCTGATTGGAATTGCCGGGGGCTCAGGCTCCGGAAAAACTACTTTTGTTAAAAAGATCCTGAGTCGAACCGACTCGAACGAGGTCAATACACTTCACCAGGATGCGTACTACCTGGCTGAACCTCCCACCGACTTTCAAGTTCACGGCGAGCCGAACTTCGACCATCCCAACGCTTTTGATTGGGCTCTTTTGAAAGATCACCTCCAACGGATCAAACGAGGTGAAAGTGTCGAAACTCCTACTTATGATTACAAGCAGAGTCGCAGGCAAAGTGAAACGACCACTTTGGGCCCTTGTAGCGTGCTTCTAGTTGAGGGGATTTACACGCTTTGGGATGCTGAGATCCGTGACTTATTCGATGTCAAAGTTTTTTTGCACGTCGATGCTGACATCCGCTTCATCCGACGTCTCTATCGGGACGTCCGTGAACGAGGCCGAACTTTGGACGGCATCATCCGTCAGTACTACGATACGGTGAGACCTATGCATCATGAATTTTTGGGACCCACGCAGCAATACGCCGATCTGGTTGTCGGCGAAGAAACTGATATTGCCGCGGATGTTCTGGCATCGCAGGTCCTGCAAACCCTACGCAACAGCGGAAAAGGGGATGCTCCTTGAGCGCTGCAAGTTCACCCGTCCGCATCATCCCGCTCGGAGGACTCAGCGAAATCGGCATGAACTGCATGCTGATCGAGTATGCCGACGAAATTCTGATCATCGATTGCGGCCTGATGTTCTCGGACTTGGATCATCTTGGAGTCGAGTTCATCATTCCAGATTTCAAATACCTCATTGCCAACAAAGATCGAGTCGCTGGAATTCTAGTCACTCACGGACACGAAGACCACATTGGCGCTATTCCTTTTCTTTTGAAAGCAGGCATCCACGCTCCGATTTTTGCTTCGCCTTTTTCCACCTTGCTGCTCAAAGAGCGACTCAAGGAATATTCTCTCGACGCGACCACCGATATTCGAACATTCCTGCCCGGCGATGCGCCAATTCAGTTCAAAAATTTCAAGGTCCAAACCGTATCCGTCAATCACAGCATCATCGATGCTGCCGCTCTCTTTATTGATACTCCAGCAGGCCGCATTATTCACACTGGGGATTTCAAAATTGATCCGACACCTTTTTATGGAAGCATGATTGATTTAGACAAATTCGCGAAAGCTGGCGACGAGGGTGTATTACTGCTGCTGTCGGATTCAACCAATGTTGAACGTTGCGAACACAGCCTGAGCGAAAACAAAATCTATCAAAAATTCGAAGAGCTCTTCGCTGCAGCTGAAGGAATGATTGTAGTCTCGATGTTCGCATCGAATGTCGCGCGAATGGGGCAGATGATTCAGTTGGCTGCCAAAGCTGGTAAAAAAGTTGCTCTCGCAGGACGCAGCATGATCACCAACGCAGATCTGAGCCAACAGCTGGGATACCTGAAAGAAGCCCGATCCACCCTGATCAGCATGGACGACATCGGAAATCACTCGCGCAAGGAAGTGATCATACTCTCGACTGGTAGCCAAGGTGAGCACCGATCTGCATTGATCCGCATGTCCATGGGAGAACACTCGCATGTGAAACTTCAAAAGGGCGACCGCGTCTTGATGAGTTCCAAATTCATTCCGGGGAATGAAAAAGCCATCGGCCGAATGATCAATAATTTATTCCGTCAGGGCGCAGATGTTTTCTACGAAGCCATTCACGAACTACACTCCTCCGGCCACGCCACCAAACCTGAGTTGGAAAAAATCCTCAAGCTAACCAAGCCCAAATATTTCATTCCCATTCACGGAGAATACCGTCACCTGGTTCACCACTCGATGCTGGCCAAGGAAGTAGGCATCCCACCCGAGAACGTGTCGATCGTAGTCAATCATGACGTGGTTGAACTCACTCCCAACTCCTGCAAAATCGTCGAGCATCTGGAAGATAATCGAATCTTTGTCGAGGGTCGCGATGGGGCAGATGTTTCAAAACTTGTTCTCAAGGACCGCAAGCAGCTGGGAGAAAAGGGCGTCGTGTTTACACTCATGGTCCGCAGTGCTGAGAGCCGTAAGATCCTTTCGGAACCCGAGGTTTTGGCACGAGGCCTGGTCAACGAGCAATTCGAAGGCTGGATCTTGGAAGAGTGCAAAGCCATCGTGAAAAAACTGATCGTCGAATACGAAACCGGCATCATCAACGGCGAACCCGAGATGGACTTGCAAGAAGTCGTGCGAATCCAACTCCGTCGCTTCCTCAATCAGAACATTGGCAAAAAGCCCGTCGTTCTTCCAATCATTCTGGATTTGTAACAGGCAGATTTCAGATGCTCTTTCTTTTTTACAAATACTCGCTCCGAACATCGTGTTCTCACGCTTAAGCCGCATCCTGCGGCCGCGTGAACCGAGTATTTGTAAAAAAGAAAAAGCACCTGAAATTCGTCTATGTGAAATTTGACGTTCGAAGAATTTCACGCGCTTCATATTTTTTTCGAGGGACCCGGTTCACGCCAGCCGGAGGCGATCGGCGTGAGGTCAGGATGACCGCAGCGGCGTCCCTCGAAAGAAAATATGAAGTGTGTGAAATCTTTTTTGATCTAAATCTTCTGCCCCAAGCACCACTTAGAAACAAATCGATGTCCGTTTTGAATTTCCTTGAACTGAGCCTGCCCCAGCAACTCCTCCATCGGATTCTCAGTATAATTGCGATAAAAAGGCTCATGAAAATCTTGCGGAAATTTTTCCAGCAGTGACTCAAAATCTGACCGATCATTCAGCTGAAGTGAATCTACCAGAGCAACCACGCCCCTGGGTTTCAAGACCCGATATGATTCTCTCAGCACTGCCAGGCGCTCTTCGAGCGGAAGCTCGTGAAAAAGAAATACGGAATAAACCCCATCAAACGTTTCGTCTTCGAATGAAAGTTTGGCCCCGTCAGCTTGCACAAAATCGACTCGGTAGGAGCGACGCAACTGCTTTTGTGCTGCTTTCAGATAAGCATCGCTCAAATCCACACAAGTAATCCTGGCCTTCGGAAACGCCTGTTGTACGAATCGCGTCGCACGGCCGGTTCCTGCCCCGATTTCCAACAACCTCAATCCAGCACCATCCGGCGACAAAAGACGATTTTTCATCGGCGCAATCAGCATCCGTCGCATTGCATCGGCTGCACCCTGAAAAAGAATCTCGACTTGATGCTCGTAAAGCTCCGCAGAATGTTCGGACAGGTACCCATCCGTCTGAAAATGAAAATTGCGACGATAATACCGTGGCAACTCGTCCATGTTTTCACGAATTTTTTTTGAAAAATCCTGAGTGTTTCCTTTAAACCGCCTTCGATTCAACCAAAGCCCATCCCAGGCAATTTTTGGAACTCGCATCGCGTGCTTCCACAAAGATTCGGGCCTCAAAACGCTGGGTGGATATACTCCCTTTTGAATATGGTGCGCATCCTCGCGAAAAAGCAGATCGATTTTTTTTTGCATTTCAACAAAAAGCTTGGGTTGCACGATGGGTACTCCTACGTTCCGTGCTTTTTTTCCATAGAGCAGCTGTTGAAATCCGCTAAAAAACAATCCCTCAGCCAAAAAATTCAAACTACGCGCTCTCGAGTAATTCAAGAATAACGGTTCAAAGTTCCAGCGCACGGTAAGGATCTCCTGCCATTTCCAGCAAATAGAGGCACGGCTCCAAGTTGGCCTGAAACACACGGTCAATCACGCCGGCCCCCGGATAGAATCCACCATCTCCACTCCAGCGCGGAGAAAGCTCGAAAGTAAAACCAAAAATCCCCAACGTCCCATAGGCCCAATCCACCGTATCACCACTGACGATGTACAAATCACTAGCGGGCTCAGGAGTATATCCATTCCACTTGGCCATCTTCTGAGCCATCTGCTCAAAAACCTGTTTATCCTTTTGATTAGGAATCCCGTCATAGCTATGACCCCAAGGATACAGAATCAATTCACTGAATGTATGAAACGTCAGCAGGACTTTTAAATTCGGTCGGGCTTGAACAAAATTTCGAATGGCCTGTGTCTCGGGTTCAGAAAATGGTTTTGCACCCATATAGAGATCACTCGATGGATCCGTACTTGATCCGCCGGTCCCCCACATAAATGAATAGTTTCTATTGAGATCGACACCATAGGTTCCATTTGCATTGGGTCGTCGATTTTTTCGCCACATTTTATAACGATTCGACGCGATGTCATACTCAGCGCCGTCAGGATTCACCATGGGAATAATCCAGATATCTCGGCTGTTCAACAAAGCAGAGACTCGCGAATCCTTGCGATTTTCCAGCAAGTACTGGGCCCACATCAATGGAATTTCCAAACTCAGATGCTCGCGTGCGTGGTGATTGCCCATGTAAACGATGCCCGGTTTTCCGCTCGCACTCCGCTCATGGGCAACTAAAGCGGTGTTGATGTGAAATGCCCAAAGATCCCGGCCTTCAATCGATTTGCCAATACTCATCAGCGAAGAAATATCCGGATGCTTGCGCTGAAGAACGCGCAGCTCTGTCAGCAACTCGGTATAATTATGAAACCTTGCATCCCGATCTGGAAAGTCATTGATCCACACGGAAGAGTCATAATTGCCTAAGACCTTTAAATTGAGCTGATCCAGTGTCTTTAATCGAGGCGCATCCACCAGTGCCCAAACACTGCTGCTGCGAATTTCTTCAATATCAATCCCAGCATTCACTATCGCAGTGCGTTGCTCTTTATTAAAAGCTTCGATCTCCACCCACCTGAGCTCCGATGCTGATGCGATCGCAATACCAACTTGAATACTCAATATCCCCAAAAGCCCTATCCCTAGCCGCGTATTCATGCAGAGATCGTAACAAAAAGTCTTTTAAAATCAATTTTATATATCGAATCTGAATACCTGATTAAATAACTAAAGTTTAACACCCCTGAACCGATGAGTGTATTGAACAAGGGCTATCCCGCAGACAGGGCGTGACGGCTTAGGGAGGAATCAAATCAATATGGGCAAACCAGCATCGCAAGGCGAACATTCTCATCCGACACCAGCGCATACGTCACCGGCACCAACTCCAAAAAAGGGAGCCAAGTCAGAGGCCGTTGCAGGCATGTGCAATGCAGTCTCTTGCAAATCAAAATCTCACAAATTCAATTTCTGCGATGAACATTTTCAACAATTCAAGTTTGGACTGATTACTAAAGAAGGCTCCTACGCATTGGACTACGAACGCAAGTTCGACCACTATCAAGCCTTCAAAAAGAAATCACAAAAGTCCTCAAAAGTTGCGTGATCTCACCGTCACGCTAAAGAGCTGTACCCACCACCTCCTCAAGAGGGTCTCGCAGTCTACTCTGACTGTGGGGCCCTCTTTCTATTTTAACTTAAGGCTTATCAAAGATCGTCGCCTCGGACGAGGCCTCTGTGATTTCGTAAAGCGGAGAGCTGAGTTGATCCTGTTTCCATACTTTTTTTGCCTGTTCCTGCACTTGAGAAAAAAACTTTTCTTTTTTAAATTCTGTGCACCTTTTCATAAGTACACGATAAATTTGAATCACAGCTTTTTTATTTTCGATCAATTTCAAACCGAGGGACATATTTTTCTCAATGTCCGCAGGAGTTTTTAGAATAATATCATTGAGCAAAAACTGGCTGCTTAAATACTCGACTCCAGCCTGATGTTCCGCCTCAAATTTTCCATAAAAATCTTTTGCAGCGTCCACCTGATCCTTCGCCAAACTATACAAAAACGCCTTAAAAATAATTTTTGGATCCCTTTTTGAAGTGACAATCGCTTTTTTAAAAAAATCGATTCCACGATCCATGCGTGTCTGATTGAAATTATGAATTCCACCTACAGCCAACGCTGCGGCCATTGTTTTGACTAACTCATCTCGTCTTTCGTCGATCTCCAAAAACATCGCATAATATTTTTCGACATGATCATAATTTCCCGTTTCAATCGCCAATCGAATCACGTCACAAAGGCGAAATGGGCTCAGAGGGAAAAAACCAGAAAGATATGCAATTGTTTCATAAGCTTTTCCTTTGTTTAATGATTTTACATAAACACTATAGATACCAATCAACGCAAAATAATTATCTTTCTTGCATGTTAGAGCAGTATTGTAACTTACCAATGCTTTTGGAAGATCGCACACCCCTTCGTAGGCTTGTCCCTCATACACGTAAAGCTGAACAGGTTGCGGAGGCCGACTGAACTCCAAAGTAACTTGAATCGTCTGAATGGCTGTGTCGTAATTTTTCTGCGTCAGCATCTGTCGAATATTGGAAAGTGCAACGAGATACTCCGAAGGAGAGAGCTTTTTTTTAATGGTTAATATGAGGTACTTTTTTAGGCTATCGGCTGAAAATGGCTTCAGCATATAAGCATCGATCAAACCTTCTGCCGCCTCTGCCACGTTGGACTGATGCCCATTGCTAGTCAGAATGAAAGTTGCATACTCAAAAATATTAACCTCATTCGCAAACGTTTCAGATGCCAACTCAACGCCACTCCGATTGCCAATAATGTAATCTGTAATCAATATGCCTACACGCGGTCCATTTTTTGCAGTTTCAATTGCCTCCATATAGTCTGATGCTGTTGCTATCTGACTGGCCGGTATCCCATACCCTGCAATCGTATGTGCAATAGCTGAACGGACTGTTGAGGAAGAATCAACGATGAGAACCTTACGGTCTTTGAGAAATTTCTTGACGCTGTCTTCGTCGCCCATCTTGGATCTTATCGAACTATGGTTAGTTTTTATTAATACAGTAGCAGTAGAAATAAAACGGACCGTACGGGATTTTTATTCCCGTACGGTCAACATACAGTACTAAAAAAATCAACTATTACTTAACCGCTGCAAGTGCCTTCAGCACATTCAAACGAGCACCCGTCACAGTTCTCCCAGCGAGGGACGAAACTGGATCAGCAGTGCTCATCAGGATGTTTTTGACCTGCTTGTAGGTCAGAGTCGGCTTCTTGGACCAGATCAATGCTGCCGCTCCTGCTACGTGCGGGCAAGCCATCGAAGTTCCGGACAGAGCTTCGTATTGACCACCCGGAGTTGTGCTGTACACGCCCACACCGGGAGCTCCCAAGTGGGTGGTTTTCTTCCCGTAGTTAGAGAACGAAGCCATCTGATCGTTGCGATCGGTTGCAGCGACAGCAATCAAGTTGTCGTTGGTGAAACCAGCAGGATACGCAGGATCAGATCCGTCGTTGTCTGTTCCATCATTTCCGGCAGCAGCTACGAACAAAACGTTCTTCGCTTTCGCACGTTCAATGGCTTGGAACAATGCTTGGTTGTTGTCATTGCCGTGACCGCCCCAGCTATTGCTCAAAACTTTTGCACCGTGATTGATGGCGTAGTCCACTGCGCGAATTGCATCAGCGGTTGTTCCACTTCCTTGGCCGCTCAAGAATTTTATAGCCATGACAGAAACGCGCTGACTCACGCCAGACACGCCCTTGCCGTTACCGCCCACAGCGCCCACGGTTCCCGAAGTATGGGTGCCGTGTTTGTTGTCGTCGAAGGGCAAGCCGTCATTGTGAACGAAGTCAAAACCGACTACGTCATTCTGCGTAGGCTTAGGATTTCTCCAGACGTTGAATGACAAATCTTCGTGGTTGTAATCCACACCGGTGTCAATCACAGCTACGATGATTTTTTTAGAGCCTCGATTGGCTTTCCATGCGCTGGTCGCGCCGATTTTAGACAGGCCGTAGGCCTCACTCAGACTAGGATCTGCAACAGGAGGGACAACATCCGCTGGGGCAGGGTTCAAAACCGGGCGTGTCACGGGCGTTTCACTGTCTTCACAGCCAGGAGGGAAGCCCGGGAAAAAACAAGGAATCCCTGCAGCTGGTGATACAGCCACATTTTCTTCAGCCACTGGCAAAGAGCGCAAAATATAGTTGGGTTGAACATATTCAACCGCATCATTTTTCATGAACGTTTGAACGACATCGTCCATTTGCGTATCTTCTGCGTTGAAGCGGAGCTGCTCAAAACCATTGAGCGATCCTTTGAGACGTCTCACGCTGGTAATGCGCGCATCGTCATAAAGCGTATTCATCGACTCACGGCTGCGAATCAATCCGTCTTTGTATTTTACGATCACTTCGCCTGGAACATATTCTGCTGTCCCTGCATATGCACTGGACACCCCTACAACCACTGCAGCTAAAACTACAGCCTGCTTCACTCGATTCATCATTGATTGCTCCCCCACTTTTTCAATACGTTTTTCAATACGTCTGATACGTTCAGTAGTTTCCTACCGATTCTTGAATCCCCCCGGACCCGCGAATTTTTGGAGTGTATAAATTTTTTCGATTTTTGCAACCGACCGAGTATTTTTTTCACGCTTGCAAACTCAACTGTTTCGGACGAATAGAGATTCATATGCAAAATCAAACTCCATTTTTGAACCAAGTCGCTATCGTTACTGGATCCGGGCGTGGGCTCGGAGCTGAAACCGCTCTGACTCTCGCACGACAGGGTGCGAATGTAGTCGTGAACGATATTTTGAAAGAAAATGCGGATGAAGTCGTCAAGCAAATTGAAGAAATGGGACGCAAGGCGCTTGCGAGCACACACGACGTCTCCAACTACAAAGCAGCTCAAGAGCTAGTCGATCAAACCGTGGCGAAATTCGGTCGCGTGGATATTTTAGTAAACAACGCAGGGATCCTGCGTGATTCCATGTTGCACAAACTCACCGAAGATAAATGGGATGATGTGATCCGCGTGAATCTGAAGGGCCCTTTTAATATGGGTCAAGCTTGCGCAAAAGTGATGATGCAGCAAAACTCCGGGAATATTATCAATCTCTCGTCGATTGCCTATTTGGGCAACGTTGGCCAAACCAATTACTCGGCTTCAAAAGCAGGAGTTTTGGGATTGACCAACACCTGGGCCCTCGAGCTTTCCAAATACAATATTCGAGTGAACGCGATTGCACCCGGAATGATTGACTCCGTATTGACTCGAGGAGTTCCAGCTGAAGTGATGGAAAAATTCGTGAAACGAATTCCTCTCAAAAGAATCGGGCAGCCCTCGGACATCGCAAACATGGTTGCATTCCTGGCGGGTCCCAACTCAAGCTACATCACTGGGCAAGTCTTCCACGTCGATGGTGGATTGACCTGCGGGATTAGTGTCAGCTAAAGAATCGACTCCCAAGGATAAATCCCAATCGAACCCAATTCTGTTTTTTTTGAGACTGGGGCCAGCGCATAAAGTCCCCGAACATGTAAACCTGCCGCTTTTGCTTTCGCCTCAAAAGCACGTAAAATTTCGAAATCCCTTTGATCGTAACCTTCTTCTGATATCATTTTGAGGGCCCATACATTTTTTGATTTATCTTCAACAATGAGGTCAATGATACCTCCGCGGGCGCTACGATAATAGCTCATCTTATATTCTATATTTCCTGAATAAGATTGTTGCGAAAGCTGCTCAAGCCATAATGCCGTCTCCAGTTTTCGCTGAAAACTACTCCCCAGATGCGTCGCTAATCCTGGATCACAAAGCAAGTAGCGTGGTTTCCCAGATCCCAAAGAGTGAGGTAACTGCTTATGGATGACAAAAAGTTGTTCCAATAACATCAGATGCTTTTGAACCTTACGCGAAGATTTACCGAGTTCTTTTGAGATCCAAGCAACATTAGGTTCTCCACTGAGCGCGACACGACTCAAAATATCCTGACAGAGTTCAGGATCCAGAACGATTCGAAGATGAGTAAACTGCAAAAGATCGCGTTCCCTGACCAATCGCAACCAGTCATTCATCAAAGCAGCACGAGCCTCCTCATCGCGAACATGAAAAATTCCTGGAAACCCCCCACTATCCAAATAACGCAAAAAAAACTTTCTTGATCCCCTTGGATCCACATTGAGAAGACATGCGTGTCGAGACGGATTGGGTGCCAAAGACTGAGTTTCAGCATAATTAAATGGAAAGATACGTACCCTTCCCAATCTACCTGTCAGAGATTCCTTAATTCGAACCTCTTTTGAAAACTCCGTAGATCCCAATAAAAGATATTGGCCAGGACGTGTGTCCACATCCACCTTCAACTTTACTGCATCAAATAGATCCGGAACTTTCTGAGCCTCATCAATAGCCAACGTTTTTATATCTGCATATTTTTCTAGAAAACTTTCTGGATTCTTTTCGACGAACAGCCTCGCCTCACGCCGATCTAAAGTTTCGAAATGATAGTTTTTCAGACGAGCAGGAAGAAGATCTCTTGCCAAAAAACTTTTACCCGTTTGTCTTGCGCCCTGCAAAGAAAGCACTCGAAAAAAGCTCAGTTTTTTTTTGATTTGTTGAATCGCATGGCGATCTCTGGGGTGTGGCATGATTATCCTCTATATCAGATAATCATACCCGTCGAATTTTTGTGCGTAAACGACATAATTCGACGGGTATACGAAAACACAATGCACAAACGCTGCCTATCAGAAGGCTGAATATTTCGTTTAAAGATCGCGTTCTTGTTGTCGGCGAATGTAGGTCGGAATCTCGTACTCGTCGTCAGTGAGATTCGTGATCCCTAGTCGTTGAGCGATAGCGCGAGCACGTGCCAACTCTCCGCCCTCTGCTCCTGCACCCATGGGGCCATTTGCAATCGATGAGAGCTTGGAATCCACGGTCAGGGAAACTCCAAAATCATCTGCCTGGCCTTTTACGATGGCTGCAGCCTGCGCGAGCATTTGTGGGTTCGGTTGTGGGGGATTATCTTCCACTGGCGCAACAGCGACAGGCTGTTGCACAGCGGGCAATGCTTCCATGGCAGGCGACGCGGCTACTGCTGAATAAGCGGCGGGTACCTGTACGGAAACACGGGGTTGCATCTCAGCGGAATTCAGTCCGGTTGCAATCACAGTGACTTTCAGCGAATCCTTCATCGCATCGTCGATCACAGTACCGAAAATAATTTCGGCATCTTCGTGAGCGGCTTCCATGATCAGTGTAGTCGCCTCGTTGACTTCGTGGATTTTGAGGTTCGATCCGCCGGTGATGTTGATAATGATACCGGTCGCGCCATGAATGGAGACGTCTTCCAGCAAAGGACTCGAAATCGCGTTGCTGGCAGCTTCCAGAGCACGATTCTCGCCTTCTGCTTGGCCGATACCCATGAGCGCCAGACCTTTGTTCTGCATGATCGTGCGCACGTCGGCGAAATCGCAGTTCACAAGACCTGTGTGAATAATCAGATCTGAAATCCCTTGGACGGCATTCAGCAAAACTTCGTCTGCTTTTTTGAATGCGTCGATCATGGAGAGATTGTTGCCTGCAATGGTGAGCAGGCGTTGATTAGGAATCGTGATGAGTGAATCCACGTTTTCGCGCAGATTGCTCATACCTTGTTCGGCGTGCTTCATGCGCTTGCGGCCTTCAAAGCTGAACGGCTTGGTCACTACACCCACCGTCAATGCGCCTATTTCTTTGGCTATTTTTGCGAAAACGGGTGCAGCACCGGTTCCTGTTCCACCACCCATACCTGCCGTGATGAAAACCATATCTGCTCCAGCGAGCAATTCAGAAATTCGTGCGTAATCTTCGAGCGCTGCCTTGCGACCGACTTCTGGGTTCGCGCCTGCGCCCAATCCCTTGGTCAGCTCTTGGCCAATGGGCATTTTGATTGGGGCAAGCGAGGCATCCAGTGCTTGCTTGTCTGTGTTCGCGGTGATGAACTCCACACCGGAAAGCCCCATTCGGATCATCGTGTTGACGGCATTGCATCCGCTACCGCCGACACCTATTACTTTAATTTTTGCGCCATGAATTGCTGCTTGATCGTTTTGACTCATATTCTAAGAAAATCCTTTTTCTTTATGTTTACGTTTCAAATCTACCTACCCACTGTAATCAGTAAAACAAATTGTTACACTAATTAAAATAAATCTTTCATCCAAGACCTAACAGTACCGCTCAGCCTATCGTATAAAACAAAATCCTTTCCGCTCAATCGGGCCATCTTCTGCCCTCGGGATATTCGGCTTGCACCATAGAAAATCAATCCCGCTGCTGTCGCGAACTGCGGTGAGCGAATTCCGTTGAAGAGCCCCCCCATTGCCAAAGGAGCTCCACGCTTAGCTGGAATATCAAAAATTCTTTCTGCAAGTTCCGTGATGCCCTCGATTTGCGCGGTTCCACCGGTCACCACAATGCCAGCCGAGAGCAGATCGTAGAATCCAGAACGCATCAGTTCTTTTTGCGCTAGTGAAAAAATTTCTTCCATTCGAGGCTCGATGATTTCTGCGAGAAGTTTGCGAGGTACAGAACGCGATTTGCGCCCGCCTACACCTGGCACCTCAATGGCATCCTCGTCACCCACCAATGCAGCCAGCGCGCAACCAGATCGAATTTTGAGTCGCTCTGCCTCGCTTTGGGGCGTCCTCATGCCCACCGCGATATCGTTGGTGATGTGCTGACCGCCAATTGGCAAAACTGCCGTGTGAATCACTGATCCTTCTCGAAAAACTGCGAGATCGGTAGTTCCACCTCCAATGTCAATCAGAGCGACGCCCAATTCTTTTTCGTCTGCGGAAAGAACTGCCTCACCCGACGCAATCGGCTCCAAGCAAACCTCAGAAACATTCAAACCTGCTCGATTCGCGCACTTGACGATGTTTTGCACCGCTGATGATGCTGCAGTCACAATATGAACTCGAGCTTCGAGGCGCACTCCATTCATCCCGACTGGATCACGAATCCCATCTTGCTCGTCGATCAGATACTCTTGGGGGATCACGTGAATAATTTCGCGATCCGCAGGCATCGCCACTGCTTTTGCCGCATCCAGAACTCGCTGGATATCCACGGAGCGAATTTCTTTGTCTTTCACTGCAACCACACCCGAGGAATTAAATGATTGAATGTGACTGCCGGCAATTCCAGCGTAGACAGTCGAAACTTTCACACCCGCCATCAACTGCGCTTCGTCCACAGCTTTGCGAATACTTTCCACAGTTGCATCGATGTTGATCACCACACCCTTGCGCAACCCGGTAGAAATTGCCGTGCCTATGCCCACGATGTCGATCACAGGATGCGGAGTTCCTGCGTCTGAGACTTCTGCCACCAGGCAGCAGGTCTTCGTCGTTCCAATATCTAAACCTACTATAAAGTCTTTTTTGGACATTCTTTAGTCTCCATATGGAAGTCTAAGAACGTCTTGCGATCTTCACAATGATTTTTTTTCCTACCTCGGCAAAAATTTGACGGGCTTGGATCTGATGTTGAGTTAAATACCTAAAAACTGACGATATTCTCTGAATTTGTTTTTTTCCATCCTCTGTAGAAAATTCAGGATTTTTACCTAAATTCAGTGCAGAGCGGCCCGTTTCAGACCCCGTGGAGTACAAAACCGTCAACCGATAGCCGCGCTCGAAGTCCCAAGAAATCGAAGAAATTTTGACCCCGGATAGGCTCCCGATTTTATTCCACTCACTCAAAAGAGCAACACCCAGTCTGAGTTTTTCCGAGTCCTGCTCCATCCCCGAAAGCATCGGAAGATCTCCGATTTGTGATTGTAGCGTGCCAAAAACCTGCCCATTGGCATCCACATAGGCAAGCTGCCCATCTTTGTTTTGAAAAACCGCCCGCGGTTCACGAAAACGCACTGAAACTGCGAGTGTTTGAGGTGGTTTTTTTTCTAGATGCGCAGAACTAATCCAACGATTTTTTAAAATTCTATTTTCTATTTTTTGCAGATCTATTCGAAAAATATTTTGTTCTCCCGTAGGAACTTGCGCCAACTCCCGAACCTGAGCTGCGTCCACTGGAGATTTTTCGGAAAATCCGTCCATCTCGACGATTTTGACCGTATAACTTGGATCTTGAAACGCCTGGACGATTCCCCAGACTACCGAAGACCAAACCAACACTGCGACGATACTTAAAACTGCTCTCAAAGCCTGCCCTCCCCAGAGTTACATCTAGAATATCATCGCCGATACAGATACGCTCCCTCTTAATGAACACTCATCTGAGTCGATTTGCCATTTTGTTGACAGCTGTTTTCCTATGTTCATGCTCGAGCTCACAAAAAAAACAGGAGTCCCCTTCTGCAGTCTCCAAAAACACTGCCGAATCGATTGAAGCAGCAGATTCCCCCAACGCATGGCCGTGCTCCAAGCATCCATTCGTTGGAAAGTTTCAAGTGTGCAAATTTCAAATCGAAAACGGTTTGAAAGTTTTGATCGTAGAGGACCACAAAGCCCCGACGTTTGCCTATCAAACCTGGTTTGATGTGGGTTCCAGGGACGAAATACCTGGAAAAACAGGTCTCGCGCATCTTTTTGAACACATGATGTTCAAAGGAACTGCAAAACATCCTGAAGGTGAATTCGACAAAATCATGGAAGAGGCGGGTTCGGAGGGCACGAATGCTTTTACTAGCCAAGATTATACCGCTTATGTGCAAGAGCTGCCCAGCACTCAGCTCAATACAGTCATAGAACTAGAATCTGATCGAATCAGAAACCTGGTGGTCAATGAGCAGTCGTTTTCTACAGAACGGGAAGTCGTACAAAACGAGCGACGGTATCGACTCGAAAACGATCCTGCGGGACAGATGCATCAGGATTTTTTTGAAGGCGCGTTTACACTGCACCCATACCACTGGCCCGTCATTGGATATGAGCAAGATCTCACAAAAATGACTGCGCAGGATGCCCGTGAATTTTATCAAATTCACTACAGCCCAAATCGAGCTACCTTAGTCATTGTGGGTGATGTTTCGCCGACAGACATTCGTTCAAAAGTAGAGCGCTACTATGGTTCAATTGAGGCAGGCCCAGCTTGGAAGCGACAGCTACCCAAAGAACCTCCACGCAAGCAACCCTTCAGAAAAACTCTAAAACTCAATACGCAGGTCGAAAGATTGATGATGGGCTACCACGTGCCTGAATTTTCACACTCAGACACTGCGGCACTGAATGTACTGCAGTTTGCGCTCGGAGACGGAAAAAGCAGTCGTCTGCATCGCGCTCTGGTCACAGCCGGAGTGGCTACTCGTGTCTACGCTTATATACAAGATTCCAGTGATCCCACTTTGTTTACGCTGGATGTGGCCATGCAGAAGGGGAAAAAAGCTTCTGTGGCAGAGACCGCGATACTCAACGAGATTGAAAAAATTCGCAAACTAGGCATTTCTGCAAAAGAATTGGAAAAATCAAAAAACCGATTTCAATCTTCGTTTTACCAAGGGCTTGACTCAAATTCTGAAAAAGCTCGCTACATCGGTGCTATGGAAACCGTTGCGGGCGGATATTTAGAAGGTCTGCGATTCCTGGCTACCGTCCAAGCCACGACGCGGGAGGATGTTCAGCGCGTTGTCGAACGTTGGTTTAAACCCGAAAATCGCGTCATCGTCTTGGGGGTGCCCAAATGATTCAACTGATTTTGTTTCTTTCATTTTTTTCGTTCTCTGCAAACGCCGCAATCATATCTTTCGAACAAGATTCATCTCTTCCAGTTGTATATTTAAATGTCGTTTTTAAAACCGGAGCGATCCACGATCCAAAAGGACTAGAGGGTCTTTCCCAACTGACCACAGAAATGCTGCTAAGAGGGACTCTTCAACAAAGCAAAGAGTCGATGGACACCGCCCTGGACTTTATGGGTGCAGATCTCTCGGTTGAGACAAGAAGCGAAGCGGCGATTCTCCGTGGAGTTTTCTTGTCTGCTCAACTTGATTCATTTTTAAAACTTTTTCAGGAAATTCTCATCCAACCGGCATTCAAAGATGCTGAACTCACAAAACTCAAATCAGAACTATCTTCAAAGATCCTGGAAGAGCAAAGCCACGATTCAATATTGGCCGGAAAATTTTTTAATTCTTTTTTATTTGAAGGACATCCTTACGGAAATCCACCCCACGGCACCTTGAAAAGTATTTCAAAAATCACCATTCAGGATATCAAGAACCATTATAAAAAATATTTTCGAGCTCAGCGCATGTTGATTTTGGGTGCTGGGGATGCGACTGAAGCTAAACTTTCTACTTGGCTCAAATCCTTTGAGGGAAATCTGAGCGGAGGCGAGCCTGTTTCTTCGTTATCTAGTCCTCCGCTGCCACAAAAGAATCGACTCCTTTTCGTGGACAAACCCGATCGCACTCAAACCCAGGTCTTTTTGGGTCAAGTGGGAGTCCGTATGGATGATCCGTCGTTCTTCCCACTTCATCTAGGGAATTTCTCCTTCGGAGGAGGAAATTTTTCTGCCCGCATGATGCATGAAATTCGCGTCAAGCGCGGTTGGAGTTATGGTGCAAACAGCATATTTAGGTTCGGCACGCGCCCCCGCTCCTGGCACATGTATTACTTCCCAGCATCCAAAGATACGGTAGCCGCTCTCGCGTTGGGGCTAGAAATGCTGAGCGAACTGCGAGGAAAGGGCATTACTTCTGACGAATTTGAATTCTCCAAAAAGAGCATCATCAATTCCGCTGCGTTCATGTACGACACACCCCAGAAGCGAGTCGAGAATCTAATCCTCGAAAAAATATTGAATCTTCCGGATGGGTATATGAAATCCTATGCGAAGCACTTGGAGCTGGTCACATTGGAGCAGGTGAATGCGGCTTTGCGAAGTTTTCTCGCTCCCGACAAAGTGAGCATCTTGGTTTTGGGCACGGCGAAGGACCTCAAAGAGCAGGTCGTGCAGGCGTCGGGTGTTTTACCAGCTGATGTTCAGGTGAAGAGCTTTTCCGAAGAGTAATGCAACTGCAATTTTAGCGGCACCTGAGGGGGATTTTCATAGGATGCCGCGGGGGCACGACTTCCTTGTCTCGCATTCGCCCTCCTACGGAGGGACGCATCCGCTCGAATGGAACCCCCGGTTCATCCTATGAAAATCCCCTAATCAGGTGCCAAAAAAGGGAGTGCTGATTTCTTTACTGCAAAAATTTTCTGGTGGTTGGGAAAGGGCCGCAGCAAGTGCGAGATCGGGGATTCTTCGCGCCATGGATGGCGCCAGCCCGAAGGGCGCGAACAAACGCAGGATGCGTGTTCCCCGATATCCGCAGCTTGCGGAGGCGTCTTCCCAACCTAGCAACGTTATTTGCTGGATCTTGATAGATTTTGTTCGTAAAACCAAGCCGTGCTGAAACCTAAGAAAGAATACCCACTTCACTTCGTCGGTATCGGTGGAATTGGGATGAGTGGGATTGCGGAGGTTCTCCACAATCAGGGTTATCCGGTCAGCGGATCGGACCTGGCTGAGTCGGATACTACTCGCCGATTGGCGCAACTGGGGATTCGCATTTCCATTGGTCACCGTGCGGAGAATCTTCAACATGCCAAGGCTGTGGTGATTTCCTCGGCGGTTCGGCCCGAAAATCCTGAGGTGATTGAGGCTCGTCATCGCAGAGTTCCTGTGATTCCTCGTGCAGAAATGCTCGCTGAAATCATGCGTGGCAAGCAAGCGATTGCTGTGGCGGGATCGCATGGCAAAACAACCACGACCTCCATGATTGCAACTGTTCTGACTCACGCTGGTCTTGATCCGACTCTCGTGATCGGTGGTAAAGTCGATTCGCTCGGTGGAAATGCCAAACTGGGTCAGGGGCAATTCGTGGTCGCCGAGGCGGACGAAAGCGATGGTTCGTTCCTTCAGCTGCCTACGGTTTGGGGCGTGGTGACGAATATTGATAATGATCATTTGGATTACTACGAATCTCTCCAGGCAATTGAATCTGCGTTTTCACTCTTTGTTTGTCAGCTTCCGTTTTATGGAGCTGCAGCAGTTTGCCTGGACGATCCTGGCGTGCAACGCTGCTTGAGTCGATTTACAAAGCCAGTTTTGACTTATGGAATTTCCACTGACGCTGATTTTCGCGCTAAAAACATCACCGCACTCGAAATGGGGTCACGATTTGAAGTCATGGAGCGAGGGCAATCTCTTGGAAAATTCGAAATCCAAGTCCCCGGTCAGCACAATATTTTAAATGCGCTGGCTGCCATTGCTATTGCACGCGAGCTCGGAGTTTCTGTTGAGGAAATTCGAACGGGTATCCACGCCTTCGCGGGAGTCAAACGTCGATTCGAAATTTGTTGGAAAAACACGGCTCGCAAACAAGTCATCGTGGACGACTACGGCCACCACCCCACCGAAATCGCAAGCACACTTTCTGCTGCAAAATCATTTTGGAAGGGGCGCATCCGGGTCGTTTTTCAACCCCACCGCTATACTCGTACCCTGCACTGCCACGATGGATTTCTGTCTGCCTTCCATCACGCTGATGAGATCATTTTGACAGAAATCTATGCAGCTGGAGAAGAGCCCATCGAAGGGGTTTCTGGCGAACAGCTTTGCAAAGATATTTCCAACGTTCTCAGCGACAATCAAAAAATCCGGTTTGCAAAAAATCTCGACGTCGCAAAAAAATACATCCTGGACGATTTCAAGGACGGAGACCTCGTGATTTGCATGGGAGCTGGGACGATCACGCGCCTTCCGTCGCAACTGGTCAGTCATCATGAAAAATGAACCGCTCAGCAAGCACACTTACTACCGCATTGGCGGCCCAGCTGATCAGCTTGAAATTCCCACATCCATCCAGGATCTAAAATCGATTGCTGAGGAAATTCAAAAAACAAAATCCCCTTTTTTCATTCTAGGACTCGGTTCCAATATTCTTGCCTCAGACGTGGGGTTTCGCGGAACTATAATCAAATCTACTCGCATTGATTTGGGAATTGAGCTCATCAATCCTCAACACATTCGAGTGGGAGCCAGTGTCGCAAACTCCACTTTGCTCAGAAAAGCTGCGCAAGAAGGTTGGGCTGGGCTGGAATTCCTCACTGGGATTCCTGGTTCTATCGGTGGCGCTGTCGCTATGAATGCAGGCACCCACCTGGGTGAGGTCAAAGATCGAATCGTTCAGGTGGATTACTTCAGCCTATCTCAAGGCAAAGTCATTTCCACCGCTGGGAATGACTTGAAATTTGAATATCGAAAAAATCTTTTTCTTCCCTCCGATGCAATTGTGACCTCTACGCTTTGGCGAATCACCCCAGACAATCCCGCAGACGTAAAAGCAAGAATCGACGAACTTTTACAAAGACGCAAACAAACCCAACCCATTGATTACCCCTCGTGTGGCAGTGTTTTCAAAAATCCCAAGGCACACGGCATGCACGCCTGGCAAGTCATCGACAAGTTGGGCTTGCGTGGGCATCAGATCGGAAAAGCGCAGTTCTCTGAAAAACATCCCAACTTCATTATTAATCTGGGTGAAGCAAAAGCAGCGGACGTCTATGGTTTGATTCAATTAGCAAAACAACGCGCTCAACAAGAACTCAACGTCCCTCTCGAAGAGGAAGTGAAATACCTGGGGCTACAGCATTGAAGCTAAAAGCCCCGCCGAGTTCTCTCGATGAAATTTCAAGGCATTTTTCTCGATCAAATCGATGCCTGCTGGGTTTTCTACCGCACTTCGAATCAAATCAGCCAGCTCACGCCCCGTAGCCTTCCCCTGAATCAAAATCCGCGCTGCACCTGCGTCCGTAAAAATCCGGGCGTTTTTCTCCTGATGATTGTCGCTAGCAAATGGATACGGCACTAAAACTGCAGCACGCCCTACTGCTGCGATCTCGGCTAAAGTAGACGAGCCCGCTCGACACACCAGCAAAGAGGCCTGCGCATAGCAAGCGGGCATGTCGTCGATGAATTTCTCCACTCGCGAATCAGACCAACCCGCATCACGGTGCCCGTTCATCACTCGGTCGAAATCTTTTTCACCGGTCTGATGAATCCATCTGACTCGCCCGCGCAAATCTGCCAAAATCGGCAAACTGTCTAAAACCAATGTATTAATTCCAGCTGCACCTTGGCTTCCACCGAATACAAAAACAACAAAAGGCTGCCGTGCGGCCGAAGGCAAGCGAACAATGCTCTCTCTCACAGGATTTCCCGTCACCACCACCGACCTGCCAGGAAACTGCTTCTCCATTCCGGGGAATGCCACAAATATCTGGTGCACCACTTGACCCAAAATCCGATTCGAAAATCCAGTCACCGCGTTCTGTTCCAAAATCGCGGTTCGAGCTCCCCAAAGCCAACCCAACATGCGCGCTAGCAACACAACGGGCCCCGAAGCATATCCACCGACGCCCAGTACACAGTCCGGCCTGAATCTCAGTAAAATCCAACTGCCCTTCAAGAATGCCAGTGGCAGCCGAACCAAGGTCCTCAGGCGCCCAACCCAGCTCTGCCCCTTGAGCGCTCCTAGCCGGAGCAGCAGCAACGGAAAACCAGCCTTGGGCACCAAGCGCTCTTCCAGCCCCCCCTGAGCACCCACAAACAGGACCGGGCCGCCCCTGCTCCGAATCCAAGTTTGAGCCACTGCAATGCCGGCAAAAACATGCCCGCCCGTCCCGCCTCCGGCAATCAGCAGTTTTTTATTTTCGTTTTTTTGAATAAGTGCCCCGAGAAATCGAAAGTAAAATCCCTACTGCGAAAAGATCCACCACCAGTGCCGAACCGCCGTAGCTGATGAACGGCAAGGTCAGGCCCTTGGTCGGCAGCAAACCCAACGCTACGGCCATATTCACCAGCCCCTGAACTCCCAGCGCCAACGTAATCCCTGATCCCAAAAGCATCCCAAAGCGATCCGAGCGGTCCACATAGCATTTCCAGGAAATTTTCAATCCGCGATAGATAAAATAACAAATTGCCGCGACAACTGCCGTGATCCCCACCCAGCCCAGCTCTTCGCCAATCACAGCAAAAATAAAATCATTGTGCGCCTCGGGCAGATAGAACAATTTTTCCTTGCCGTTCCCCAGTCCCACACCAAAAAGACTGCCGTGGTAAAATCCCAGCAAAGACTGCAAAATCTGGAACCCCTTGCCTCCCGGATCATCCCAAGGACTCAGAAATGTCATCAGCCTCGCACGCCGGTAAGCCGTCCCCAGAATCAGCCACGCACCCACTGCACCGACCGCCATCAAAGTCAGGCCAAGCTGCTTTTGAGACACACCCGCCAGGTACAACATCATCAAAATCACCAGACAGATCATGGCCGTCGTCCCAAAATCAGGCTGCGCCAGCAACAGCAACATAGCCGGCAATGACATCAAAAGTGGACCCAGTATCCCCACTCGATAGAGATGCAACCGATCACTCTTCAGATCCAATTGCCGAGCGACAAAAATCAAAACTGCAAACTTGGCAAATTCACCCGGCTGAAAATTAAAGAATCCGAGCCTGAGCCAACGCTGAGCTCCACCGACTCGTGCTCCCACTCCAGGCACCAGCACCAGCGCCAAGAGCAGCAAAGCCAACCCGAGTACCCAGTATCCCCACTGGGACCATTTTCGGTAATCCAAACGCGCCGTAGCCCACATTGCGCCAAAACCCAGTACCGCAAAAATCATCTGCTTTTTGATCAGACCGAGACCATCGCCCATTCGCTCTTGTGCGAAAATAAACGAGGCGCTGTAGAGCATCACCAAGCCAAAAACCACCAGGGCTAGGACTGTAAAAAAGAGAACCCAGTCGATTCCACCGTGGGATTCGATGCGAGAACCTCGCCGTGAGCCAATCCTAGAGTTGATTGACCAGTTTTTTAAAATAGTCGCCGCGCTCTTCATAGTTACGGAACATGTCATAGCTGGCACATCCCGGGGATAATAAGATGATATCCCCTGTTCGCGACTTTTGGAAAGAAAGCAATACAGCTTCCTCAAAGGTTCCTACGAGGTAGGTCTCGGCAAAATCCCCTAACGCACGGTTTATTTTTTCTTTGGCCTCGCCCACTAGAATCAAAATTTTGCAATGATCTTCAACCAAAGCCTGCAAGGGAGTAAAATCCGCCCCCTTATCTTTCCCGCCCGCGATCAAAATAATGGGATTCGTGGGGAAAGAACTCAACGCCCGCTCCACGCTCATGACGTTCGTACCCTTGGAGTCGTTGATGAAATAAACACCGTCTTTTTTGCGAACAAATTCCATTCGGTGAGCAATTCCTCTAAACTGATCAATCACCGTTTGAATCGCACGTGGCTGAACACCCATTGCAGTTGCCGTGCAAATCGCAGCCATGAGGTTCTCACGGTTGTGCTCACCTAGAAGTTTGAACTTGGCCAAATCATACGCATCTTCACGGCCGTTCATTTTCACCACAAGCCTCTTGCCCTCGGCTTGAAAATAAACACCCACGAAGGTCTCAGCAAAACCGCCCTGCACATCGATGGGGTTTTTCTTCGTGAACCAGATCAACCGACCTGGGTTCTCAAACGAGAACTGAGCCACCGTTGGATTGTCGTAATTTAAGACCACAAAACTATTCTTGTTGCAGGATTTTAAAAGCCGCTTCTTGGCAGTCACATACGAATCATAGTCAGGGTAGCGGTCCTGATGATCTGGTTCCATATTCGTAAACACTGCCACTGCTGGCGCCAGTCGCTCTGTGATTTCCAACTGAAAACTAGACAATTCCGCTATCACATAGTCGACCTTGTCGCCCGACATGACATAGTCCAGCAAAGGCCGGCCGATGTTTCCGCCCACAAAAACTTTTTTGTCATCCGCCTTGAGCAGCTCACCAATCAAAGTCGTCGTGGTCGTTTTGCCATTCGTCCCCGTAATCGCAATGATAGGCTCTTTGATCGCCGAAACCGCGAGATCGATTTCGCTGACAATCGGAATTCCCTTTTCGCGCGCTTCATCCAGGGCTTGCGACTTCAGGGGCACACCGGGACTCAGAACAATCACATCCACAGAAGTAAATGTCTTGGGATTATGCTTTCCTAATTCAAACTCGAGTTTGAGATCTGCGCAGGAATTAATGGACTCCAACAGCTCGGTGCGCTGCTTTTGATCCGTCACGATCACCTTGGCGCCTTGTTTGGCCATGTACCTGGCGACCGAAACGCCCGATACTCCAAAACCGACGACTAGAATTCTTTTGCCTTTAAATTTACTCATTATTGCAGATCACCTGAGCTTGAGCGTTGAAAGAGTTACCAAGGCCAGTAGCACAGAAATGATCCAAAAGCGAACAATCACTTTGGGTTCTGCCCACCCCTTGAGTTCAAAATGATGGTGAATTGGCGCCATCTTAAACACACGTTTTCCAGTCATTTTGAACGAAATTACCTGAGCCATCACAGATACTGTTTCTAATACAAAAATTCCCCCACACAATGCCAGCAAAAACTCATTTTTCGTGATCACTGCCGACACCCCCAGACCCGCACCGAGTGCCAAGGCACCCACATCCCCCATGAAAATCTGCGCTGGGTAGGTATTGAACCACAAAAAACCGAGACAGGCGGCTGCCATCGCAGACAGAAAGATTCCCAACTCCCCCGCACCCGGGATGTAGGGAATTTGCAAGTACTCCGCGATCTTGGAGTGCCCCGCGCAGTACGCCAGGATCAAAAAAGTCGTCGCCGTAATTGCCGTCGGCCCTGCCGCCAGACCATCGAGGCCGTCAGTCAGGTTGACCGCATTCGAAGCGCCCACAATGACGAAGACCGCGAACGGAATGAATCCCCAGTCTAAATTGACCGTAAATTCTTTAAAAAATGGGATTTTCAAGACGGGGGGCGTGTCTCGCAACCAGTACATCGCGCAAGCAGCTCCTGCCGCAATCAGGATTTGAAACAACATTTTCTGTTTTCCAGAAAGTCCTTTGGGATTTTTCTGAATCACTTTTTTGTAATCATCAGTAAAACCCACCACTCCGTACAAAAGGGTCGTAGCCAGAGCAATCCAAAGGTGATGATTCGTCCAATCTCCCCACAAAAAAACCGCGACTGCGATGGAAAAAAGAATCAATCCCCCACCCATCGTAGGCGTCCCTTTTTTGGAGAGGTGTGACTGAGGCCCATCGTCGCGAATCGCTTGTTTCATCTGCTTCCGTTGCAAAAAACGAATAAAGACAGGACCCAAAACCAAACTCAGAAACACAGCGGTGATAGCAGAACCAAAACTTCGAACTGTGATGTATTTAAAAATATTCAGAAAAGAATAGTGCGTATGCAGCGGGTACAGGAAGTAAAGGAACATGGAGGGATGCTACTGATTTTCAAAAGGCAAAGTCAAGGTGCGTCTTCAAAATAGCTTCAGACGATGCAGACCCGAATTGCTTTTGGCATGACTGTGAACTCAAACGGAGTGCCCAGGGTGTACTCACCATCGATTTCCGCCGGAAATTGTTTTTTGGAGTCGGATCGGACGGTAATTTTCTGTGCAGTGGTGTAAGTGATTCCCGGAACATCCGCATAACCACCGCTGTACAACGTTCTGAATCGTGCAAAAGCCTCCAGCATAGAAAGTTTTGGAATCAGCAAAATCCCCAATTTGCCATCATCCAAGCTCACTTGGCCTCCCAATTTCATTCCACCGCCAGCAAACGAGCCTTTGGAAATAAAACCCGCCATCAATTTCACTGGATGTTCTTCACCATCCAAATCAAAAATCAACGGCTGAGCTCGAAATTTCGGAATCGTCGTCAAGGTGGGGAGCGCGTATCCCAGAGCATGAGGCAACCAGGAGGGGTTTTTCTCCTTCTTGCGAACAATTTCTGGGCTCATGCCGATTCCCGCGATGTTGGCCATCAGAACTGATTTTTTTTCACCCCGGCTTTTTGGGGGGCTGTACGAACAATGCACGAGATCGACGGGTGCTGACTTCCCGGAAATCACACACTCTTTCCAGTCTGACTTGTTTAACGTGGCGCGAGCCACTTTTCCGCCGCACATTTTTTCAATCGATTTAAAGTAGTCAGATCCTGTTCCCATTTTCGCAACAGCCAACTCCGCATCAGGGCGAATCGGTTTTCCATTTTCAAAGAATCCGTTCACCACTGCGTTGACCGTTCCATCCCCACCTACTGCTACTATTTTCTGATAACCGTCACGTAACGCATGTTGAGTTTTTTGAATCAAATCTGCGCGACTTTTACTCAAAACATAATCAAAGGAAAAGGATCTGCTCTCGAACCACTCCTTCAATCGATCCAGCTCCTGCGGATGCGACAGCTTGCCTCGACCAGACATTGGATTAATCAGAAATTTGCACTTCATTGTGGCGCCCACGTTACAATAATTTTCCTGGATTGAAAATCTGATCAGAATCTAATTTCTGCTTCATGCCACTCAAAAGCTGCTTTTCAAGCTCAGTCGACCAGCAATATCCACGATGTTCCGTACCAATTCCGTGATGGTGGCTGGCTGCCCCGCCCTGTGCACGAATTTCGTCGTTCACGGCTTTTTTAATTTCATCCCATTGCTGGATTTCTTGACCCTTTTTTTGCTTCGCGATCACGGTGAAATAAATCGAAACACCTTCGGGATAAAAATGCGATAGATGCGCAAAAATCTGGGCGGGAGCTCCTTGTTTTGCAGAAACCTCCTGAACTTTTTTGCGAACACCGGTATGAAGCGGAAGCGCCTTGGACCAAACTGCCGCCGTCTCAAAGGTCTCGATCAAAACTCCGTTGTCCATGAATTCATCTCGGAGATAGGGCAGAAAAAATCGATCCTTCAACCACCGTCGCCCAGGACCTGCGCCCAAACTCGTCACAGCAAACTGTGAAAAAATCCCCTCAACCTGCGAATGCACCCACGTGCATAGAGAATCTGTCCCCTCCGCGCCGACGATCACGGCAGAAAACTGCCCCACCTTGAGTCCTCGGAATTTCAGAAAAACATTCGTCAGTGTACTTTTGAGTCCCGGGTGCGCGCCCAGCTTGAAAAAAGCTTCCGTCTCAGTCCCATCCGAAACCCGAATCATCGCTACCGAAACTCGTGACCTCGCCAACGCACGTGTGGCACGCATCGCTTCTTCGAACGACGGGAATGCATACATGCGATAATCTTGTTTCTTAGGTTGGGGTGTCACGCGGATTTTTGCGGAAACAATCACACCAAAAATCCCCTCGGATCCAATTAAAACCTGTTTAAGATCAGGGCCTGCTGCCTCGCGCGGAATTTCTAGAGTTTCAATCACACCTGCAGGAGTCACGATCCGCAATGAAACCACCCATCTCTCCACTCCGCCGTAGAGAATCGAGTTCTGTCCGCTGGATCGCATCGCAATCCATCCACCCAAGGTGGAGAATTCAAACGATTGAGGGAAATGTCCCAGCGTCCAACCTTTTTCTGTCAGTTGCTTTTCTAGATCAGGGCCGTAAATTCCAGCTTCGACCGTCGCTACGGTCGAGAGTTCGTCTATCGCTATGACCCGGTTGAATCTCATCATGTTGAGAATCGCGACAGCCGAATGTCCACCCGTCTGAGGTTCTAGGCTTCCAACCACATTGGATCCACCACCGAATGGAATCAGCGCAATTCGATTTTTGCGACAAACCTCGATGATGCGAACAATCTCGTTTTCCTGAGAAGGAAACAAAACCACATCGGGAGCTTGATCCAATTTCAAACTCCGTAGTCGAACGAGATCTTTGTAACTACGGCCCGCTGCATGGAAAACTCGATCTTCCTGCTGCGTCGAAACATGCTCCTGACCCAAGATTTGATGAAATTCCGTCAGCACAGACTGCGACAGGCGAGAGGCAGGGATTTGAACTTTCTGTGCGTCCCACTTTTCTTCGCGACGCAGAATTCCTTCCACTCCAAATTTCTCTTTCAAATAAACAGCCGCACCCGGCTTCTCCATCAGCGGATAGCGTATTTCGGGGTATCCCCAACCCCACCATTTGGAACGGATATTTGGCTTTGACACAGGGGCATTTAAAGCCCAATGCACCTGGCAAGGCAAGTCTTCAGTAATTTAAAAATTGCCGCCCGCACCCGGTTTTGAATTGCTGGACGATTTACCCCCACCAAATTTTCCTGGGGTTTCCTGCGTGCTCTGAGTGCCCGTCGGTTTGCCTCCTGAAGACGGCTTGGACTTGGATTTGGCCTGCTGCTCTTTCAATGCACTTTCTGCATCTTTAAGAATTCCATCCAGCTGCGTTTGATACTCTTTGTATGAAGTTTTGAGTTCCTCTTTTTCAGCCGCGCTCAAATCCTGTCTTGAATCTACCGCCTCAAGTCTCTGAGCAGTTTTGATCTGTTCCTTGTGAACTTCATCGATTTTTTCCTGAGGAGGGAGTTCTTGGACACTGCAAGTCCCGGTATCTCCCCCATTACAAGATTCTTCTCCGTAACTCGTATGGATCGACAAAATAAAGCAGATTTGGGTGAGCAAAAAAGCTGAGCCGATTTTAATTTTCATAGATCACTTCCCCCGAATATTAGCGCCAAAACTCCGTGACCAAACCCGACTGCAAGCACATCGTGCCGGTTGTTCCGCATCCTGCTTGTACGCGCTGTCCATAGAGCCATGAGGTTCCGAAACCGCTGGCTTCCGTTTCGATGCCTTGAATATAATGATATCCAGCCGAAGGAAAATCCATCAACATAGATTGAACTCCCACGTTGGCAGAGTTGGCGCCTGTATAATAAGCTTCGATCAAAACATTGCCATTATTTGCAGCAGGTGCTGTGCCATCCAAAGCTAAACCTAAAGAGTAGGCATTGGTTGCAGTATTGACCGAGGCTATTTGTGCAATGGCTTTGATCGGTTGCTCGGCTAGACCCACCACGAATTCATGCTTCCAAACTGCAGCAGCAATAGCAGTCCATCCGGCAGCGGTAGTTTGCCAATCACTTGTCGGCCCGGAAAAATTTCTCGTTGGAATTGGGTTTTGCACATTCCAGACATAGCGTTTTTGCGCTCGATCATCTACTTGTCCTGCAGCTACAGTTCGAATAGTTCCCAAATAACGCCGAGTGGTTGCACCTGTTTTCAGGTGAACCCCACCCACTGCTGTGGTGAGTGCCGTTGCTCGAGTCGTATCGTTGGTCCAAGCAGTGGCTTCCAACGTTAGTGTTCCAGCATTGTTATAAATAAAAATATCGTAATTTGTATTGGCGGTGTTGCAACACGTGCCCAACGCAATGCTGAGCTCCGTGAAATTATACATCAACCAACGAGTTCCATCGTAGAGAGCAATGGCATCGCCGTGATAGGGCGTAAAATAAAGAGTAGTTGCCGCAGTAACGTCACTTGTAGTGACCGGAGTAGCAGTCGTCAGTGTGAGTCTTCCTTCCGCCACCGAGTTTCTGACAAAGCCTGTTCCCCAGGTGGGTGTGGTGCCATACATTTGAAGGACTTGCCCATCCGTTCCCGCTGCGATTTTGGTCACAGCAATCGCCGCAGCAGCAGCAATGTGTGCATCGGTTACTGAACTGCTTGCAATTGCTCCGGCCGTAACGGCACTCGACGAAAGCATCGTGGAAAGAACTTTACCTGCTCCGATGCTCAAACTCACACTCCCAGCCGCTGCAGTAGTTACATCCCCACCTGTGTATTGAGGAAGGTCGGCAGCCACCAGTGCACGAAAACTAGGTACTCCTCCCGCACCGTTGGGTGAACCAAAAAACTGATTTCCTGATCCAACGGTGGTGACGCCTGTTCCACCGCTTGTTACTGCAACTGTTCCCAATTCCCATTTTCCCCCACCTCCCGTGTTATAAGTCAGGGTTTGTCCAGTCACAGACGGAGCAGAGCTGCTATCAATGTTTTTGCTAATGATGCTCGTAGCAGCGCCC
Organism: uncultured Bacteriovoracaceae bacterium; assembly: GCA_964364175.1. GTDB lineage: Bacteria > Bdellovibrionota > UBA1018 > UBA1018 > UBA1018 > CAYILR01. The sequence goes on from CAYILR010000002.1 coordinate 182,847, forward strand.
CCTCCTGAAACAGTAGCGGGCTCCCATTTTGAAGTGGAGCTGTTCCAAGCTAAGACTTGCCCGTTGGTGATGGAAGAAAGTGCAGAGACCACCTGACCTCCTAAGTAACCATCCGCGTATTGCTTGGTGACTGCTCCGAGAGCTGCTGAGGGATCAGCAGATAAAACCAAAGCCCCGCTCATTGTTCCACCTGCCAGAGGTAAATAAGCCTGAGATAATTTAGCCGGAGTCACAGCTCCATCCTTGATTTTTGTAGTCGTCACTGAGTTATCTGCCAATTCGCTGCTGCTCGGTGGGTAACTCACCCCCCAACTGTCGTGTTTGGCGACAGAGTGAGGGAGTTGCTATAGCATGCACGTTCCGCATAAAATCTCTGTGTCTCGGGCTTCCTAATATCCGAGTCTTTCACTCTTAATTGTCTCAGAGCAGGCTTAACAAGTCAAGATTTTGCAAGAGTGTGGGTATGGTAAAATTTTTAGTAAATTCAACAAGATAAATAATTTTTTGGCACTGCTGTTTTCAATTGTTAAGTTTTATTGTCTCAATTGGCTATTTTTTGATCTAAAACGAATATTTGGCTTCCAATGCAACCGAATTAAACGCCTGCATCGCTCCCAGGGAAAGATTGCCAGGACCACCATAATAATCCGCGCTCAGAGTCGTTCGGAAAGCATCGCTCCAGGGGTAGCTGATTTTTGGGCGCGCCAGATAATCTCCTCCGACCCAATTTCCCAGCAAGAAAATCTCAGCCTCGAATCCTGAACTCGGCGCTGTATATGACAATCGAAACGTTGATCCCGGGCGAGCACGGAATTGTGATCCGGTGAGAAGTTGGTTTCCTCGAGTCAGTGCTCTTTTGGGTAAGGGCACCTCGTCCGCTTTTTTGAACTCGGGGTGGTATCGCATCACACCCTGCACTTGGACCCGAAAATCATCGGCTATCGGACGCTCGACCCCCAAAACTCCATCCAATCGATTCGGCTGCAATTCTGGGCGCTTCTCGGGATCATAGCTATCGGTCCACAAATACGCCGTCTCTCCTCGCAGGACCCATTTCTCAAACGAAACACTGAAATCCCCACCCGCAGCGGTGATCTGTTGAAAGCTTCTCTGCAGCTTGCCTTTTTCATCCAGAGAAAAAAGCGGAAAATGATTCCAACCCCGGAACGCCAATGCCGACACATCCCACCCAGTGCCTGAGTAAGAAGTTTTGAATGCAGCTTCTGAATTCGACAAATTTCGTGTCGGAGCTTGCGGAGCCAGCGACGCCAAATCCACTCCGGGTACCGCACTGGGTGGAATCAACAATCGATGTTGAGCAAAGATCGGAATCCACACCAACTGAAAAGTCACCGGAGCAACTCCTTGCAGTGGCGTCCAAGATGCATTCATCGCGCCTGCGCCAATGCGACGGACCTCTTCGTCGTGATTGAGCAGAGAATAATCCTTGGCCGTCAGCAAATCCGTGGGATTGATCGCGTCCGACTTGCCCCAAGGCATAATTTGCTTTCCCGCGCGAAGCTGCAATCCGTTCTTGTAGTACTCGCCATAACCTTCGCGCAGACCCATTCGAAACATGGAGTTGGATTTCAAAGCAGGATCCACGGTCGAGGTATCAATAGCGTCGGCAGTCAAAGTGGCACGCGCACCACCCGCTTCGCCAATCGTCGGATCAGCTTGCAACCAGAGAGAGGTCATTGCCTGCCTCATCGAGGATTTCGCAGGTCTGAGAGTGGGGACATAGACGTTGGAATAAACTCGGCCGCTGATTGGGACCGTGTTGGATGGTGATGCAAACGCAGAGGCAGCCAGCAACCCAGCACTAATGAGAAACATCCATTTTTGCACTCATCAATACTCACAATTTGTAGGATAAAGTCAACGGAGGTTACACGATCGAAAAGTTTCGTCTTATCGCAGAAATCACTACCAATCACCGCCCCCTCGAATCAAACCAGCCAAATGTATACGCTGTCACGGTGATGTTCCCGTCGTTCGCATCAGAAATTCTGCTTCTGATCTGCGCTGAAGTATTTGTCCAGACCTGGAGGAAAGCAACAGGGTCCTTAGCGTAACCGCCGGACGTTGCCGCAGCCCTGATGGTGTGCGAGTAACTCTGGCCGGGAGCCGCATCATTCGTGGCCAGGTCTGTCCACAACGACCACGGCGTAACGGCGTCCCCGGAGTTGTGCACATTAACAAGAATTTTTGCTTTAACTCTGATGCCTGTCGGGACTGTCAAAGTTCTACTATAGGCGGCGGCAGTGAACATAGTGCCGTCAGATAAATCCGAAACAGGATTCACGAATGAAAACTCATCACCGTCCTGTATGAACGCCAGAATCGTGTTGCCGCTCCTGATGATCGAACCGATACGCCGTATATACGTAGCCGAATGATCAGTAATAAGGTTAGCCGCTGTAACGCTCGTATCAAATCCTACGTCGTCCACTCCGGCCACGCGGATCAAAAACACATGCCACGTTGCATCGGAGAGGGCAAGGGAGGACGATCTTCCTCCCTGACCTGTCCCAGTGACCCACGTAGCGTCTAAACGCTTTGTGACGGCTGATGTAAGAAGGAGCCGCACCGCGTTTGTTGAGTCCGTTGCCTGACCTGCGGCAATGTCGATATCATTCGTTGCATCGCCTGCATTGTTGGACAGCCCGAGCCCTGACAGATATCCGTACGGCTCACGAGAAGCCCATGCGGCCGTCGTCGCTCCTGTGCTGGTCAATACCAATCCACTCGCTCCCGGAGCCCCTGCGGATAGTTTTGCAGGGGTCACGTTGGCATCTAAGATTTTCACGGTGGTTACGGAGTCAGAAGCGAGATCCCCTGGAGCGATGGTTCCATCCAAGATGTGCGTTGATGTCACTTTGCCCGTACCGATGGACGTTGCTACTGCTCCTGCAGTAGTTGTAATATCCCCCGTGAGAGCGGGCATCTGAGCAGCAGGAACTGTGCCGCTACCCAGGTTGCTAGCGTTAAGCGCGGTGAGAGCCGATCCGTTCACTGCACCAAATGTTCCTCCAGAAATATAGTTACCCGATACCGTGCCCACCTCCCATTTTCCTGTTCCTGAGTTATACGTCAGAGTCTGTCCTGTCGTCGTGGGAGCAACCGTATCAATACTTTTGGTAATAATACTCGTAGCAGCGCCACCACCTGCAACCGTAGAAGGCTCCCATTTAGAAGTCGTACTATTCCAAGCTAAAACTTGTCCGTTGGTGACGGAGCTGACGCCAGAGATCACCTGGCCTCCTAAGTATCCATCCGCATATTGCTTGGTAACTGCCCCTAAAGCCGCCGATGGATCGGCAGACAACACAAGAGCCCCGCTGAGAGTTCCACCGGCCAAGGGTAAATAAGCTTGAGATAATTTTGCTGGAGTCACAGCTCCGTCTTTGATTTTAGCAGTCGTCACCGAATCATCTGCCAACTCGCTGCTGCTCACGTCAGAGGAAAGTCCATTATCATCAATCGCAGGCCGACATGCCCCGGTGAGGCTAGCGATCATCAGAAGGTATAAATACACGTTCTGCATATAAACTTATCCAACTCTGTGCCCCGGAGAGGATGAGCGTCAAAGTTGCCTTTTCTGCCTTTCCTAATA
>CAYILR010000003.1:0-135702 GCA_964364175.1 uncultured Bacteriovoracaceae bacterium
TTTTAGGTGCACCGCTTCAGCCACTGCTCGCATAATCAGGCTGAACAGTTACTAATTTATTTAATTATTCAAGTAACTACCTAACACAGCAGCAACCGGCCCAAAAGACCGTCGATGAATCGGAGTCGCACCCAACTCCTGCAAAGCCCGCTGATGCACCGGAGTCGAATACCCCTTGTGCCCCCCCAGACCATAGCCAGGGTACTGCTGATCCAGTTCAACCATCAGCCGATCCCGCCACACCTTGGCCAGAATCGACGCACACGCAATCGTCAGGCATTTCATATCGCCTTTTACTATAGCTGAGGAAGAAATCTTGAGATCTCGGGGTACCTTGTTGCCATCAATCAACACGTGCTGAGGCTTCACACGCTTCAGTCCCTGCACCGCACGCACCATCGCCAAATGAGAGGCATGATAAATATTGATTCGATCGATTTCCTCGACGGACGCCACACCGAGCGCGGAATCGAGGACCCAATCCGCAATCAGCGGATTGAGAAACTCACGCTTGTCTGGGGTCAGCAGCTTGCTATCTGCAACCTGACCCAACCATTCCGGCGGCTGATCCAGGACACTCGGAGGCAGAACCACCGCTCCCGCAACCACCGGGCCTGCTAGGCATCCCCGCCCGACTTCGTCGACTCCGACGATCGTCAGACGAGGGAACCCAAATTGTACTTCAAAATCGAGATTAGGCTTTTTTGCCAACGGATGGAGCCGCACTAGCAGCAGCCAATGCTGCAGTTTGCGCTTCGCCTTCGCGATCGCGTTTAATCTTAGCTGCTTTACCTTCGAGTTCACGAATGTAATACAGTTTTGCGCGGCGGACGCGGCCTTCTTGCATCACTTCCAATTTTGCGATCCGTGGAGAGCTTTCCAAGAAAATTCTCTCAACGCCCACGCCGTGGGACATTTTGCGAACAGTGAAGGACTTCCCACCGGGGTGGTTGCCTTTTGCGATGACCAGACCTTCGAAAGCCTGAACGCGTTCTTTTTCACCTTCTTTGATTTTTACGTGCACGCGAACGGTGTCACCTGCTTTGTACTCAGGGAGTTTCACAGTCGTGACTGTTTTTTGGGCTCTTGCAATTGCGTCGGACAAATTCTTCAAACGCAGTTGAACGCCGTGGGATAAAGTTTTTGGTTTTTTCTTTGTGGTTGCCATTTTCTACTTACCTTTTTTACTAACATCTGCTTACTCTAAATAAGCATGGTTTATGAATACATCTTAGCCCATTGTCACTGACGCTGGCTTACGCCTTCATCAGCCGGTTTAGATTCCAAACAACCGATCGAGAATAATCGCGACCGCCGCTCGGACCGAGAGGTGATTATACCCCTCTGCTCCTTCTGGCCCGTGCACGGGCGCTAAGAACCGGTGCACCTCGGGAAAGAAGGATTTCTCAATTCCCCAACCTGTTCCGAAAACAACCAGAACCGGCCGGGTCCTCTGCGACTCCTGCAGCTCCCGCCGAAAATCAGCGTAGCTCACACTCGCCATCAAAGGTCGCGCATCTGTCAGAAGCACTTCGGGTGGCTCTCCATGAGCCGCCACAATCGCTGCCTTAACATCCTGAAAATCCACCACCAAATCCACCAACGAAACAGCTTCTGCTCGATCGGGATGGTACTTTTTGGAAGCTTCACCTTTCCAGTGATCCAGGATCCTTTGAACCACCTGCCTTTGGGGAGCAAGCGGAGTGACGATGAAATACCGTCGAATCCCAAATGTGCGCACAGTACGCGATATGTCATGAATATCGAGATTTGTCACGGAAGTAGTGACCAATTCCCCCTTCCGATTCTGGATCGGATGGTGAAGTAGCGCGATGTAGACCGGAGCCTGGGATTTTTGCACGGCCAATACCTACCATAAAACGACTTTAAAATTGACTTTTTCTTGTGACTTCACCTATAAGGCCGACCAAGGAGTAAACTAAAATTATGAAAAAACACTTATTTGTTATGATTGCCGCTCTGTCTTTCGCTGGGAACGCTATGGCAGACAATAGCTGGGAACCTTGTGACGGTGTTCACGGGTACTATAGCTGCTTGGCTACCGAAGCCTTCAGCGGACTCGTGCTATCCGGTGCTACCATCGCTGTAACCGGCGCATCGGGAGCTTTGGCTGGATCAGGCGCTTTCACCGTAGCAACCATGGTTCAATACGTCCTGGATCTGACTTTGGCTGCAACCTACGGCCGTTCGTCAGCGCTTCGCATGAGCAAAGAAGATGCAAAAGAATACGCTTTGAACAACTCGGCAGAGCCTTCTGTCGCATTGAAAGAGGCGATTGAAACCGTTCGTGAAATCGCTGTTCAAAACCACATTGTTGCGTTTGAACAAGTTTCGGACCGCGACATCGCTTTGGGCATTGTCGCTTCGAACGCGATTTAGTTCTTATTCAGTTCAGATTCTGGAGATGAGTGTCGCTATTTCGGCGTCGCTCATCTCTGAAATCACAGCTTCTTTTTCTTCTGCTGCAATATCCCGCGCTGTTTGAATTGCATCCTGCAATAGAACAGTCATTTCACCACCCAAAACAAATGCCTTCGCATCCTCCTGAGCCATGGCAATCTGGTCTTTTTTCGCTCGGGTTGTTGCCGAACTGAATACGCTAGCGTCCCATGATAAAAAACAGGGAACGCTGAGGGTGGCGAATGAAAACAACGTTTCGACCGTCTGCGCTCCATCTGCATACGCAGAACCAGTGGACAATCCCAACACGAATACCATCCAAGAAATACACTTCTTCATACTAACAAATCCTCCGAGGGCGGAGGTATATCGACGTTTTGACTGAGTCAACCGTGATTCCAAAAATCAGTTTAAATCTGGTCTTTTTTTGCGAGTTCTTTGCTGACTTTGCTGCTGGCGCCACTGGGCGATCTTACCGTGATCCCCACTCAGCAGGACATCAGGGACCTTGGCTCCCATGAACTCAGGCGGCCGAGTAAACTGTGGGTATTTCAATAATCCATTTTCCAAGCTGTCATTTGCTAACGAATCAGAGTTCCCCACGACTCTGGGCACAAGACGTGTCACCGCATCGGCAATCACAGCCGCGGCAATCTCCCCCCCAGTCAGAATGTAGTTTCCAATGGAGATCTCGCAATCCACGCAAAGCTCGATGAAACGCTCATCCACACCCTCGTAATGCCCACAAACCAAAACAATTTTCTGGTACTTGCCGTTTGCGAATTCCTTGGCCATTGGCTGGTCAAAAAGCTGCCCTTGAGGAGACAACAAAACGGTCAAAATGTCCGGGGACTTCTCCGGAACCACGCTTTTCCAAGCCGCGTATAAAACATCGGCCCGCATCAACATTCCCTCGCCCCCGCCATACGGAGTATCATCGACAGTTCTATGCTTGTCGGTGGCGAAATCTCGGATTTGCGTGAAATGGTACGAAACCAGGCCTTTTTGCTGAGCCTTGCCCAATAAACTGGTACTCAGCGGTCCCGAAAATGCCTCTGGAAACAATGTGAGGAAATGAAGCTGCAATGGGGATGGGGAAGTAGAACCCATGGGTTCTACTCAACAATTTCTAAAACAGTGCGTTTTCTCAGTTTGGTGGAAGCTCCGTTGAGGATGGTGCGAACCGCTTGTGCCGTTCGGCCTTGCTTGCCAATGATTTTTCCGAGGTCTTCTTTGGCCACTTTGAGCTCCAACACCGTAGTGTTTTCGCCTGTAATCTCATTTACTGAAACCTGGTCCGGCAGATCCACGAGCATCTTGGCCACGTGTAATATCAATTGAGCTAACTCACTTGTACTGCCCGTTACACTACTACCAGTTACACTGCCTCCGCTCATAAGCACCGCTCCTTGGGCTTCAACGAATTTTTATCTAACTTCTAAATTCTATTGTGCGATGAGCTTGATCAGTTGTCCAACCGTTTGTGTAGGTTGAGCGCCGCGAGTGATCCAAGCCTGGAGAACTTCTTTGTTCAGCTTGATTTTGTCAGCGGGTTTTGCGGCTTTCGGGTAATAATGTCCAATCTTTTCAAGATATTCCCCGTCGCGTTTCTTATTGCTATCCACTGCTACGATCAAGTACTCCGGTCGTTTTTTGGCGCCTTGACGTGCGAGACGAATCTTCACCATAAAGTCTACTGTCCTTTCAAAAGAGGTTTCTGATACCAAGTCGGACGTTTGGCGTCAACCTTTTTTCGAAGATGAGGCTCTTAAGCCACCTGGCTCGGGGGCTTCAGCTCACGCAATGCCGTGCAGAGCTTTTCAATTTCCTCTGAAAGTTTAATAAAGCTGCTGTCTGCTCGGCTCAAATCCCCTCTGCTGCCGCATTGCTCCAGATCCCAGGCGATCGATTTTGCTGATTCTGCAAAGAAATTGGATACGACTCCCTTGACTGTATGAGCAGCGATTTCCAGTGCTTTTGGATCTTTCGCTGCAATGGCATTCTGAATGTTCTGCATCAGTGATGACTTTAACCTGAGAAAATTTCCGATGGTATCCATCAAAACATCCTCAAGACCCGAAAAATTTGCAGCCAACGCCCTATGATCAAAGACAGATTTAGAATCAAACGCGTTAGAATTCATCGCAGCAGGTCCATTTGTAGAGGCATTTTTGCTCAGTACGCGAATGATCTCTTTTAATTGAATAGGCTTGCTAATGAAATCCTCCATGCCAGCGCTGAAACAGCGATCGATGTCCTCCTGCATGGCACTGGCAGTCAGCGCAATAATGCGGGGCCTATCGGACTTTGGGTACAGCTCGCATATTTTTTTCGTTGCCTCGATGCCGTCCATTTCGGGCATGTGAAAATCCATGAAAATAATGTCATAGGATCTGTTCTTGAGACTTTCCAAAACTTCAAATCCATTGGCTGCGATATCCGGATGATAACCCAATTTTTCCAGCAGCCCCACTGCAACGAGCTGATTAACGCGATTGTCTTCAGCAATCAAAATATTGAGCGGATGGTTTTTGCCCATTTCCAGATTAGCCTGAACGAGAAGCTTGGGTTCGTTCGCCGTTTCTCGCGCATGTGTGGCAGACAAGCGCATCGTGAAAAAAAAAGTCGAGCCTTTTCCAACTTCACTTTCAAGCCAGATCTTCCCACCCATTTTTTCACAAAGTCCTTTGCAGATCGCAAGCCCCAGCCCAGTCCCTCCGTACTTCCTCGTTGTCGAAACATCGGCCTGAGAAAAAGAACTGAATAATTTACTCCTCGAACCTTCAGGAATACCTATGCCAGTATCCTTCACAAAAAACTGGATTTCAAATTTACCATCGTCCTGTTTTGTGGCTTGCGATACTATCGTGACACTTCCTTTTTCTGTAAACTTAATGGCATTGCTCACCAAGTTGGAAAGAATCTGCCGAAAACGAGTCGTATCACCCAGCACCCACTGAGGGACCGATTGTCCCGGAGTATAAGACAAAAGAACTCCCTTCTCAAAAGCTCTTGCATTGAGAAGTTGGACGATTTCTTCTGCTGTGTGATGAATATCAAAAGGCTCACTTTCAAGCTCAACTTTTCCAGCTTCGATCTTTGAAAAATCCAATAGATCGTTGATGAGGTCCAGAAGAGAGTTACCGCAGTTTTGAATAATTTTAAGTTGACTGATCTGAGACGGAATATTCACTTCGCTAAGCAACAAATTGCACATTCCAATGACGCCGTTCATGGGAGTGCGAATTTCATGGCTCATATTGGCCAGGAATTCGGCCTTTGATTTCGTGGCTGCTTCTGCTCTCAGTGTTACCTTCGTAAGTTCAAATTCTGCTTGCATTTTTTCAGTCACATCCTGGGCCGTACCCACAAGCCGGACGGGATTGCCGATCTCATCGCAGTGAGGCTGACCTTCGCTTCTCAGCCAACGAATTGAACCATCCCCCGATTTGATTCTGTAAGTACAGGAAAAGGGCTGTTGAGACGTAATGGCACCTTCCATTGCAGGTTCTAAGACGACGCGGTCTTCCTCAAGTACATGTTCCATAAACAACCTGTAGGTGAGAGCAACATCACAGGAACACTGCATGATTTGTAAAAACCCATTGGAGCAATGAAATGACTGATCTTTGAGATCCCACTCCCAGCTACCATACTTCCCGATAATCTCAGCTATTTCTAAAGATTGTTTAATTTTTGTGGCCTCATCACGCGATTCAATCATCGCTTTTTGCGCCAATTTTTGAATGCTGATATCCTGTCCGAATACATCAATAAAACCAACAAGTTGGCTAGGAGAAAAAGTCAACTCAATGATCACTTGACCGTGCTGAACTTCTGTTTTTTTTGCGATGCTATCTGCAGCTACTTGATGAATGATCGCCAGTATTTCGGAGTTAACGGTGCCATTCACCTCAACATCCCATTCAAGAAGGACCGGCATACTGGCTGGGTTTGCATAAACCACACGACCATCCATGCCGAGTCTCAGAATTGGGTAGGGATGCCCTTCCAAAAAAGAATTGGCAAACTGAATATCTGGCGATAGCTCAAGCTGCTTTTCTGGTTTCATACCCTAATTCTGGATAAAGTTTGACTGCCTCATCTTGCAACTCTTGTGCACGATCTCTTTTCCCGAGTTTTTCAAAACTCTCGATCGTGATTCGATAAACTACTAGGTCATTGATCCCTTTTTTCAGGAGCTCCTGACCACGGCTTGCCACAATATCGGCTTTCAATTCTTTACTGGAAATCAGGAGCGATCCAACGGCGTAGTGAGGATCTTCTTCACTGGGAATGGAAAATCTTTTTAGTATCTGCTTTGCTTCGCTGACTTGATCATATTGGACGAGCGTTTCGATAGCTTTTTTTAAGATTGTAGGTCTTCTGGCTGCGGTAACGCTTGCCTTCTGAACTAAATCTACACCCATTTTCTGATCCTGAATTTCAAAAAAATGCTTTCCGCAAACAATCAAGGCAGCGCACACGCATTTGATCAGCTCATCGTTTCGCGCATCGATTTTCAGGAAGCTCTGATAAAACGCATCGATATCAGAGTAATTTTTTGTTTGGATTGCAAGCTTCAAGACAGTGGAGAGGCGTTTGGGATTGGCAGGGAAAAAACGCACAATTTTTTGGACGATTTCGTAGGCCGCCTCGTATTTTTTTGAGGACATGAGAAGATCGAATAGCCCCACCAAGCATTTATAATGAATTTTATTGAAGCCAATGCCTTTTTTGTAACTCGCCTCGCATCCATCCAAAGACGTTTTCTTAAAATGAGTAAGCCCTTCGTAAAAACACGCAAGGGAAGGTTTACTGTCTTTGGTTATGGCAGCTCTAAAGGTCGACATCGCATCATCGAATTGATTTTTTTCTAATAGTTCTTTTCCGGCTTGAATCAGCTTGAGATAGTCGCTCGGCCTCACTTTGATCTGAATGGCCTGGTTCAAAGAGATCATAAAGCTTTCAATGGTATAAGGCTTTAAGATATAAGCGTCGATGTCCTCTTCGGCGGCTTGCGCAACTGCAGATTGAGATGTGTTGCCAGTCACTAGAATAAAAATACACTGCTGAGTTTCTTTTGGGTGTTCTTGCCTTTGCTTTTGAAGAAGGTCGAGTCCGAATTTTCCTTCAATCTGGTAATCGCAAAAAACTAGTCCTGGCTTATATGTCCGAATCATGTCTTCCGCTTCTTCAAACATACTCGCCAGATAAATCTGATGGAGTTTCGCTCCCGTGGATACCAACAGTTTCTTGAGCCCCACTCTCGCGCTTGAGTTTTGATCTACGATCAAAATATGCGCAGATTTCAGATACTCTCGGGTTAATGTGTTCTGCTCGACAGGTGCCAAATAACTCATTCAATAGCCCCTAGCGTTATTAAAAAAATCTCGAATCGCTCCCTGCCTTTTTGAAAAAAGCTGGCAGAAATTCTTCCACCCCACATCAGAAACTGCCTTCAGAGCGATAGCAATACGCTCTTGATCCTCGGATGTTTTTTCAACCTCCGTCACGCGACCCAATAGGCGAACATCGAAAGGATATTTGCTCAAGCGAGTCACATGCAAATCGAGCTCCAAACTGTGACCCACCGCACAGGTGTATTTGGGAACGGAGAGCGCCATTCCTTTGGGCAGGATTTCTAAAAATTGAATGTGGTTGGATTCTGACGTGCGCCCCACTGACATGCTTCCGATGGTTTTTACGTTGGAGTCAACAACAGTCTCAGAAACCAAGTTTCTTAGCTTGATGTAAATATTTGCCGAGAGAAAATCCTCATGTTGAATGAGTTCCGCTATGCTCATGCTCCCCTACTCAACGGAACAAATGCCGAAAAACTATAGAGGAGTTAGAACCGAGTGTACGGCCCCAAGAAAAAAATAACTCAAGTTCCTCTTATTTCCGCCGAACTCTATAGAACTATGATTTCGCTTAAAGGCAAAACGATTTTGGTAGTCGATGATGAGCCCGGGTACTGGGAACTCTATGACATCATTGAAGATCATCAAGGTCGGCTGTACCACGATGGTGCCTCTCCTCACACCCGATTTGTGATTGAGCTTCCCTTCGCTTTGGCTATGAATGGGAAAGACGTGGCATGGAACCAACCACTAACACAAATATCTTAGGGCCTGGAATATCTGTCTTTCTCATTGACGACAGTCAGGCTTCTCTTTCTGCGATCAAGGCTCAGCTTGAAGGTTATGGATGTGTGGTCTCCGGGTTTTTAGATCCAAAAACTGCCACAGGAGAGCTTGCTCTCAAGAAGCCTGACGTCGTGATCACCGATCTGGAAATGCCAAATATGAATGGAATTGAATTTGTACGTTCGCTCAGAGATTCGGGAACTTGTGACGAAACTCCCATCTTGATGCTCACGGGCAACTACGATGAGGCGACGATGGTGAGAGCTATTCAAGCAGGCGTAGACGCCTTTGTAAGCAAGTCGTCTGTGAAGGAAGTTTTGGCAGTTCAACTTTTAGCTCTCACACGCCTTCGCCGCTTGTTTCAGGAGTCAGCTCGCGTCCGCCAAGAGGCCCAAAAGCAGTTGATTCAGACGTCAAGACTTTCCTCACTAGGTGAAATGGCCGGAGGTATCGCTCACGAGATCAATAACCCGCTGGGGATTGTCCGGGGAAAAGCGGAGCAGCTTCTCAGAATGATTCAGCAGGGTCGCCTAACTCCTGAGCATGGGACGAAAGAATTGAAAAAAATTGTGGAAATGACCGAGCGAATGGCCAAGATCATCAAGGGACTGAGGGCATTTTCTAGAAATGCTGACAATGATCCCTTTGACACCACGACACTCAAAACACTAGTTGAGAACGTTCTTAGCTTTTGTTCCGAGAAATTCAAAATCCATGCAATCAAACTCGAAGTAGCTCCAATCCCGGAAGTCAAACTCATCTGTCGTGCTATACAGATTGAGCAGGTCATGTTAAACGTACTCTCTAACGCTTTTGATGCCGTTATGCCACTGTCTGAAAAATGGATTCACCTTGATTTTAAAATCCATGAGGAAGTGCTTCTCATCTCCATCACGGACAGCGGTAAGGGAATTCCACCCCATATTGCGGATAAAATCATGCAGCCGTTCTTTACGACTAAAGAAGTGGGCAAAGGTACGGGCTTAGGCTTGAGTGTTGGAAAGGGTATTATTGAAGATCACCAAGGGCGATTACGCCATGACACTTCGTGCTCAAACACCCGCTTTGTGATTGAGCTTCCGCTGCGACAACGCAAAGTCGAAGGACAAGCAGCATGAGTACTGAAAGTATTTTACCGCCTGGGATTTTGGTTTTTATTGTCAATGACTCTTTGCTTCACCGCTTCGCGAAAACGAAGATTTTTTTAAAGCTTCATCTTTTTTTTTCCGAGACGTATCCAACGAGGAAACAATCCCTATTATGCACAACCCAAAAAAAATAATGATTGTGGACGACAGCGAATTGGACAGAACACTGCTGGCGAATGTTTTAACAAAAAAAGGCTACGAAGTCACAACATTGGAAAGCAGCGCCACCTGCTTTGATTCGGTTGTGACTCAAAAACCAGATGCAGTTTTACTGGATATACTGATGCCTGAAATTGACGGCAAACAAGTGCTTCACATGCTAAGGAAAAAATTCAATTCCATCGAACTCCCGATCATCATGATGACTGCAAAATCTGCGACGTCCGATGTCATCGAATCGCTGCAATTGGGGGCAAACGATTACATCACAAAACCGGCTGATTTTGACGTCGCTTTGATGCGAATCGAAACTCATCTAAAAATTTCAGAACTGAGCCAACAAATGTTTCGACTGAAGGAGCTTGAGGCTGTCGGGGCAATGGTGGTCACATACAATCATGAGATCAATAATCCACTCGCAATCGCCTTAGGAGCTTTAAAAAAAATGGAAAAAAACCCTAACGAAAATAATTACAAAAAACTGGAAGATGCCATTTGGAAAATCTCCAATATCGTAAAAAAAATAGAAGAAGCCACCCGAAAAGTAAAAATCGAGTACGAGAACTATGCTGGAAAATTAACTAAGATGGTAAAGGTGCGCTGAGACAGCAGTCCCTTCGATCAACGATTCAACTCGATCTTTAGATTCCTTTTCAATCATTGCCACGAATTGATCTTCACGGTAGGGTTTGCTTAGGAAAGCAGAGATTCGATGCTCCAGACCTTCGAGAGCCATCTCTCTCGACACAAATCCAGATACCATCACGAACGGGATGTTTTTCCAGCGATCCAAAATAGCTTTTCTAAACTCGAACCCGGACATTTCAGGCATTTGGTAATCCGATACGATGAGGCCAATCGAATTGCCCTGATTTTTGACAATTTGGATTGCCTCTGTCGGTGAGTTAGACAAAATAGGTGCAAACCCCAAAGACGAAATAATTCGTCTATAATTTTCTAGAACATCCACTTCATCATCGACACAAAGGATTTTGATATCTTTTTTACTCATCGCTGCTGACGAAGATTCTTTTCTAAAACCGGTTGGAAGCCTGATCTTAAATTTTGTACCCACTTCCAGTTTGGAATGAATCTGAATTTCAGCTCCATAAGACTCCAACATTCGTTTGACAGAAGTCAAACCCAATCCAGTTCCAATAGGCTCTCCAGATTTTGAAACTGCGGGTTTTGTTGTAAAAAATGGATCATATATTTTTTCTAAGTGATCAGGAGATATCCCGCACCCGCTGTCCTCGATCTCTACAAAAACAAAATCACCGTCCTGGTGTGTTGAAATACGGAGGATTTTTTCTTTTCTATCATACATGGATTCTACCGAATTTTTGATCAAATTTCCAAAGGCCTGCTTAAAATGAGAGGAGTCTCCTCGCACCACAGGAATGCTGTTTAGATTTTGTTCTAATTTTATTTTATATTTAAAAAATTCATCGATTTCCAGCAACTTGAGTTCTGAAAGGAGCACTTCGTTGAGATCGACAGATGTCTTGGCTTGATCACCATTGACTCGATTTGCATCCAAGATCGATTTGATGGTTCCGTTGATCCTTTCTATTGCGTTCTGCGCTCGGGTAATATTTTTTTCGCCTGGATACAATTGAGCGAGTGCGGCCAGATTTCCAGAAAGAATGGAGATTGGATTGTTGAGATTATGAACAATTTCGGCTGCATGGATCCCAATAAACGCAGCGCGCTCTCTTTGCGTGAGCTGCTCGGTTCTAATGTGCACTTTTTCCTCAAGCAACCGATTCAGCAAGTTCAATTCCCGCTCAGTTGCCACTAGTTTCAGGAAGACATCGATTTTTGCTTTGATCTCCTCGGGATTAAACGGTTTGGTGACATAATCATCGCCTCCCACCTCGTATCCCTTGAGTCGCTCACCCGGCATTGCCTTCCCTGAAATAAAAATAATTTTTGTGAGCGCGAACCTTTCGATCTCTCGAATTTTTCTGCAAGTTGCATAACCGTCTATGCCCGGCATCATAACATCAAGCAAGACAATGTCCGGAATTTCCTGTTCGAGCACTCTCATGGCCTCTTCGCCAGAGGTAGCAGAAACTGTGTGATACGAGGGGCCGATGGATTCATTCAGAATTCGCAGATTTCTCTGTTCGTCATCAACCATCAATATCAACTGTTTTTTTTTCACATGAGATCCTTTCGTGCATACGCTTGCGTTTTAGGAATTATAAAAACAAACCGTGTTTTGCCATTGTCGTGGGATTCGGCAAAAATAGTTCCATTGTGTCCATGGATAATTTCTCGGCAGATAGCGAGCCCCAGTCCGGTTCCGCTCGCACCTGTTTTTGTTTTTGAGCTCTGTACAAATTTATCGAAAATTGATTCAAGTTCATCTTTTGGAATACCGACCCCTATATTTTTGACTTGAACTGTCACCCTTGATTCTGACAGTGAAATCCTTGTTGTAATCGTAGTATCCGGATTTGAAAATTTGATCGCATTCGAAATCAGATTTCTCAGCACTTGAGCGATTTTTTGTGAGTCACAAATGCACCGGGTATCATCTGAGTCGTTGATAATCATCAAAGCCAATTGCTTCTCTTGCGCATAAGCGTGAAATTCGGAACGAACTCGTTCTGCGATCGAAGTCAAATCGCACTCCTCGAACGTAAAATCAGTTTTCCCGGACTCTAGCTTGCTTAAATCGAGGAGGTCATCCAAAAGAAGCATGAGCTTTTCTGCGCTCTCTAAAATTTCATTAAAGTGGCTTTTGAGTTTTTCCCTGGATTCATCATCACTGTCGCGTATCCCAAATCTTGCAAAGCTCAGGATTCCGTGCATCGGTGTCCTGAGCTCATGTGACATATTGGCAAGAAACATGGATTTCGCCTGGTTCGCACTTTCTGCTGCCTCTTTTTGGAACCGCAAAAGTTCTATTTTTTGACGATCCAGAAAAATCCGGTTCAAACGAGAATGCTCCAGATGAGCCATTACGTGTTTAGCAAATATTTTAAGAATCTTGACTTGATGTTCGGTAAATTGTCTAGCCTCGTTGGCGATCACGCAAAGAGTACCAATATTGTAACCGTCCTCAGTCTGGAGCGGAACACCTGCATAAGATCGAATATACGGAGGTCCTATCACAAGAGGATTGTCCAAAAACCTTTGGTCTTCCAACGTATTGCCCACCACCAAAGCATCGGATTCGAGAATAGTATGGGCGCAAAAGGAAATCTCCCGAGGTGTTTCATAAACATCCAGTCCGTGGTGGGATTTAAACCACTGCCGTTTCTCATCGATCAAACTGACAAGCACAATCGGCACTTCCAGGGTATGTGCAACCGTGGAAGTGATCTCGTCCAAATAAGTATCTGCAGGGGTATCGAGAGCATCAAAACTCAAAAGTGCGCGAAGCCTCATCGATTCGTTTACTGGAAATGCTGGATTTTTCATAAAACTTAAACCTATATTTTAAATATTATAGTTTTTAACTTTAATCATATGAAATTAAAGTCTCAATATAATTTTAATTAACCACCGGCTCAAAATTCTAAGCTGCCAGTTCTAGACGACCCGAATTTTTCAATGGGAGAGCCAGACGCCGTACCACATCGATCTCCACGAGAGTGATTGTTTTTCCATTGACTACACTCGCTCCAAGCACCGTTGATCGATCCTTGACCAAGAGATCTATTTCGATCCGAGCAGTCACCAGATCGAGAATATTTTTTACCGCTAAACCCAAATAATTTTTTCCTGTCCGAACCACAAACAGAGACAGACGGCCGGATGTTTCTGAAAAAGTCAAGGTTTTCGAATAGCCCATCAGATGAGCCAGGCATTTCACCGGCATCAGCGTATCCCGATAGAAAATCATGTATTCATTTCCTGATTTTTGCAGCTCACTACATTCGATTTCCTCAAGACGATAGACGTCGTCCAAGAAAACTCCAAAAATCCCAGATACCCGCATGTCAAAAACAAGAACTGCGCGCTCACTTTTTAACTCCGATTTTTGCTCCACGTGAGAATTTGCTGCAGAAGGTTTGAGATGAGCCATTTTTGCAAGACCATTCACATTGAGAATCAAACCCACCCGCGCATCATCCAAAAAAGTAGCTCCACTGTAAGCTGGAATATTTTTCAGCGTGCGATCGAGTCGCTTGACGACGGTGTCCTCAACATCCAAAATTTCTTCTACCCAAACTCCATAGGAGTGCTGATCAGAATTTAAAAGCACGATACTCGAGCGAGAGCGATCAGAACTGATTGACGGATCAAGAATTTTTTCCAGATCAATGATTGGGCAAAGCTCACCTTGGATTTCGATAAACTCAAATCCACCAAAATTACGAATCATGAGTTTTTGATTTCCAGCGTCCAAGACAATCAAACGAGTAATCGCTTCCTGAGGAATTGCAAAAATCTGCTGATGAATTCGCACCATGAGCGAAGCAATAATTGACGCTGATTTTGGAATCGGTAGGTGAATTTCGAACTGCGTCCCCTTTCCGACATCGGACTGAACATCGATCCGGCCACCCAACTTCACTACGGATTTTTTAACCATGTCCGTACCCACGCCACGCCCGGAAATATCTGTCACCTGTGCCGCTGTGCTGAATCCGGGTTCGAAAATCATCAAATGAATTTCTTCGAGTGTCATTTTTTCGACTTGCTCTTGTGTTTTGAGATTTTTCTCAAGAATTTTCTTTTTGATGATATCTGGATTGAGGCCCTTGCCATCATCCTCCAATCGAATCACGACTTCATCCCCGTTCTCTCGGGCAGTAAGCAAAAGAGTACCCTGCGGCGACTTCCCCGCACGCTCTCTTTCGGAAGGTAACTCAATTCCATGGTCCGCGCTGTTTCTGACCATGTGAATCAGTGAACTGCTCAAGGCCTCTGCCAACGAAGTGTCTACACGGAGATCATCTCCTTCGATTTTGAATGCGATCTCTTTTTTGAGCGAAATGGCCAGGTCCCGCAAAGTTCTTGGCAGGGGTTTAAATACATTTTTTAAAGATACTTTTCTTAGATCGATGATTTTATCCTGCATTGAACTGTTGATCTTGTGCATTTCTTCAACCAGATCTGATAGCGAAATAATATTTTTATTTCCCCCTTGTTCTTTTTCGATGGTTTTGACCAATTTATTGATCATATTGCGGATCACCGTAATCTCGCCGCTGAGCTCCATGAACTCGTCCAACAAATGGGTGGCGATCCTGATTTCTTCTTTTTTAGCAGGAGAAGCCACTGGACTAGGCCCATTAGCAGCAGGCATTTTCACCTTCGCCGCTTTTGACGGCTCAAAAACCAAAAGAAGCTCGTCAAAATTTTGAGGTGTCCGATCCTTAGTTTTTAGGACCCAGAGCTGTTTCTTGATGATATCCAATCCGCGAAGAAGAACTCCCACGCTCTCTGGAGTGATTGCCATCACTCCAGTCTTGAATTTCGACAAATAATCTTCGTATTTGTGTGTAAACCGATGAACCGTGTCCGGTGTAAAAAATCCGCTGGATCCTTTGATCGTGTGAGCAAAGGTGAAGATGCGATTCACAGTTTCCGGATCACTTGGATCAGACTCCAAAGAAAGAATCAGAGACTCCATCTCTTCGGTCATCACCTCCGCCTCGGATACAAATGCAGCCAACATCTGTGCTTCCTCAATCAGGGAGGCAACACGATCCTGCGATTCTTTTTGGATTACCGCAATGACTGCTTCATTCTCGCATGGTTTGTCCAAAAAAGCTGAAATGCGATATTCCAAGGCCTGCAAAGCCAGTTCTTTCGTCACCATCGAAGAGAGCACCACAAACGGAATAGCCTTCCACTGCTCCAACATCGCCTTCCGCAACTCAAGACCATCCAACACCGGCATTCTAAGATCAGAGATCACCAACGCAATATTTTCGCCTTCATTCTGGATGATCTCCCAGGCTGTTTGTCCGTTGCACGCAGTCACTGCGGTAAATCCGAGTTTGCCGACAATCGAAGCAAGATTTTCAAGAATTTCGGCCTCGTCATCGACCACGAGAATTTTCAGGCCCCTGAGATGATGGGTAGTCATGTTTTTTAGCTCCTACACACAAATCGGAGCAGATGAAAAAACATGTATCTTATATTTTGCTAGCAGCCCTAACGAGACCACGAATTTCCCGGCGTGCTGCCATAATCGAATTCATCTCGTCTAGAAGGGCCTTGCGAACGTCTTCCTTGCCTTGTGCTACAAGAAACGCATCCAGATCAGAAAACTGATACATCAAGAGATTGACCGACCGGTTAAAAAGACGATTCACTTTAGAATGGCGCGCAGCGGCAGTACATTGAGCAACAACATCAGAATTTTTAAATGGCTTTTCGATCGCAGCAAAAATTCCATTTTGTATCGCTTCTATCAGTGATTCAGTCGTCAAAAAGCCACTCAAAAAAATCACTGGGATTTCCGGATCAATCGCCTTGACCTCACGGAGCACCTCTACGCCTGTTTTTTGGGGCATATTATAATCCGTCAATACAACGTCGGGGGGCCTTCGCTTGACCTCGTTTATTAATTCGACCGGATCAAGAAAGGTGCAACAGGTGAGCCCATGAACCTCTAAAATTTCTTTGATAGTCGTCAACAAATCCGATTCATCGTCAGCTACATAAATTAAAAGTCCATCCGTTTTTGGTATGATCGTTTTTTTTGCCACCGGCTCTCGACTTGTCGCCCCAGAACCCGAACTCAATGATTCAGTCTTGTTCGGAGTGTCAAAATCAAATTGAACATCAACCCCCTCCAAAATTTTCCTTGCAGCATCCGCTCCCTGGAGAAAAAAAGTAATCTGATTTTTTTCAATTTTTCCGAGTGCCTTGCAATCCGAGAAAAGAGTTTCAAGCTGATGCATGTGACCTTGAAGCGCCTCCATGCCCAACATTCCCGCCCCACCCTTCAGACTGTGGAAAACTCGGAAAATTGCATCATAGCATTCCAAAAATGGGGCTCCACTCTCGATTTTAAGCAACCCCTCTTCGGCTGAGTCTAATAACTCAGCAGCCTCGATCTTAAAATCCTGAATTTCTTCGTCTGAAAGTTGAATGGCCGTCACGGTTTTTTCCTTGCTTAATTGATTCTCTACTAAAAATTAATCTTGTTCATCCTAAATTTTTGCTTATCATCAAAGAATGGCATACAAGATTTCGGATTCTGCGCTCGCCGAATTTATCGCCGAGTCCGAGGAAATCATTCAACGCGTTTCAGCCAACCTAGGTTCGCTCGAAAAGGGAGACTCCTCACTCCAACTTCTCGACGCGCTCTACCGCGACATGCACACGATGAAGGGAAGCGCTCAGCTTTTCGGATTTCAACGCGTCGGAAAATTGGCTCACGCCATGGAAGCAAGCCTGGGCCCCGTGCGGCGCCTCCAAACTCAAGTGGGGCGGCCACTCATCGATGTCACCTATCTTTGCTTGGATTTTGTCGGGCGAACGGTCAAAGCCATCCAATCAGGAGAAGGCGAAGAAAAATTTGATTCCGAGTTTCAATTGCTTTTACCCAAGCTCATTGATGCTGCCTCTAGGCAATTTGGGGGAGAGATGGACCCCATCAAGGACGGGCTCGGAGTTTTAGAAATTCCAGTAAAACCCTCTGCTCCAATTCCAGCTAAAATCCCAACTCCAACTCAGATCCCCATTGAGAAAACTATGTCAGAAGAAAAAACAAAGGTAGTTTCAGAAACCCATGAAAAAGACACGAGCTCCGCCGTCACCGACACTACGATTCGGGTTCAGGTTGCTCTGCTAGATCGGCTCATGAATCTCGTCGGCGGCTTAGTTTTGGTGAGAAATCAAGTTCTCCAATACCTCAATCGCAACGAAGATCTCGAATTCCTGAATTTGAGCCAGAGTCTCAACAGCATCACCTCTGATTTGCAAAGCGACGTCATGCGGACTCGGATGCAACCGATCGGCAATATTTTGACCAAATTTCAGCGAGTCATTCGAGACCTCGCCCGCGACTTGGGGAAAAAAATTGATCTCACGCTGCAAGGCGTCGACACCGAACTCGACAAAACATTGCTCGAGGCCATCAAAGATCCGTTGACCCACATCATTCGGAACTCATGTGACCACGGTGTTGAAACCATCGAAGATCGGATTAAAGCAAAAAAGCCGGAAACCGGCCATGTTTTGGTCCGAGCATTTCATGAAGGTGGACAAGTTGTCGTCGAAATCTCGGACGACGGAAAAGGCTTGGACAAAGAGCGTATCCTGGCCAAGGCCGTCGAAAAAGGGCTAGTCACTCCAGAACGCGCAAAACAAATGCAAGAGCATGAGATTTTTAATCTGATTTTTGCCCCCGGCCTCAGCACGGCCAAGCAAGTCAGCGCCGTATCCGGTCGCGGCGTGGGAATGGATGTCGTCAAAACCAATATAGAAAAAATTGGCGGTACCGTTGTCGTCAGTAGTGTACTCGGAAAAGGCACGACCATTCGCCTGAGCATCCCTCTCACCCTCGCAATCGTTCCTGCCATGATTGTGAGAAATGGCCAGGACCGATTTGCAATTCCGCAGGTTAAACTCGTCGAGCTGGTGCGTGTCGAAGGAGAAGGTCGAAGAGATCGCAGCGATCGATTAGAATTTCTTCAGGGGAAACCGATGTACCGGCTCAGAGGAGAACTTCTTCCCCTCGTGCGACTCGACTCGATCCTACAGGGAAAACACTCGCAAACAGAATCCCAGACGAATACCTCCCAAACCACGAATATTGTGGTGCTGAATGCGGAAGGAGAATGCTTCGGCCTGATCGTCGATGAAATTCTCGATACGGCCGATATCGTGGTCAAGCCACTCAGCAAATTTTTGAAGTCGTTGTCTATTTTCTCGGGAGCCACCATCATGGGAGACGGATCGGTGTCTCTTATTTTAGATTCTACAGGAATTGCAATCTCGGCCAAAATTGATACCAAATCGCACCAATCCGATGAATCTTTTGCAGACGTCAATCGAGGCAAAAAGCCAGCGTTCAGCGACGCTCAGGAGTTCCTTCTCTTTCGCCTCAACCATCAAAGTGTACATGCCATCCCGCTCTGTCTGGTTCATCGGCTTGAAGAGTTTAAGATTTCTGAAGTCGAGGTCTCGGGCAATCAACGTGTCGTCAGATACCGAGACGCAATACTCCCTTTAATTTCACTCAACCGCTCTTTAGATTATTCCGAGAGTACTTCGAAGGAAAATAAAAATAGTATCTCCACCATCGTGACGCAAAGATCGGGACGCAACTATGGAATAGAAGTAGATGAAATTTTGGATATCATTATGATTGACGAGATGGTTGATGATTCAGTTCGAGATCGGGATGGAATATTGGGCAACGTTGTCTATCAAAGTAAGGTCATTGTCGCTGTCGATGTTCTTGGCGTAATCGAACAAGAAACCGCCAAGATGAAAGGGACAGCTACTCCGGAGTCGTCAAAACGTTCTGCTCTCGCAGAAATTGAGTCCATGTCTCGGGAGCTCAAAAACAAAAAAGTGAGAATCTTGTTTGCCGAAGATGTGGCCTTTTTTAGAAAGCAGGTCTCAAAACTCCTCGAACAGGCCGGCTACGAAGTCACCGTATGCGAAGACGGAAGCCGTGCCCTTAAAACACTGGAAACTGCAAAAGAAGACACATTTAATTTAATACTCTCAGACATCGAAATGCCGAACATGAATGGAATTCAGTTGGCGCAGGCAGTTCGTAAAAATGAAAAATTTGGAAAACTGCCCATGATCGCTCTCACTACTCGATTCAAGGCCAAGGATGTCGAAGAAGGTAAACGTGCCGGATTTAATCTCTATATGGAAAAATTAAACCCAGAAAAACTTTTGGCTGCTATAGAAGGAATCATGGGGCAAAAAGAGGGAATGACTCAATGACCATTGAAGAATCCGAGATCAACACCGATCAATCCCGACAATTTTCCACATTCTATATTGCAGATCGTCTCTACGGAATTGACGTCATGAAAGTTCAGGAAGTGACTCGTGCGCTCCCTATGTCGAGGGTCCCTCTCGCCCCCAACTACGTTCATGGACTCATCAATCTTCGCGGACAGATTTCCACAGCCATTGGACTGCGTGAACTATTTGAGCTGACGGACAAGACTCCCGAAGTACAAATGAATGTTGTCTGCCGTGCAGGGGACCTGCTGCTCTCTTTTATGGTGGATCGAATCGGCGACGTCATGGAAGTCCCTCAAAAAGATTTCGAAGTCACACCCGATACAATTCCTGACAATGTGCGCAGATTTATGGGGGGCGTTTATAAAATTCCCGGCACGCTCTTGAGCATTCTTGAAATTGAAAAAATTACAGAAATTATCACCCAGTCGTCAAGCGATCTCCCTCCCAACAACCCGTAAGCGAAAGGAAAATCAAAATGGAAGTGTCTCTCAATAAACTCAAAAAACCAAACGGCTCTAGCCCTGCCGGATCTAAGCCACAAGCTCAAGCAAATGATGTCGTCATCGAGCAGGATATACTTCGTGAAATGCTGGAGAACGCTCCTGTCAATATCATGACAGCCAGTCTCGATGGTGAGATCAACTATTTGAATCGAAAAAGCCTGGATACACTCCAAAGCATCGAAAACCAGCTGCCCGTGTCTGTCGATCAGATTCGGGGCGGATCGTATGATGTGTTCCATAAGAACCCATCCCATCAAAAAAAGCTTCTCTCCAATGAACGGAACCTCCCTCATCGCGCCATCATCAGCATTGGCAACGAAAAACTCGATCTCCTGGTGACCGCGCTGAGAAACAAAGACGGAGAATACATCGGCCCCATGGTGACATGGGAAGTCGTGACGCAGAAATTAATCACGGAATCCGAAATGGCACGCGTGCAATCCATGATGGAACAGGCACCGATCAACGTCATGATGGCAGACCTGGATTTCAACGTCACCTATATCAATCCAAAAAGCCGCGAAACTCTTAAATCCATTGAGAAACATGTCCCCATCTCGATCGACAAAATCCTGGGCAGCTCCATCGATGTTTTCCACAAATCTCCAGAGAAACAAAGAAGGATGCTGGCCGACCCGCGCAACCTTCCTCATCGTGCCAAAATCAAAGTGGGGCCCGAGTCTCTGGATCTGTTGGTTTCTCCCATCTATGACGGCAATAAAAAATACCTGGGGGCCATGGTCACCTGGAGCGTGATCACCACTCAACTCCAGTTGATTGAATCGCTCGAACAAACAGCCTCGCAATTGAGTGCCGCCGCAGAGGAGCTTTCAGCCGTCGCGACTCAAATGACCAAAAATGCGGGCGAGACTTCTGAAAAATCGATGACTGCCGCTGCCAATGCAGAAGAAGTTTCAAAAGGAGTCCAGACCGTCGCAACGAACACCGAAGAAATGGCCGCTTCGATCAAAGAAATTTCGAAGTCATCCTCGGATGCTGCTGGAATTTCCAAGGATGCGATGAAAAAAGCTGCGGAAACCAACGCCACTATCACTCAACTCGGTGAAGCGAGCCAGGAAATCGGCAATGTGATCAAAGTGATTAGCTCGATCGCCCAGCAAACCAACCTACTGGCATTGAATGCGACCATCGAAGCCGCGCGTGCCGGTGATGCTGGGAAGGGTTTTGCGGTCGTAGCCAACGAGGTGAAAGAGTTGGCTAAGCAAACTGCAAAAGCGACTGAGGAAATCACCACAAAAATCGGTGCAATTCAAGAAACATCCAAGGGTGCCGTCGGTGCAATCGGTGGGATTTCTAAAGTAATTGAACAAATCAACGGGATTTCAATGACGATTGCCGCTGCTGTCGAAGAGCAGACAGCGACAACCAACGAAGTGACCCGCGTCGTTCAAGAATCGAACACCGCAGTCGAAGGGATTGCAACCATAGTCAAATCTGTGGCTGGAGCTGCTCAAGAAAGTGCCACGGGTGCCTCTCAAACCTTAGAAGCCGCTAAGAACCTGTCTCAATTGGCGCTTCGCTTGAAAGAACTAGTCACCAAAGTTCAAATCTAAAGGCGAACGCTTCACCATGAGAGTACTCATCGTTGACGATTCAGTAGTTTTTCGATCTCAGATCAAGGCGGCCTTGGAAGGGGCCGCCTTGATCGAAATCGCTGGAACGGCCAACAACGGAAAAATAGCTTTACAAAGATTAGCCCAATCCTCAGTCGACTTGGTGACCCTAGACATGGAAATGCCGGAAATGAGCGGACTCGAAACCATTCGAGAAATTCGTAAGGCCAAATTTCCGGTGCGAGTGATTATTTTTTCGTCCCACACCACACGCGGATCCGAACTGGCATTGGAGGCATTGGCTGCGGGCGCAGATGATTTTGTCGCAAAACCCACGGGCGAATCCATTTCAATGGAATCGGCTTCGGAAAGAATCAGAAACGAACTACTTCCCAAAATATTTCAATTTGCAGAATCTCATGCTTCGAAGGAATTGAGTTCAAAGAAACCCGAGACTGCCCGTCCTCCAATTTTTTCCACTCCTCCGAGTACTCCATCACAGTCCTATACCAAAAAAGGACTCGAGACTTTCAGACCCGATGTGATCGTAATCGGATCATCGACCGGGGGACCTCCAGCTCTCGAAAAAGTGCTGACAGGAATCACTGTTCCCATTCGATGCCCTATTCTGATCGCTCAACACATGCCACCGATTTTCACCGCTTCACTCGCAAAACGTCTCCAGGAAGTCACAGGAGTTCCTGCTGCCGAAGCCAAAGATCAAGAAGAACTGCAGAACGGAAAAATCTATATTGCTCCTGGCAACTACCACCTGTCGATCGTGAAAGGTCCGTTAGGGGTTCGCCTCAAGTTAGATCAGGGGCCGCCCAGAAATTCAGTGCGCCCAGCGGTCGACACGCTTTTTGAATCTGCAGCACAATGCTACGGGTCCAAGTGCATGGGATTTGTTTTGACAGGAATGGGAGAGGATGGACTTCAGGGAGCTAAAATCATCAAACAGGGGCTGGGCGGCGTGATGATTCAAGATCGTCTGAGTTCAGTCGTATTTGGCATGCCAGGCGCCGTGTATCAGTCAGGTGCCTATGATGAAATGGGAAATCTTTCCTCCATCAACAGCATGATTCGGAATATGACCACATGAATCAACAAAATGGGAGAGACTGAAAATGAAATTTTTTGGAGAATACCTCATTGAAAAGGAGATCATTAACGAGCAAATGCTGGTCGATGCTCTCGTTGAACAAGCCAAGCTGACGCCATCCATCACCGAGATTGTCCATCGATTGAAACTTCTCAGTCCCTCAGAGCTACTCAAAGTCATCGCACATCAGTCTAAAAACCAAACAGGGTTTGTTGAGGCTTGCAAAGAACTCAATCTCTGGACTGATGCTTTGCGTGCGCACGTAGCACAAGAAGTCTCATCCACCCGGACTCCCATCGGACAGATCCTCATCAATCGAGGATCCGCGTCGTTTGATAAAATCACGCATGCATTAGATGAATATTTGAGCGAAATTGAAAAAGCGCCAGAGGTCCCAGCGAATGCCCCCTCTGAACTAGCGAAGCCCACGCCGGCTCCGGCAGGAGCTACTGCCACAAGGGCAATTAGTCCAGAACAGATCCAAGATTATTGTGAAATCGTCAATGATTCTGTACGCACCACACTCACCCAGTTTTTTGCCTCGCTCAAATCTGGTGAACCGATCGTAGCCGAAACGATCAAATCGATTTGTGATCTTCTGCACCGGGCGGCGGGCACCGCCAGGTTTATTCAGGCATCCAGTTCAGAAAAAATATTTTCAGATCTTGAAGCAGTTCTTCGTACTATCGACAAGCAGGGTGCAGACAAACTTCCATCTAAGGCAAAACAAGATCTGGCTGATATTGGCACTGATTTTCTGGAAATCATTTGGGGATTTCGCCAAAAACTCATCGAGAGCGGCTCGGAGCAAGATTACCTCTCAGCCGAAGACAAGAAAAAACACTTCGATAATTTTTCCTCAAAAAATACAGTGTTTCAATTTGATTTGAGCATGCTCTGAAAGGGACCGTTGCTTGAAAATTTTATCTATTGACGACTCAAAAGCGGTTCACGCCTACTTGACGGACTGTTTCAATGAAACCGATCATGTGCTGGAACACGCCTATCTAGGTGCAGAGGGCATTCAAATGGCCAAACAATTGCATAATCATCCACAGGGACTGGATTTGATTCTGTTGGACTGGGAAATGCCAGGAATGACTGGACCGGAAGTTTTTCAGGCACTCAGGACAGACCAAATCAATATTCCCATCATCATGCTGACATCAAAAAATGAAGTTCGAGACATTACCGACATGCTGACAAAAGGAGCGAGCGAATACATCATGAAGCCATTTACGCCAGAAATTCTATTTGAGAAAATCGAAGCGGTCACCGGAATCCTGGTTAAAAAAAATGACACTTAGCAAACCTCAAATCAAATTTTTTGCTGATTTTATTCAGACCGAGTTGGGTATTGTCTATACTGAACCCAACTATTATCAACTGGAAAAGCGCCTCGACGACGTAGCTAAGGCTCTCAGTCTCCCTTCATCTATTGATCTTCATACTCAAGCGATCCAGGGCATCGCTGGCAGCCTCAAACAACTTCTCTTGAACATCGCCACCAACAACGAAACCTCCTTTTTCCGAGACCCCAAGGTCTTTCAGATTTTTGAAAATTTTGTTCTCCCTGGATTGAAAAAAAACAATCCCAAAGCTCTCCTTTATCGCATTTGGAGCGCTGCCTCGAGTTTTGGGCAAGAACCGTATTCGATTGCTATGGCAGTCAGCGAATTCCAGGCTAAAAACCCTGGCCACCCTCGCTTTGAAATCCTTGCAACGGATATCGCCGATCACGCTCTCGCCAAAGCCAAAACTGGCGTATACAGCCAGCTTGAGGTCCAGAGGGGGCTAGCCGCTCCACGACTGGTCAAATATTTCAAAAACTCGGAAGACACTTCTTGGGCTCTCCAGCACGAAATCAAGAGTATGGTGAGATTTGATAAATTAAATCTATTGTCACCCTTTACTGGGCTCGGTAGCTTTGATGTGATTTTTTGCCGTTATGTCTTGATCTACCAAGATGTGGCCAAAAAAAAAGAAATCATGGCCAAGTTGGCCAAATGCCTCAATCCAGGAGGATTCCTGGTCCTCGGAGCCAGTGAAAGCGTCATGGGACTCTCGGACGAGTTCAACCAAATTTCTGAGGGCGGCGCAATCCTCTATCAAAAAAAGTGACCTGAAATGAAATGGACTCAAGCCGTTAAATTCGGCCACATCGGCCTGATCTCGGGACTTCTCAATTATGTTAATAAAGAGGCAGGACGTCTCTACCTCGTAAAAAATCTGGAGCGAATGCCGGGGCTACCTGCGAAAGCAGCGCAGATATTGGGAATGAAAAACGGAATCGACTTGGGAAGCACACCGATTCCGCCTCTACCTATCGAATGGGTCAAAACTCAAATTTTGAAGGAATCTCCCCTCCTCTTTCGAGATTTAGATGAGATTTCTCCAGACTCCGTGACAGCTTCTCTTGGACAAGTACATTACGGAAAACTCAAATCAGGGCAGGAAATTGCGATCAAGGTTCAATTCCCAGGCGTTCGGGAGAGCTTGCACGATCAACTCGATTTGATCCTGGATTCGATGAATCGATTTGGTCCCAAAAATAAAATGGCATTTAATCAGGCTGCCTACCACAAATATTTTTATGTTTTTTTTGAAAAAGAATTGAATTACCTTGTTGAAGCAAAGCAGCAAAAACTCGCTCTAGAGTCATGGTCTGCACATTCCAACGTCATTGTCCCACAGATCTATGAACAATATTCCACGCCGACGGTTCTCGTGCAGAGTTACGAACCCTCTGAGTCGTTGGAACAGCTCAAACACCGCTCTCCAGATGAAAGAAAAATCATCGCTCGTGATATACTTCGATTTTTTTCATATGGAATATTTGAACAGGGCCTGATCCAATCCGATTTTCATGCCGGAAACTGGGGTTATCGCCCCGAAGAGCGTAAGCTGGTTATTTACGACTACGGGGCTCTCCTCACGCTGGATCCCCAGCAATCCCTGGCACTTCGTGAGTTTATTGCTCGCCGCGGGGGCAGTGACCATGAATGTGTACGCAATTTACTAAAAATGGGATTCAATGAAAAAAAACTAGAACCCATCGGTCCCCGAATCAGCAGTCTCTGTCGAGAGCTCCTGGACCCTATCTTTGGAAATCAGGAATTTGATCCACGTCATTGGGATATTTCCTCAAAAATCGATTCGACTGTCGGATCGGACAAGTGGATATTTCGTGTGGCCGGCCCGCCCTGGTTTCTTATTTTGATGCGAGGACTGTACGGAGCATTTCAAGCGGTGTCCGAGCTACAAGTTTCTGTCCCCGTGGCTGATTTTTTTTCAGAAATTTCACTCAACGAAAATCGTCAAGAAAAAAACAGCACTGCGACTGCCTCCACCACGGCAACCTATCTTTCCCAATTTCTCAAAATTCGCGTTCTTGAAAACGACCGAGAAATCGTTTACCTCGAAATGCCTGCTCGTGCGATCGAACAAATGGAAGACCTGCTTTCGGATGATGTCATTGAAAAAATAAAAAGTCAGGGAATTGACATATCTGACATCCAGCAAAAAGCGATTCGTTCACGAGGAGAGCAACAGATTCTTTTTGAGGCTCATCTTTCACACCGGTCATATCGTGTTTGGCTTGAGTGACTCTCGTTGTTTTGAAGAGACTTCAGCTGTTTTAACTCAATTTTCTTCTCGAATCACCGAAATAGTAAAACAGGAGATGACACATATGCCACTGAACGCAACCCTAATTCGAGAATCATTCGAAGCCCTCCGTCCCCATGCGGACGAAGTGATGAGCCATTTTTATGAGACGCTATTCAAAAAACGTCCTGCCGCTCGCGGATTGTTTCAGGGCGTTGACATGAATAAACAACGCAAAGCATTAGCTGGAAGCCTGTCTCACATCGTCGAATTCCTGGATGACTCTGAGCATCTGCCTGACTACTTAAAAAAAATGGGGACTCGCCACGCCTCCTACGACGTCAAAGATGAACACTATGATTGGGTGGGCGAAGCACTATTAGCAACATTTGAATACTATTTCGAAGACCAATGGACTGACGAGCTCAAATCCCAGTGGATTCAGGCATACACAGTGGTTTCTTCGGTGATGAAAGAAGGGATGCACATGGCCTACGCTTCTAAACCCGTTCCAATTTCCAAACCTGAACCTAAAAAAGACGCACCCTTGGAGGAGATCGCCAGAAATTTAGCACAGGAATTATTTAAAATGGCTCTCGAAGATGAAGTCAACGGCGCTACGCTCAACCTCGCTAGAGAAAAAATAAGAGCCATTCTAAAAACCATCCTCGAAGAAGAGGCCGGAAACGTTCTAGCATCCTTCAAAAGAAAAGCGGCCTAATTCAGCGTGGCAAAGGTCGACACAGCGTTTATCAAACCATTTGTTGAAGGCACCAAAGAAACGCTCAAAACGCTCTGCGAGTTCACGGCAGTGCCGGGAAAGCCCTTTCTCAAAAAAAACAGCCCTCCTCCTAACGTGGATATCGCTGGAGTCATCGGCCTTGCCTCAAAAACATTCTCGGGATCCATCACTATCGCCTTCCCTGAGCAAGTTTTCGTCAAGATCATGAGTAAAATGCTTGGAGAAAATTACACTGAAATTAATAAAGAAATTGAGGATGGTGCGGCAGAGCTGCTAAATATCATCTTTGGCCACGGAAAACGCGTCCTCAATGCCACTGGGCATCAAATCGAAAAAGCAATCCCTACCATCGTGCGCGGGAAGTCACTTCAACTGACCAGCATGACCAAAGCTGAAGTCGTGGTATTGCCCTTTGAAATCGAAGTCGGTATATTTTACATAGAAGTAGCAATTGATGAAGGAGTTAAATCTGAATAAACTTAATCTGAATAATAAAAGATGGAGCATGCATGTTTGATCTCAAAAGCAAAGTTTTGATTGTGGATGATATGTTGACGATGAGAAAACTAGTCACCAAAGCTTGCAAAGAAATCGGTTTTACTGATTTTACCGAGGCGGCCGATGGAAAACTGGCTTGGGAGGTCATCAACGCTGCTAATCCACCCATCGAGTTGATTATCTCCGACTGGAACATGCCCAATTGCTCGGGGCTGGATCTGCTCAAACGAGTACGAGGAGACAGCCGATTCAAGCACCTTCCCTTTGTTCTCGTGACAGCCGAGGCAGAAAAAACGCAGGTTGTGGAAGCTGTCAAGGCTGGCGTAAGCAACTACGTGGTGAAGCCCTTTACTCCCGCACAGCTGACAGAAAAACTCGAGGCTGCTCACAAAAAGATTACTGGCGCCTAAACCCAGTTGATTTAAAAAAAAATGGATAATGCACTTTCAATTCTCACGATAGGGCTCGATCAGGAACAGAAGGTGATGCTCCAAGCAAACCACCCTGAGCTTAAAATTTTTGATGTCCCAGTTTATTCGGAGTTTGAGAAACTGCTGGAGAACACTCCCGATACAAAATTCATTTTTGTATCTTGCGGGCCCGGGATTGCGGAGCTGCCTTCCATGGAAATTGCGCAAGCCGTTCGGTCGATGTACGCTGACAGCTCAATTTTTTTCGTAACATCAAAAAAAGAAGGATTTGATAGAAAACTCCTCATCAAAAATGGATTCACGGACGCCTTTTTGATGCCTCTTGATTCTGGACTGTTTAAAGAAACAGTCGTCGATCAGATTCGAAAAAACGATCCCAAGGGCCCTAAGATTTATAAACCAGTTAAATTGATCGATATTCAGCCCGGAGCCAAACTTGATTTTGATTTATCGATCTACATGCCCATGAACAAGAAATACATCAAATACTCCGGGGCTGGTGACCCTGTCGATCAAGAAAGAGTCGAAAAACTCCAAAAACACAAAATCAACTCGGTATATGTAGAAAAATCAGAACTTCCTAAATTCTACGAGTATTCAGCGAATCGCCTCGCGGAGTTGGGAAAACCCAGCACCGCGATCAGCGAAACAGAGCGCAAGGACAGGCTCCAATCGGCTGTCCGCGAATTATTCGTCGGTATTTTCAATGACACCACCAAGGATTCCAATTTCGGCAGCGGTAAAGAAATCATGAATCAGTCACAAGAGATTGTTTCGAAATACATTCTCAATAACAATCCTGGCGACTGGTACTCCAAGCTCTCTCAGGCTGTCGGTGAGAGCGGCGATACGTATTCTCACTCCTCCCGAGTTTCCTCATTTGCTGCCCTTTTTTCGATTGGCCTTCAAATCAGCAAACCCGAGATCATGGCCATTGCTGGAATGTTTCACGATCTGGGCCTCAGCGATGTCCCTGATTCGATTTTGAGCAAACCCGAAGATCAGTGGACGGCTGATGAGAGAACGCTTTATCAACTTCATCCGGAAGCCTCGATCAATGTGATCAAGGCTCGCAAACTCATCGTTCCAGAAATCGTGATGAGAGCGATTCTTCAACACCATGAACGATTCGATGGAACTGGGTATCCGAAAGGCCTCCCAGGACCTCGGATTATCGAAGAGGCTCAGCTCCTAGGCATGGCTGATCAATTTGATTATCTCACCCGAGTTCAAGAAGGAAAACCTACGCTGACACCTTTGCAAGCACTTCAGCAAATGCAAAACCAATCCCAGTTTGATCCTGCTCTGCTTCGCAAAGTGCGGGCACTTTTTCCCAAAGAAGATGCCTAAGAGCCTACCCTAAGTGAAAACCACTTCCATGAAAAACATGCCAACCTTAGTCTCGAAAGGTAAAACAACAGTTGTTCCAGTATTCGAGTTACTGATTCTTAGCTTCTCACCCGTGAGAACCGTCGGGATTGCTTTTTGAATCGTATATCCCTTTTGGTTGTTGAGGTTAGCTTTGGCTAGTCCAAAGATAATATTCAACAACTCGCCAGCTCCATCCTCAATATCCTTGGTGATCTCAGTCGCTTTCTCTCCGAGCATGTTATTGTAGATGTCTAGAAAAACAGCCTGAGGAAAACAAAGCGCAATCGAACCCGTGAAATCTTCGCTAACTAAACTGATAATCGCCGCAATCATGACCCCGGTATCATAGGGTTCTTTTTTAACGAATGGAGTCTTCGCGGTAACTGGCGTCGACGCCTGAACACGCAAAGCCACTTGGACAGCCCCGACAAATGGAGAAATAAACTCAGGGTTGACCCGACCAACCATTTTTATCCCCGCTTTTTTTTGCGCTACATGAATACTCGGGCAAGGGGTAAAAATCGCGTCTAAACCGTCATCCTGAATCTGCTGCAAAATTTCTGGCGACATGTTGATGGAACAGACCGTTTTTTGAGCCGCAGTGACTGCTCTTTTAAAAAGAATAATGGGCTTGTACGCTGCATTCGCGAGAGTTTTGACCTCCTTAAAGTCAAAGAGGTGCAATGTAGCATCCGAAGAAAGCCATTCTGTGCTGAGAATAGTGAGTTGCTTCGCGGCGGTTGCATCCATGGCCTCAGGGCATGTAATGAAGTTGACTTCCTTTTTTTTCTCACTGGTAAAAGCTGCCATATTTTTTTCTCTCTCCTCTTGCTAACTAAAGCTTCTTTAAATTTCTTAGTATTGCATCTCAGGGACATTCCCACTCGGCGGAATGATCAGGCGTCCCAACGTAGCTTTCCGGATCTCCTCCACACTAACACCCGGAGCACGTTCGAGGAGCAAAAATCCTTCTCCCGGGCGAATTTCCAGGACTGCCAGCTCAGTCACGACCTTTTTCACAACACCCACACCCGTCAATGGCAGCGAGCACTTCGGCAAAACCTTGCTAGATCCATCTTTGGCCACATGCTGCATAGCTACAATGACATTTTTTGCGCCTGCAACCAGGTCCATCGCACCGCCCATGCCTTTGACGACTTTGCCAGGAATCATCCAGTTGGCAAGGCTGCCTGTCTCATCGACTTCCATAGCACCCAGCACTGTCAAATCCACATGCCCTCCACGAATCATGGCGAATGAATCTGCACTGGAGAAAAATGATGCCCCCGGGAGTACTGTGACCGTTTCTTTCCCAGCATTGATGAGGTCTGAATCGACTTCGGACTCGCTAGGAAAAGGCCCGATCCCCAGCAAGCCATTTTCACTCTGCAAAATCACCGTCATCCCATCGGGAATATAGTTGGCGACCAACGTAGGAATACCGATCCCGAGATTCACATAATATCCGTCTTTGAGTTCCTGGGCGATTCGCTGGGCGATTTGTTCACGGGTCAACATCAAGAACCCCCCTTTTGCACAGTGCGTTTTTCAATTCTCTTTTGATAATCGCGACCCTGGAAAATTCGCTTCACATAAATTCCAGGGATGTGCACTTGATCTGGATCAATCGAACCCACGGGTACAATCTCCTCGACCTCAGCAATCGTGATTTTTCCAGCCACTGCTACCATGGGATTGAAGTTGCGAGCGGTCCTGCGAAATACGAGGTTTCCGTGAGCGTCGCCTCTCCAAGCTTTGACCAGTGCAAAATCAGGGCGGAGTGCTCGCTCCAGAACGTACTTGCGGCCGTCGAACTCGCGGACTTCCTTGCCATCCGCAACGATCGTGCCCACACCCGTAGGGGTGAAAAAAGCAGGGATCCCAGCTCCACCCGCACGCAGGCGCTCGGCCAAGGTCCCCTGAGGATTCAATTCCACCTGCAGTTCGCCAGAAAGAACGAGCGATTCGAAAAGTTTGTTCTCTCCGACATAACTCGAAATCATTTTTTTGACCTGGCGTTTTTGGAGCATCAGACCAATTCCGAAATCATCCACTCCCGCGTTGTTGGAGATGCAGGTGAGGTCCTTGATCCCTTTTTCGACAAGAGCCGCGATGCAATTCTCCGGGATTCCACAGAGCCCAAACCCGCCCAGCGCCAACACAGCCCCGTCAGGAATATCTAGCGTGGCTTCGCGGGCATCTTTGACTACTTTATTTAAACCCATTTTATTTAAACTCCCGCTTCAGAGCATTTCGACGCAGATCGCAGTGCCTTCGCCGCCGCCAATGCAAATTCCTGCCAGGCCGCGTTTCTTGCCCGTGGCCTGAAGAGCAGAAATCAAAGTCACCACAATCCTCGCGCCGCTCGAACCAATCGGATGCCCAAGCGAAATTGCCCCACCCCAGATATTCAACTTGGACTCGGGAATCTGCAGCTCTTTTTGCGCAGCCAATGCCACCACTGCAAATGCTTCGTTGACCTCAAATAAATCGACCGAGCTGACTTCCCAGTTCGCTTTCTTCAGCGCACGCCTCATGGCTTCGGCAGGAGCAGTCGTAAACCACTCAGGCGCTTGCGCGTTGGTGCCGCACGAAACAATTCTCGCCAAAGGCTTCACGCCACTCTCGCGGGCTTTGTCGGCTGACATCAATACAAGAGCAGAGGCACCGTCATTCAAAGTAGAAGCGTTGGCCGCCGTGACGCTGCCATTTTTGTCGAATACGGGCTTGAGGCCAGGCATTTTTTCAAATTGAGCTTTCCCTGGTCCTTCGTCCGTATCGATTTTGGTGATTTCGCCTTTTTTTCCGGGGATCTCGACGGGCGCAATTTCGCCCGCAAATTTGCCAGACTTCTGAGCTTCTTGCGCACGCTTGAAGCTCTGGATTGCAAAACGATCTTGTTCCTCTCGCGTGAATGTTTTTTCTCGAGCGCAGAGCTCAGCGCAATTACCCATGTGTTGGTTATTGTAGGGATCCCAAAGGCCATCCAAAATCATGGAGTCAATCGCCTGCTGGTGTCCCATCCGGAACCCATTGCGTGCCGTGGGCAACAGATACGGAGCATTACTCATGCTCTCCATCCCGCCAGCCACGACGACTTCGCTATCACCCAACAAAATACTTTGCGTCCCCAGCATGATGGCCTTCATCCCGCTTCCACAAACTTTATTGATCGTGAGCGCTGGGACCTGATTCGGAATCCCCGCATAGATTGCCGCCTGCCGGGCCGGGGCTTGCCCCACTCCGCCGGTCAGTACATTTCCCATGATGACTTCTGAAACTTGGTTGGGTTGAATTCCAGCGCGCTCGATCGCAGCCTTGATCGCAACTGCACCTAAGCGCGGCACTGGCAAACTGGACAAGCTGCCCTGGAAACTTCCGATGGGGGTTCTGGCTACTCCGGCAATGACGACATCGCGTGACATGCTCATAGTCTTATTCCGAGAGTCGCTGTTGCTCAAGGTTCTTTTGAAATATGCGACTGCCTGAGCCCGGGTCATCCCCCCAAGCCAGCGCAAAAACATAATAGAGTATCGCCAATACCAGCCCCATCCTCAGGTATCTCGCCATAAGATATGGGTCTACTTCATTAAATTTATTTAATCAAATCCGAATCAATGACTCGCATCAAACGGGGCAGGTAATTCTTAAATCCATCGATGTAGTCGCTTCTCAACACCTTGAATTCAATGTCCGGCTGGACCCCATAGTTCTCAACGTACTTCCCATCCTTACGAAGCATCAAACTGGTCGTCAGTCGGTATGAGAACGGATTCATCACCGAATTCTGGAACTCTTCAACGGTTCCACCTGCTCCAGCTGTGCGAACACCGATCAATTTTGCACGGCCGTAATCCTGCAGAGTAGCAGGGGTTGCGTCAGCACCGGAAAAATCCAGTTCATTGATCATGAAATACACGGGTTTGGTATAGGTTTGTCTCTCGAAAACTTTCGCACCCGCAATCAAAGACAGCACTCCTTTGAAGGGTAATCTCTGGGTTTGCTGATCAATGGCAAATTCCATGAATTCTGCCATGGTTTTGAGCGAAACCGGTTCACTCAAAGATTGGCCTTGAGCATAGGCGGCATATATTTTTTTGTAATCTGCGGCCAATGCTTCCATCATTGCATCCAAAACAGGGCTGTTCATCACGCCCGCGATTTCAGCAAGTTCCTTGAGCAATCCGATGTAGATGCGCAAGAACCCTTGAGTAGGTTTCACACGGAATTTCAAGTGCTTGTTATCATCATACTCGCCCACCAAGGACCGAATGATGAGGTCCGAAAAAATCACGGCACCCCCCGGATTATTGGTTTGATCAATCACCAGATAGTCCGATTGCTCCTGCAATTTTGCGATGTAGTAGCGCAAACTAAACAAAGACATCATGATGTTCGACGGCACATAATTGGGAATCCGGATGAACCCCACGCGCTTGCCTTGATAACGGAATGTTCCCACCAACAATCCCGAAGACATCAGGACGTTTTTTCCAAACGTCGGTTTGATCTGCTTAAAATTTTTGGGAAGCTTGAAAAACGGGGCAAACTTTCCGATTTCAATTCCTGCTGCAGCCATGTCCACTGACGTTCGAAACAAATGATCGTACGCAGCTGTCACCTTGTGAATCCGACTCATCCACTGCAAGTCTTCCTCAGTTAAACCCTGGATTGTACGCACCAGCGCAGGCAGTTCGTCACTCTCCTCACTCGGCGCCGCAAAGGATAATAACCTTTTGGACGAGAGTGGCAGCGTACTCTCACCGATTTTCTTACCTAATAGAGGAATTCCAGAAATATGGTGGCCTAGCGTGCAGTCTCGAATCTCTCCATCCACGGATTGAAACTTGATTTGAGAAAAAGCACCGTCCTTATAATAAGGAAAAGCCAGTCCAGACGCTTGGCGTAGCTTGCTGAGCGAGAGGGCAAAAGCCGATCGATTGGTCAGATCATTTCCATTTTTGCGAAAGTAGGGGCTGGAGGCCTGAATTTGATCCAAGGTGAAACCGTTCATCTGAATCACCTCATCACCCACTTGAGCTTTGCAATCGTGAGATGCAAAAGAGGCAGAATCAAAGGATCCAAGAATGATTTTTCCCTCAGCATGAACCAACTGGAGAGGCAAAGTCATTTCATAATCTGACGGCAACTGAACGGAAATATGAGCATCATTGAAGCCGTTCAAAAGGTCGGCCAGCATGAAATAATACTCGTTCGTGCTTTTCACGGTTTCCAGGCGATTCAAAAAACTGGCTTTTGTCTCGTCCCAGTTCAAACCGATGGTCTGCGATTTGAGTTCCAACGGAGCATAGTTGTTTTCGATGGTCTGAAAGATGCTTTGCAACTCCGCTCGGTAGGGTGCCCGCAAATCGCCCCCACCCAAACTCGCGCTAGCCTCAGTTGCAAATACAACTAACCCCAAAAAAACCTGATATTTAGACATCCTCATGCAGCCGCGGAAATAGAGGTATTTGACGCACTTGTCAAGTATTGGTAGTGGGAGACTATGCGAACTGTTTTCTTGTCATTTTGCCTCACCTGGCTTCCTTTTTCAGCAAATGCGTCCTTTGTCACCAGCGCCGAACTCCCTGACTTGGTTGAGAAAGTTCTCCCGGGCGTCGTAAACGTCAGCACAGTCACTGTGATGAACACACGCGTTCAGGGATGGGAGGATTTCATGCAGTTCTGGGGGATGCCTCAAGAACGCAAACAGACCTCTCTTGGATCGGGATTCTTCATCGACAAAGATGGCTACGTCCTGACCAACTATCATGTCATTGCTCAAGCCACCGAAGTTCAAGTCACTCTCAAGGACAAGAGGAATTTCCGTGCCAAAATCATTGGAAAAGACCCAAAAATGGACATCGCGCTCCTCCAAGTCCGCGACGACAAAAAACAAGTGCCCGAAGTCCAACCCGTCAGTCTGGGTGACTCGAACAAAGTCCGGATCGCAGAGGGCGTATTTGCGGTGGGCAATCCGTTCGGTCTGCAACACACGGTCACCGTCGGGATTGTCAGCGCCAAGAACAGAACCATTGGCGTGGGGCCCTTTGACAACTTTCTCCAAACCGACGCTTCCATCAACCCAGGCAACTCGGGTGGACCTCTCTTCGATATGAAGGGCGAAGTCATTGGCATCAATACTTTGATTTTTTCCAGAACCATGCAAAGCGCTGGATTGGGATTCGCGATTCCGATCAACGAAGCCAAGGATATTTTGTCGGACTTGAAACGCTATGGCCGCGTTCCTCGCCCGTGGCTGGGTGTGCTCACAGAACAAGTCACGCCTGCCCTGCAACACTATTATCAACTGCCCATCGGATACGGAATCGTGATCTATAATCTCGTAGACGGAGGACCTGCGGACGATGCGGGCTTGAAACAAGGCGATATCATCACCGAAGTCGATGGCACCAAAACCGAGGACCAAACTGCGGTTGAAAAAATGTTGTTCAAGCACAAACCCACGGAAACTTTGACATTGAAAATCCACCGAGGCAGAAAGATCCTCACTCAGAAAATCAAACTCGAAGAAATTCCCTCACGCATCGAGGAACGCTTGCCTCAAGGAGTGATCTAAGCTTTATGGAAAGAAGAAAACCTAAGTCTCAAACCCAATCGACCTCATTGCCATTGGACTATCTAAAAATGGTGACGGATGTATTCAATCAAAATTTCAAAAAAGAGCTCAAGTCGAATTCTAAATTTGAAGCTCATGGGCAGATCTTCCTGGACGAAGTC
This sequence comes from uncultured Bacteriovoracaceae bacterium, assembly GCA_964364175.1. Classification (GTDB taxonomy): domain Bacteria; phylum Bdellovibrionota; class UBA1018; order UBA1018; family UBA1018; genus CAYILR01. Next base: position 36,355 of record CAYILR010000003.1, read on the forward strand.
GTTCTGGCGATTTCACTTTTGGCCAAAGGAAGCATCTCGGCAACCACTGTGTATGCCAGCACGGATTTTGATCCAAAAACCAAAGGGATCGAGTCGATTCAGGAATTGTTGGGAACCTCTGTGGACGCCATCGCGTCGGTATTCGGGCAACTCCAACTCGATACTTTGGTCGAAGCTCCTCTGGTCGAACTGGAAAATGTGCCATTTGAGTGGACTTTAGTGACTCTGGATCAAAAAAAGATCTACTTGAAACTCGACAAAGCCAATCCCAATTTGGATCAGATAACCGATGCTTGGCTCGAAAAAAATGACCCGGACTATGCAGAACGAGTAGAAAAAGAACGGAAAGCGACGGAAGATCTGTTCATGACGGGTCCGAAAAACATCAAAAAGAATGTTCACTAGATGTCTATTCAGATGAAAACGAAGAGATCATCCAAAACCTATGTTGTCACGGGAGCAGCAGGATTCATTGGTGACAACCTAGCTCGCTCTCTCGCCTCTCAAGGCCACGAAGTCATTTGGGTGGATGCGCTGGCGCACTTCCAAAGCAGGACTCAGGAGCATCCGCTCTCAAAAAAGGCAGAAAAAATCGATCGGGATCACTTCGCAAAATGGCTGCGATCGGAAGCCCAAAACAAAAAAATCGACGGCATTTTCCACCTCGGGGCATGCACCGATACCACCGAGCTGAATGTGGAATACCTGCGAAAAATCAACATCGAGTACTCCAAAGATCTTTGGAAGCTCTGCTCGGAACGTAAAATTCCATTCGTCTATGCCAGCAGTGCGGCTACCTATGGTGGTGGAGAGCTCAGCTACGACGATGACGAATCAAAAATGGCATTACTCAAGCCACTCAATCCCTATGGCGAATCCAAGCTGATCTTTGATCTTTGGGCCTTGGACGAAGAAAAAAAGGGCATCCATCCTCCTTCCTGGGCCGGTTTTAAATTCTTCAATGTTTATGGATTCGGTGAGCGCCACAAGGGCAAGATGTCCAGTGTCATCATCCAAGCTTTTGATCAAATTCAGTCCAAGGGATCTATGAAATTATTCCGCAGCCATAAAGACGGAATCGCTGACGGCGAGCAGAAGCGAGATTTCATTTTTGTCGAGGACGTGGTGAGCGTTTTGAAATTCGCGATGGAAAAACCCATCACCCGAGGGATTTACAATCTAGGAACCGGGCAGGCGCGTACTTTCCTGGATCTCGCTCGAGCGACCTTTGCAGCCCTCAAAAAACCCGAAAAAATAGAGTTTATGGACACTCCCGTGGGCCTCAGGGAAAGGTATCAGTATTTCACCGAGGCTCGGATGCAAAAACTTCGCTCTGCCGGATACTCGGCCCCTTTCGCCTCACTGGAAGCCGGGATCGAAAAATACGTCGAACGACTTCTGAGTGAGTCTTAGCATCCCTCCAGCCAATCCAAATTGAGAAAGAAAAATCGTTCTGGCTCTTCTTTTTCGACACGCTTGCTGATTTCCTCAATTGTTCTCAAAAGAAGCTCCCTCACTTCAGAAACCTGCTTGTGAGAAAGGGTGAGCGGAGAAGTAAACATCAACTCCTCCTGGGAAGACGCCGGGACTTTTCCCAGCTTTTCCATGGCTTTAATACGCCAATTGGCATGGTGTCTCGCGATGAGCGGAGAATCAGCACCAATCTGAGTTCGGCTGGTCCCCATGGCCAGACGGCCTGCCTGAGGCTCTATACATAAACCCTTACTCAATAAAAATTCGCTCACCTGTCCTACTAGTTTTTGAGGAAGCCCTAGCCGTTCGGCGATTTTAGAAGAGGTATCGTACCCGGGTATGGAGGTGAGAAGCCGAACCGCGCTGTAGTACCAAGATGAATAAAACAGTGCCTGGTCCGCCTGAGTCAGCTGAATGCTCTTAGGGATGCGGTGAGTCACTTGCAAAGAACGTTCTTTGAGTGTGCTGATTTGTTTTTGAAACCGTTTTTTGAGCGCCTGCGTGCCGGATTTTTCTCGTTGAACTAAGGCCAGAAAAAATTCGGTCTCTAGCTCGGTCAGTCCCAAGTACTCTGTCAATGCAAGCGCCTGTTCGAGGCTGAGTTCTTTTGGCCCTCGAAAAACCTGGCTGACGTAGGTCGTGTGAACCTTGAGATGGCGGGCGATTTTGAGGTACTGCCCACGACCGTGATGGGGAAGTTCTTTGACGTAAGCTCGGACATAGTCTTTGTAATGGTCAAAATCGAAGATTCGCATAGTTTACCTTTTGGTAAATTTTACCATTTAAAATTTAATAAATAAATCTATTTGATAGAAAAAATCTGGGTTACAACACGAAAGAAAGAAATAAGTTGACTTTTTTAGACAACTATTATAAAAAGGAGCGAATTATTATGAATATGAAGTTTTTCCAATCGATAGGAGTTCTAGCCTTCCTGCTTTCCGGTGTTCAAGTCATCGCTGGAGGTGGCGGCATGGATATGGGGGGCGGCGATGTTGTGCTTTATCCCAATGGCCAAGCCATTCCAGCTGATCTGCTCTCAGGAACCCAAGGTGTTCGAGCCCGACTGTCTGACGAGCACGTCCGGGAATTAGGCAAGATCGGGCATGTGTTGGCAAGCTATGGTGCTGCTGAGGGCACTATTCTCATTGATCGCCCTCATCGGGGCTTTTATGATCTGAAAAAATCCAAGCAAAATCAGTTCCCGGAATTAGACGAGAACCTTAGCAATCTCGATTTTTTTGAAAAATCGATTTTCGATTCTCGGGTCGAGTTGAGACTGGTCGATAGCATTCCCCACGAAGAGCGGTGCGAGCGCCTTCCTCTTTCTTTTTTGCCCGAGGGTGCCCAGCGGGAGCTAGTTGCTTGCACTCAAGGATGGATCACGTACATTCGACCTGCCATACTCTCCAAACTTTCTCTGCAAGACCAGGTCTTGCAAATCATCCATGAGCGCCTCCACGCATTTGCTCCTCAGGCCACTCACGAAATGATCGCAGACGTGATTAGCGGAACGCGTCTACTGATGAGCCTATATGATCGTCAATTGGCGGGCGAACGGCCCGTGCTGGATGATTCGCAAATCGAAGCGATTTACGTATTAGGCAGTCGGATGAATCAACTGGGAATTGGGGTATTCGACGCCGACAGCGGATGGGGGAAAAAACGGATTTGGAAAAATGGCGGTGGTGTAGTCGCTGGCGAAGTTTTTCGTCTGGATCCCTCGGCCTACATCAGCGTCGGTTCGATCCTGGGCGGTGGCGGGCGAATGGAAGAAGGCTCCGAGCTGATCGACACCTCTTGCTGGCAGAAATTCACTCTAGGCAATGGATTTTCAATGTGGCCTCACGCGCTCTCGAACAATCAAAAAGTCTGTGATTTAGAAAAAGGCTCGCGTCTTTTGCGGGCGAATGTGATTGGTGCGGCAGGTCGCACCAGGGGACAAGGTGAATTCGAAGAGCTGCCGTTCATCGTTCATTTGGGGTCCGGAGCCAAAATTGAGAATTCAAAAATTGGCATATTCGATGACTGTACTCTAAGAAAACCCATTCAGCATTTTCACGACGGGAATTTTTATAGCTTCGACCTAAGTCGTATCAAGCACGGAATTTCCTTGAGCGCTGGAGCAGTGATTGAAAATTCAACCCTGAGTACGGGCGGCCTGGAGTTGATGGAGAATGCATCCTTGAACCAAGTCAGTTTGCACCTGTCGTCGCAATTCGACCAATGGAACAATGCTTTCCTGGCTTTTAGAGGTCAGGGTCGTTTGACCGTCGAAAAGGGCGCGAAGCTGGTGAATGTGTCGGCCAGCATCGGTGTCCAGAAAAAGTTTCGCTTTCCGACAGGACGAGAAAACCCTGAGCTCGTGATTGAAAGCCAAAAAGTCTTAGATCAAGGCGACCAAGGTATCTGCCAGGGGATTTTTGAGGAAGGCACAGGCTACGACCCAAATCGACAACTTGTAGTCACAGAAATGAAGGGAGTACTACGAGTTGGATCGATTCAAGAACTCCAAAAAGCAGTTTGCCAGATTCTAAAAATCTAGAAACTCTTAGAGAGTATTATGTTTATTTTCTGGATTTTATTTTCAGATAAAAACCCATTTTTATAGATGTTTTTAGTCGATTTGTGATATTTGTTCTGAATCGTTTTTTCATCTTTCATGGGGGCAAAAATGAAAAACACAATCACACAAAATCTCAGTTACTATTCATCTCTGAAGCGGCTTTCTTCCGAGGAAATTCACTCACGAACCTTGGAGGCTTCCCGGACAGAAAAAGATGCTACGCTGAATCTTTTGTATCATCTGCAAGTCGTCAAAGACCGCAGAGTCTACGCACTGAAGGGATACGATGGAATTTGGAAATATTGCATGAAAGAACTGGGATACTCTGAGTCAGGAACATCCGAGAAAATCGGTGCGATGCAATTGCTTGAAGCTCTCCCTGAAATCAAAGAACAGTTTGAATCTGGAAAAATGTCCCTCACCACCGCCGCTCAGGTTCAGACTTTTGTGAGAAAAGTTCAAAAGGAAGAAAAAAGAATTTTCAGCCCCGAGCAAAAAAGAGAGCTAGTTCAACAGGTCTCGGGAAAAAGTAAACGCGAAGTGGAGAGACTTTTCGCAACTCTCTCTCCTAGCGTCGCTGTGCCCAAAGAATCCCAAAAACCAGTCACTGATACACTGACTCAACTCACAGTCATAGCGGATGAGGAAACGATGGAGTTGCTGAAGCGCTTTCAGGAACTCAAAGGGCAATCGAGCTACAACGAGGTTCTGAAACTCACTCTTCAAGAATACTTAAAGAAAAAAGATCCGATGCAAAAAATACAGAAAGAAGAAACCACTCCCATTTCAGAACTTCGGCCGGCCGCTAAACGCTGCGTTAATTCTGAATCCCGATACATTCCAGTTCCTATTAAATCCCAGATTTTCAAAAAAGCTCAAGGCCAGTGCGAGTACATAGATCCAACAACCAAAAAGCGATGTGACTCCAAACACAGGCTCCAAATCGACCACATCCACCCTTGGAGCGTGGGTGGAAAAACAGAACCGGCTAATCTTCGTTTACTTTGCCAGACGCACAATGCACTTGCTGCGATTCAGTTCTTCGGGGAAGAGAAAATGAAGAGATGGCTGGGATAAACCAGCTAAAATCACATAAAATTTGAATTTCAGAATCATTTCTGGTATATACGCCGACGAACCGGAGCTCTGTGTTAATTATAATAATAACCTCCGGTGAATAAAGGAGCCATTTATGGCAAATACCAGACAGTCCACCAAACGGGCAAAACAAGCAGACAAACGACAAGAACGTAATCAAATCGTTCGGTCCAAAACCAAAAGTGTTCTAAAAACTGCAATCGAAGCTTTCAAAAGCAAAGACGTCGAAAAAGCCAAAGAAGCTTACACAATGGCTGTAAAAGCCCTCAGCAAAGCTGCCAGCAAAGGCGCAATTCCAAAAACCCGCGCTGCTCGCAAAATCAGCCGTCTGACTCTTTTTGTGAAGAAAAACATTCCTGCTGCGATTCAATCCGCTGCAAAACGTTAATTTCAGTTTTTCCAAATTTCAAAAAAGGCTCCGGGGTATCAATTCCGGGGCCTTTTGTTTATTCTGAAACCGGTTTCATTCAAAGCTGAACACAAAATTTGACCGCTTGCCCAAAACCCGCGGGCCATGACATATCTGTGTTTATGAATCTACTTCTGATCTTTTTCTCTCTGAATTTTTCTTCGAATTTTGCTTCGAATGCTTTTGCCGCAGCCGAGCCAGATGCCACTCAACAACAGGCGAGCGCGATTATTTCCGTGTTTAAACTTTTTCAGTCGTCCGATGCAAAAAACGAAATTCTAGCAAAAAATCCCGACTTCTCAGTCAAAAGCTGCCCCAAAGTCCCACCCCAACAGTGGGCTCAGCTCCTGCTGATGCAACAGCCGGTTCCCTACAAAACTCAGTTTGCTCCCGGATGCGATATCGAAGGAAATGTCACCATCGGCCTGAAACCCTTCCCGGTCCACGTCAAATTTAGGAACCTGAAAGACGTTCATGAAATTCAGATGACATTGCACATTAAAATCACTCCTAAAATGGAACAACAAGGAATTGAAATTTCATTTCAATCTTCGAACGGGAAGCTCCTCAATAAAAAAACAACCTCTTTCAGCGGTGAATTCAAATCCATGCTTCAGCTCAACGGGAAACCGCTCAAACCCGCTACTGGCTTTCTGAAAATCGGATCGCAAAAAATAGATTTTATTTTATGAGTCCATTCGCCATGGGGGACAAAATAATAGATCGCCGGGATTTCCTAAAATTTCTGGGCCGCTCGGCTGCATTGACGGCGGCAGGCCCGCTGCTGGCCTCACATTTCCTTTCAGCTTGTTCAACTTCCAGGCCGCGGGTGCGCACTGCTCCTCTTGGACCTCATACGCGCGCCAATCTTTGGCCCTTCGCTGCCATCCAGCCCAGCACAAAAGATGAACTCATCATCCCCTCCAATTTTAACTCTCACGTGATCCTGAAATCAGGGGACACCATCGGCCCTGGGCTAAGCGTGGGGTCCGACTGTGATTACACGGCGTTCATTCCCCTCAATCCCGGCAATCTGGATGATGCTCTCCTTTGGGTTAATCACGAGGACATGAATCCGCTTTTTATTTCAAAACGCACAGTCTCCCCCGGCGAAAAACGAAAACCGGCTGAAGTCGCGCGCGAGCAAGATGAAGTCGGTGGAACTTTGGTCAGAATCCGCCGGGATCAAAAAACCCGTCAGTGGTCCCCAGTGGTGGGAGATCCGTTGAATCGGAGATTTTCTGCAAAAACTCCGATTCCTTTTGCGGGAGGACATTCGATCGCTGGCAAGGCGATGGCTCAAGGAACTCTGGCCAATTGCTCCGGGGGGATGACTCCGTGGGGGACGATTTTAAGTTGCGAGGAGAATTTCGATCACTTCTATGGCGATCGATCCTACTCACGCCACGGCAGTACTGGGAAAATTTCCACTGCGGCCTGCCTCTATGGTTGGGAGACGGTGGAAAGCCGCCCGCCCGAGCACTATGGATGGGTCGTGGAAATCGATCCGAGGTCTGGCTCAGCACGCAAGCTAACGTCCCTGGGGCGCTTCGGGCATGAAGCAGCCACCGTCACTCAAGGGCGTGGAAAACGTTGCGTTGTCTACATGGGGGATGATCAACCGGATCGATGTATTTACAAATTCATTGCGGATCGCCCAGGCACTCTGGACCATGGCACGCTTTATGTAGCGCAACTCGAAACGGGTCGATGGATTCCGCTGGATTGGCATCAACAACCCAAGTTGAAGAGCTGGTTTGCCAATCCGATGGATGTTTTGATTTACACGCGTGAGGCAGCATTGCTCGTGGGAGGGACGCCCCTGCATCGTCCGGAAGATATTGAGGTCGATCCTCTCAACCGATCCATCCTGGTAGCACTCACGAATCACGCCAAAAAAGGCGATTTTTTTGGATCGATCCTGAAGATCGAGGAAAAAGATTCCAATCCGCTCGCGCTCGAGTTCTCCCATTCTACTTTTTTGACGGGAGGGCCGGCAACCGGGTTCGCATGCCCCGATAATTTGGTTTTTGATCCAGCGGGAGATCTTTGGTTCACCTGCGATGTCACGGGATCCAAGCTCTACCAAAAACCCTATGAATCTTTTGGCAACAATGCGCTTTTTTGTGTCCCTATGGACGGGCCCGACTCCGGCAAGCCGTTTCGATTTGCATCGTCGCCTGTCGCTGCGGAGTTCACAGGTCCCTGCTTCACACCGGACGGAGAAACATTGTTTATTTCCGTGCAACACCCGGGAGAGACTTCCAAGAATTATGCGTCTCTCACCAGCCATTGGCCGCAGGGAGAAAATTCATTGCCGCTATCCGCGGTTGTGGCTATTCAATAGGTCTTCAAGGAATTTTCTCGCCTCGGCAATATTCGCTTGGCAATGAGCCGCTCCTAATTTTGCGGCTTCTCTGGGCATTCCATAAACGACGCTAGAAGCAGCATCCTGAACCAGATTAAAACTGTGCTTCAATTTCTTGAGTTCGGACATCCCCGTAGCTCCATCTCTGCCCATTCCCGTCAAAAGCAAACTCACGACTTTCAGATCTGAAATTTTTGCGACCGAAGAAAAAAGCTGATCGACGCTGGGTCGATGTCCATTGACTGCCGGACTTTTGTCCTGATTGACGTAGAGCTTTCCTTGGTTCCTCGAAACCATCAGGTGATAGTCATCGTGCGCAATATAAATATTTCCATCGCTCAACTCTACAGTAGGTTGTTCCATCTTGGCTTCCTGATACCCCGAGATTTTACAGAGCTGCTTGGCGAACGCGCTCGAAAAACTGGGATAAATATGCTGAACAATAATGATGGGTGGCAGCCCTTTCGGGATGTTTCTCAGGAGACTCGTGAGTGCTTCAGGACCGCCCGTGCTTGCTCCGATCACAATGAGATCCGGCTTGAACTGCAGCTTGAGTTCCGAGGCCCTGGGTATCGTGATGCCGCTATCAGCTGCCTTTTTTTTATTCCCAGCCAGCTCCCTGATCTTGCTCACAAGAACTTCCGGACTCTTCTGCAGATCACCCTTTACGAAATACTCCTGCGCACCATGAGTCAGGATACCAAAAACTTCTTCGGCCTCCTGTGACGAAGAGTCACTGACAATGATCACAGGCAAGGTGCCACCCGATTTGCGAAATCTCTCCAGCCATGTGGGGCCATTTTCAAGAGGCATGTGGATGTCGAGTGTGATGAGTTCAATTTCGGGAGTGCGTTGAAGAATCTGGTCTGCCTCTACGGTGCTCTCGGCATGATAAATCTTCATGCCATTTTTTTCCAGAAGCGAGCCCATGACTTTTCGAATGGCAGGCGAATCATCCACCAAAAGAACAATGGGCTGATGCTCAGGCTGATTTTGCACCAAACGTAAATTTGCGAACTGAGTTCCCGATCCGGTCGAGCGTCTTTGATAGCAAGAGTTTCCTGCTGAAGCCAGGTAGGATGGCGGAGTTTCAAGATTTTCGCTGTGGCCCAAGATCAAAAGACCGCCGGGTTTGAGCGAATCACTCAGCTGAGCGACTGTGTTGCTGACCGTCTTTGGATCAAAATAGATCAAAACATTTCGGCACAAAACAAAATCAAAATTTTCCTTATAAGCAGCAGGAATAACCTCCACCAGTGAGTGTTTGTCGAAACGGCACCTGGATCGAATTTCTTTAGAAAGCGTGAACCATCCTTGAGTTGGCCCAGAGCCGGCCCAGATCAGGGAGCGATAGGGCTCCAATGACTCATTCATCGCAGACTGAGGATAGAGACACATTCGAGCCCGCTCGACCGCGATCGCATCCACATCTGTTCCGAGGATTTCGTATTGAAACCCTGGATGAGAGAGGCGAAAGGTCTCGAGCAACATGCCCAAGGAATAAACCTCCTCGCCCGTTGAACAGGCAGAAGACCAGACGCGAATGGACAAGGCTGGATTTTTTTTGAACTGCTCCTCCAAAATGCCTCTGATCTTTGAAAAATGCGGCGCTTCCCGGAACCAAAACGTGGTATGAATTGTTGTCAGAGAAACAAAAACATCTCTTTCGCGCGGGTCCGTGCGAACCCAACGCAAGTATTCGGCAACCCCAGGAAGCTTGAGTTCCAAGATGCGTCGGTGGAAAAAATCCATGGGAAGCGCTTTTCGGTATTTCTGAATATTGGGAATTCCAGATAGTTCCTCGATCGCCTGGTAAATCAAATCCTGCTCACTTACGGAAAGTTCTGCTTTTGCTGCTGACATGAGGTTCAAGCCGATTTCTTGAATGAATCATGATTGGCATCAATGCTTGCCGATTTGAAATCGTGCAGCTGCGACGGCATGATCGGGATTACATTTGAAGCTGCCTGTTGAGGCACCTCGATCTCCTGCAGTGATTCCTTGACTGCAATCGTGGAGCTTCCGCTCTGACGCTTCATACTTAAACCCACAACAAATTGGTAAAGCCCCCCGATGGTCTCTTCCATCTTGGTATTTTTCACAGCAAAATCCCGCGTCAATCCTGCAGAATTTTGAGCCATTTGACTGGCTCTCTGCGCTGAGTTCTCGAGTTGCGTCATCGCGGTCTGCGTCTGCTGGATTCCCAGCTGCTGCTGTTCTGTTGCCTCGCTGATGCCCTTGAGTTGGTTAGACACCGCTTGCACATTTTCTGAAATTTGATTGAAAGCATTAACTGCCTCGTGAGTCACCAACGTGCCTTCTTGAACCCGTTTTTCAATTACTTCCAAAAGCGCGGACACTTGTTTTTGGCTATCTTTCAAGAGCGACTCAATTTCGTTCGCAGCCTTCCCGCTCAATTGCGCCAGGTTTCCTACTTCTTCAGCGACTACCGCAAACCCTCGCCCGTGCTGACCCGCACGCGCCGCCTCGATCGAAGCATTGAATGACAAGAGCTGTGTTTTGAAAACAATGTCGTTAATCACGCCAGTTTTTCCATAGATATTATTAATGATTGTCCCAACATCCTGGAGGTTTTTATTCGAATTCTGGAGCTCAGACATCGACTCCACCATTTTTGACATGGTATTTTTTCCTTCACTAGCTCGACTAGCCGTGGATTGAGCTGCCTCAAATGCATTTTTTGCATTATTGGAAGTCAGGGCGACCATGCTGTTCATTTCGCTGAGGGCGGATACTGATTCCTGGATGGCAGAAGCTTGTTCGCACGAAGTATTAGCCACCTCCCCTGCCGTGTTTTGCATTTCCTTGCAGATTTTTTGATTCGCCTCGACTCCCATACTGAGTCCCTGCGCAGATGAGACCAGCGATTTGCTCAAAGTGGATGTGAGCCATAGCATCGCAAAAAACAAAAGTCCGACCGATACTCCGAGCGTCCACAGGTACTGGCTCCTGATTGCTTTGAAAACATCCATGGCAGCAGTGGTTGGTAGGCGCACCAAAACCCCCCATCCGAACGAAGCCAGGAGGTCCGAATCAGTGACAGGAGTATATCCGACTTGTTGAGAAATTTGTTTTCGAGCATGAATGGACTCCATGATCCCCGACTTTCCATCCTTAATGGCTTTCGCGCTTTCCACACCCGCGTTCACCAAGTTCAGTTTGCCAAGGACTTCCGGATCACGATTCGCTTCGTTCTTCCCATCACGGCGGGCAGGATCGTGGTCGACAATGACAAAACCTTTGCCATTCATCAACGTCAGCTCTGCCGCTTTCGAGCCTGTGGCTGATTCTGCGATATTCAAAAAAGCCGTTTTGAAATGATTCTCGACCCAACGGAAGTTGGATCGTGCTGTAAGGACTCCGATGATCTGACCTTGAGGATCTTTAACGACGGTTGAGAATCCATTTCCGAAGCGTGGTTTGTTGAAAGCCGCTTCCAACAAAGGATCCCACTGCGCGTCCTCGACATAAGTTCCAATCAATCCTTTTTTTGCGTCCTCAGTATATTTTTCGTTCATTACTGCCTTGAACCAAGGTGAGTCTGAAAATTTGTAGCCGTAAAGGCTCTTACTAGAGATGGCTCCGCCCGGGGCACGAGTGTTCGAAGCAACTAACTCCCCACGCATGTCGACATAAGCAATCAAATCATAATTTGGGTGGAGAAAAGCATACTTGTTCAACACGGATGTCATTTTTGAAGTGTCTTCTCCTCGAAATACCTCGTTTTGAGCAAGGTCCTGAACTTCTCCATATCGCTCACTCAGCTCCATCGCGATAGCTCTTTGAAGCCGGACTGCTTCTGAGTGGTAGCCCTCCTTGACGGTGTTTGCGGAACGCTCGGTCAAGCCCAGGAATTGGTAGTAGTTGAGTCCGCAAATTACCCCCAGACTCAACAGACATTGGAAAATCATTTTTTTAGACAAGCTCAATTTACTGTAGAGATTCATATTTCACCGTCCTTATGCAACTGCCCGAGAAATCTGGTCCTCGGACATCGATTTTTGTAAATGGATCACTGTAATCAAACGCCCTTTGAGATCGGCCACGCCATAGAGATAATTTGTGGGAATTCGAGATTGAACCGGCGGATTTTTATCAATCAGCTCGTCCAAAATTTCGGCTACGGAATCTACCCGATCCACTACCGCAGCCAAAAGACCCTGAGTGGTATCACAGACGAGTAAAACCGGTTTTGCTCCGTTTTGCTCTTGCACACTCAATTTTTTTCGAAGGTCAACAACGCCCACAATGGAGCCTCGGATATTAATGACTCCTGCAAAATGAGGCGCCATATTGGGCATGATTTTGGGAGGTTGATATTCAACGACCTCCCTCACCTCCAAAAGTGGAGTCGCATAACATTCTACTCCAAGCGTAAAAACAAGATAACGATGATCAACAACTACTGGTTCACTCATGCTGCCACCTCGCTCGGCCTAACTGAGCCGAGATATTTTTTTGATATTGCTGAAAAATCAACAATGAGCCCGGGTTCTCCATTGCCTAAAATAGTCGCTCCCGAAAACCCAAACGCTCCTGCCATCCCGGGGGACAATTGCCTCACTACGATTTGCTGCTCACCGATGACTTCATCGACCTTGAAGGCGAGCAGATTCCCGCTCAGCCGGGTTAAAATTGCTGATTTTTTTGGATCTTTCGTTTGTGATGGAGCAGAGGTGGAGAATTTGAGATAGTCAGAAAGTTGAAGGACAGGAATCACATGGTCACGAAATTTGAGCATTCGAGCTCCTTGCTCCATCGAATAATCATCCAGGTTCAAAACTTCCTCGACCGCAGACACAGGGACGGCAAACTTGATTCCATCCATCAGGAAAATCAGAGCATCGACAATGCTCAGACTCGTGGGCAATGAAATCGAAAAGCGAGTGCCTTTTCCGACTTCGCTGCCGATGCTCACCTGACCATGCAGATCTTCGACCGATCGCATGACTACATCCATTCCCACTCCTCGACCCGATACCTCGGTGACTTTCTCGGCAGTGGAAAACCCTGGGAGGAAAATCAGAGATAAAATTTCCTTCTCACTCAGCTGATCTTTTTCTTTCACCAGCCCTTTTTCGAGAGCCTTCGCAAAAATTTTCTGAGGATCGAGCCCTTTGCCATCGTCTTGAATGACTAGTAAAACGCTGCTCGATTCCTGGATCGCTTCGATCTTAATGGTTCCAGCACTGGGTTTCCCTGCACTCTCCCGTTTTTCAGGTGACTCCACCCCGTGATCCACTGCATTTCGGACCATGTGAGTCAGAGGATCGATGATTTTTTCGCAAACGGTTTTGTCCAGCTCGACATCTCCGCCGGAGATACGAATATTGACTTCCTTGCCCATCGTAGCAGCGATGTCACGGATGTTGCGCTCCAAGCGTTGAAACACAGGCTGAACTGGCTGCATCCGGAGAGACAATGCTTTTTCGTACAAATCACGAACGAGTTTTTTCCCGAGATAAATTGAGTTGGTGACCAACGGATTTTTTTGTTCGATCTGATCTTTGGCATGCCAGATAATCGACTGGTGAATCGAAAGCTCTCCCACCATTTCCAGGATTTGGTCCAATTTCTGTGCAGAAACGCGAACTGTCTCGTTTGCGCTGGCATTGGAATGCTGGGGTGCTGATGCGGCCGCTTTAGGCGGAGCCGGAGAGACAGTTTTTTCTATTTCGGGCGCTGGTGTTGCTTCGACTGGAGCGGCTAGGGTTTCTGCTTGAGTGACGGGTTGAGCAACAGGTCCTGCTCCAGCGGTGAGTGTCTGCAATTCAAGCAAAAACTCTTCTGTGGGAACATTGTCAGAATTCCCCGACTTCAGCTGCTGAGTCCACTGACTCAAAATCCCCTGCGCTTTGAGAAGCCAAGTGATCAACCCCTTGTTGACAACCAGGGCTCCTGACTTGGCCTGAGTGATCACGTCTTCGACTTTGTGAACAAAGTTTCCGAGAGCCTCCAGGCCGACAGCACGAGAAGTCCCTTTGAGATTATGCGCGACACGAAAAAGATCATTCCATAGTTCAGGCGAAGCATTGCCATCCAACTGGAGACAACAGCTCTCCCACCTCGTCAGCAAATCCACGGCTTCGTCGCAAAAAACCTCTACAAATTCATCCAAGCTTGAAAATCCTCCTCATGAAGCCACCCTTTCGATAGGCGTTTCGTCAGCCACGAGCAATTTAGTAATCAATCCTAATTTAAAAAGAAGCAGCGATGAATTCTTTGCTGTCGCATGGATTAAGCAAATTTGAGCCAGCATTTCAGTCAAACCCTGTTTTAGGCCTTCATGGGGGCCTTTGATTTTTTCAACCAGACCATTCATGGAATCCAAGAAAGATTTGAAGGCCTGGTTGACCTCTTGAGTCCTGGCTCCTTCCAGCCGCCCGCCCTGACAAATCATATCAAGCGTGGTGTAGGTTCTTTTGAGAAGCTCGAATTCCTGCAAAAGATCCTGAATTTCTAAAATCAATTGGAGCTGAGATGAAACGCTCTGATTGAAAAATTCTTTGGTGCTATTGCCCAAAATCAGGAGATCGTGAATGGCTGAAGCATCAGAGGTTTTTCCGATGCACTCCGATGTGTAGTTTTTCAACATGACTGATAAAAGCAGGGTGAGACTGTTGTCGACAACCGACTGATCAATGGCCTCCTTCAAACGGCTAGCCTTCAGTTCAATCACATTGACCTGTTTCAAAAATCCGTTGACCGACTTATGAAAATTTTGTGCAATAATTGCAAGGCCGCTTCCATCTCTTCCCAGCTTGTGCGCACGCACGGACATATTGAATGAAAGATAGTCCATGGTTTTGGATTGAGTGATCAGTTTTTTGGACTGCTCTCGATACGCTGCTTCCATTTGGGTAATGTTTGCGAGTTTTTTGAAACTGAAGCTCTGATTCGAGGCCGTTTGCGCCACCTGATCCAACATCTGCTCCAACACTGGGCTAGTGCTGGGCACCCCTAAATGGGTGGGCTGGCGCTCGCATGCCTCCAGGAATGCAGGGATCTCGGACTGAAAAGCATAAGCCATGAATGCGGGATAACTGGAGAAGCCAAGCTTCTTGACGTTCTCCATCAAAAACTGACCTGCCGATTCCATGTTTGTTTTTTTCTCGTGAGCCAATACTTCTGGATAAAGGCCTTGAATCAACTTGAGTACCGCAGAACTCGGTTTGATCCGAACTGATAAATATCCGTTGTGTATCGGAATCGCGCTTGCCAAAACCCAATAAGGCAGGCCTGAACTCGCCTTGTTTTTGACATAGGCCGAGATGGGCTTCCCAGCCTGAAGATGGTCCCACAAGATCTTAAATACGCAGCGTGGCATCTCAGGATGGCGAATGATGTTATGAGGAGCGCCTAGCAGCTTCTCACGCGGGTACCCCGATATCCGCACAAATGTCTCATTGGCAGACAGGATAATGCCTCGCAAGTCGGTCCGAGACACGAATATCTCGTGGAGTTCAAAAGGCACTTCGTTTTGCAACACAGATACAGATCGGAGGGATTTGCTTTTGGCTTAATAAAAACTAACCTCTTTTTGTCGGTTAATCCTTACAAAAATATATGAATTAAAAGCCCTTTAGCCATTGTTCAAGCGGCAGCGCGAGGCTTTGAGTCCGTTTTTTCTCCGTGGCAGCAGTGATCAAAGTCCCACGGCGAAAAGCCTTCTCCATAACCAGGAAATCTGAATCCTGGATTTGATTTTGGTATTTGACCTCAAAGGGATCCTTTAATGATCGAGATTGATCGATCACCAGGAAATCCACCTCTTTTCCGCTCGAGCTTTTCCAAGTGTAGACGTTTCGTGGGGCGGATAGCCCTTCCCAAAGTCGCTTCTCATAACGGCGCAAGAGCTCTGCGCCCACGATCCATTCCGCTTTCTGAGCATCACTGGGTTTTGGAGCTAGCCCAAGCCAATAACCAAACTCAGAGATTCCTGGATCAACCCAAATGATTTTCTTATCCTTCTTAAGAGCCACTCGGTTTCTGGATGTGTCAAAAGAAGAAATCGTAGCCAGGAGAAAACTGTCCCCCAGAGCGCTCAAATAACGCCGAATGGTTTCTCTGGTCACGCTGGTCTGCTTCGAAAAAGCATCAAAACTGATTGCAGAAACACCGATGGAGGAAAGCCGCTGCACGATTTCGATGGCAATCCCCCGCTCTAATTTTCTTCTATGTATTTCATAGAAAAATACATCATCAAAAATCTGGAATCGATCCTGGCTATCGTAGGGAATATTTTTTTGGAGAGATTCAACCACTCCTTCCACCCTGAACGGGAATCCGCCCGACTGCAGGTAAAGATGAGTCGGCGAGGCTGCATTTTGGATCAAGGGTTGCTGAAGGAACTGTTGATAGCTCATGGGCAGCAACACTCGATCGGGATGAGCGCTCTTGCCACGCCTTCCAGCCATCCGCTCGGCGCCTGCTTTCAAGTCGTAGGCCGAACTTCCAGTCAAGATCAGGCAGGTGTTCTGCCAAAAACCCAGATCTTTCATTTTTTTGATTACCTTTTGCCAACCCACTAGAGAAGTCACTTCGTCAATCAAGAGAACCAATGGATGGTGCTTCTGATCCGCTTCAATCAACAAGGCTTCGGCTTGATCGAGGGTTCTTAGACCTTCAAAGGTCAGCCAAACAATTTGATGAGGTTGGAATTGCTCTTTTTCAATCATTTCTGCGACTAAAAGCTTCAACGCTACGGTCTTGCCAGCTCGTCTCGGGCCCCGCAGAGTAAACACGGAATCTGGAAGACATTCTTGGGGTAAAATCGGGCTGGGGCGATACAGAAGAGACGAGTTTTTTACCCGCTTCAGGTCAGAATCCTGCCAAAGTCCCCCCGTAAACCACCAAGAATTCTCAATAGTTAAGTTCATTTTTTGATTATAGCATGCTAACGTACCAAAATGCCAGGGTTCGTTTTTTTCTCTCGCCGAAGGATTGAATGGCGTAGAGCTGGTTGTGCGTCGGGCATGCTTTTGTTTGCTCTGCTTAACGGCAGCTCAATCACAAAACAAGTATTAGGGCAGGAGGAGTCATATTTTAGTTCGCCTTGATGATCTTCAACGATGCCCTTAGAAATGCACAGTCACGGCAGGAATGCTCCCATTTTTAGTTTAATTTCATTCGCTTTGAATTTTTCAGAACAAAGGCTAGCGACGTTTTCTAAAATGGTTTTTAATTCAATGGTTTCAAATGGGTCTTTGTCAGCATTTCGTGAAAATGATCTTAAACCCCGAATGATTTTGGCAATTCGCTCCGAAGTTGCTTCTATCTTTTGCAATTCTTGGATCCCCATCTCCTGGGTAAACTTTCCGGCTCGAATGAGTTTTAGAAGTTGATTTGACTTTCCTTGTATGATCGCAAGAGGATTATTAACTCGACGCTAAGGAATAGTTATTTGGCTCTCAGTCAAGTCTTAGGTAATAACTGCTTGATCTTATCGATCAGTGCGTCCGAATTGTAAGGTTTTACCATGAACCCGTTGACCAGGCTTTTTAGATTTTCTAGCGCATCTGCGTCAACATGTGCGCTGGTAACCAAGATCGGAGTTGCATAATTGAATCCACCTTTGTTGGCACGGATGGTTTCGGCCAGAGTGACACCCGAGCCCTGCTTGAGCTTCAAATCGAGAAGGATGACATCGAATTTTTCATTCCTAATCTTTACAAGAGCATCTGGAACCGAATGTGTGACTCTGCAAATAAACTCAGCATCCTGAATGGACTTGGCGACATCCTTCGCGAGTTCTTCTTCATCTTCAATCAGTAAAATTTTTCTATCCATCTGAGCCTGGATGACATTTTATAACACTTTCAAAAATACTAAAAGATTTTTTTCAGTCTAATAGGGCGGATTTTTCTCTACCTACAAAACTCCAAAACCATCGAACCCCACGAACCCAACGGATGCTTCGCCGTCTGCTTGAGATCAAAGTCCATTGAGGCCAGCGCGGATTGGGCTTGAACCACCTCGTCGAGAGTCCAGTTGCGCGACCAGCGCTGGAGCTTCTCAGCGACGAAGGAATGGACTTTCAGATTTCGGCTGCCATGTGCACGGTCGTATGCTGCAATCGACAGATGCCGCAAATTCCACGCTAGCAATCCCATCAACGGCAGGGATTCCTCAGGAGAGGCCGACAACTCCAGCAGTGCTCCCCAAGTTTTTTGTCGCTGACGTGCCAGGAAATGCTCCACGAATTTTTCGGCACGTACCGGAGCGGAAACCTCCTGCATGCCATCGACGGAGCCACCATCCCCCATCAGAAAAAGCTTCTCGATCTCGTTCTGCACACGATCCAAGCTCCAGGGTTCCAACAGACTCAAAACCTGCATGACTTCGGGTTCGAGAGTCAGGCCTCGCGCAGTCACGAATTTGCGAATCCAAAACTCTCGATCGTTCTCGGGAATTTCTTCGCAAGCGATGAGAGTTCCTTTTTCTAAATAACTTTTAGAAAATTTCCTACGCCCGTCCCAATCCTTGGAAATCAAAATCGCCACACCGGCCAACTCCTTCACCGGCTGAGGAGCTTCCTGCGCCATTTCCAAAAGCACTTCGGGATCCGCCAATGTCTGCGCATCCGTAATCACTGCCAGCCGCGCCCCCCCCAGCAATGAAGGCATGCGCAGTAGATCCACCACTGCCATCGCTGAATCCAGCTCAGTGGCATCCAGCTTCTCCTCAGAAAACTGCGAGAACGTCCCAGCTCCCGCATCATCACCCAGAACAGCCGCACGAATCGTGCGCACTGCCTCACGAACCATCCACGACTCACCCCCATAGATCCAGTAGACTGGGCGTACTTTGCCAGATGTGCTCTTTAAATCTTGCTTCAGTTTGGTGATGTCTATTTTTGGCATATTAAAACCGATTCAGCATATACTCGTTCAAATCGCCCATCATGCTTTGGGCCATTTCCTTGAGTGCTCGATCGAACTCACTGTCGTTAATCAGCGGTGATGTCGCACCATACATCCCGATTTGGTTGTTACCCGGAAAATCTCGGACTCGGCTCAGGCTACCACTCCAAATCTGGGTTCCCATCCCACCCCCTGGATTACGTTTAGCCAAGGTGAAACCGCAATTCAAATTGGCTGTATATCGAATGGCGGCCTCACGATTGGTCGATCCACGACCCAATGGATAAAGGTTCGAGAACGGCGCAGAGGCAGCGGGAGCATAATCTGCACTGCCCACAGTCCCGCTCAAAACCGCATCGGCTTCCTTCTCGTCTGTGACCAGCTGAATCCGGCGAAACGAATTGAGCGATTTCACCAGTTCGTTGTAGACGACATTCTCCACCCCCGGCTTGTAGGTGTTATTGACCAGGGGCTTCACGTAGATTTTGCGGATTCCTTGCTCGTCCAATACGCGTGCGTTGGGATTTTTCGAGTTGTAGAGCGAATAGCCGCAGGCGCTTTGGAATAAAAGGGCGGCTAGGCTGGAAATTAGTAGAAAACCCCTCATGACCAAAAACTTTTACCTCTGAACCTAAATCCCTGCTAGAATATTCGGAGGATCTGAGGTGCTCACTTGAATTCCATGGTCGATATTTTTAAACGCCTGGCTGAGAAATACCCCGGTTTCGGGCAACGTATGCGTGAGGCTGGGGCTTTGGGCCGCTGGGACGTCTGCGTCGGTGAGGGCATCGCCAAGCATGCTCGGCCGATTCGCGTGATGGAGCGCATATTATGGGTCGAAGTCGACCATCCTGCGTGGAAAACGGAGCTGCTTTTCAGAAAGCGGCAGATTTTGGAGCGCTTGAACCAGCAGGCTGCGGCTGATGAGGCACCTCTGGCGGACATTTTTTTTACGGATA
Organism: uncultured Bacteriovoracaceae bacterium; assembly: GCA_964364175.1. Classification (GTDB taxonomy): domain Bacteria; phylum Bdellovibrionota; class UBA1018; order UBA1018; family UBA1018; genus CAYILR01. The sequence continues at coordinate 56,111 of CAYILR010000003.1, forward strand.
AAAAGTGAATTTTAGCGACAAACTGCTTCTAGCGACGTGTTTTAAACCAACCAATAAGGCCAGAAGATCACTTGGTCTTTTTTATTCACAAACGGCGCCCCACCATAAAGAACGACTCCGAAAGGAAGGGACTCGCTGGCGATCAAACTCTTGATCAGGGTCAGATCAATGTCACTGATCGAACGAGTGGACTTGACTTCGATGGGCAGTTTTCTTTTGCCGGTTTGAAGAATAAAATCGATCTCACCCGGTGAGTAGCGCACGTTGCTATTGGTGTCGAGTGAATGGGGTTTGTAGTATCCTAGCTCTGATTTATAAACCGAATTGTAAACCAAATAGCTGAGACGTGCGTGGATTGCGCCTTCGATCCTGGGTCCACGATTGTAATCTTGCAGTTCACCTGTCAAATACGAAACAATGCCCGGATCCACATATGAAAAAACAGATAGATAGGAGGTCTTCCCCTCCACAAAAAGTACGGGCCTTTTTCTGACCAAATAACCATGGTTCATCAGTTGATCGACAATCTGATTAATGGAATCTCTGCGTCTGACCCTCGTTTTTTCCATGATGTTTTTGTAAGTAAACTCAGAGGAATGCAATCGAGCGAGCTCGGCGCGAACCACTTCGGCCATCGAATTGCTTTCAACGGCCATCAGATCGAAGCCTCGCTCGATCGTGAGCCGGATTTCGCGCAGTTTGGATTCTTCAGAATCAGAAACCAAGGCCAAGGGCAACCCCCCAAAAGTCAGAAACTGCTCAGTGATGCGCGATAAATTTTCTGGCACGTTGATTTTTGGAATCACTACTTCGTCTATATTTTTACACCGCCATAGAATATCGCCAAACAAAGAGAGATCGTTTGGGGTCGCCCACTGATTTTCGATCGCCAGCTCTGCCAGGCTGATGGGCAGCATGAGCATTTGATCCGCCCTGCGCTGCAATCTTTTTTTGGCAACAGTGCTGAGGTAGGCTGGATTCGAACCCGAAACAATAAAAGAGATTTTTCCTCGATCAAAAGCAATTTTGAGAGCATCAAAAACTTCCTCTGATTTTTGTACTTCGTCGACAAAGACAAAAGCTTTTTTTGATGATTTGGAGGAAACGTCTTGGTAAATAAACTGGCTGTTTTCGATCAGCTTTTGCCGAAAGAGGGTGTCATCTCCAGAATAGCTGAACACCTGATGATCTTTCGAAAGATGCTGAATTAATTTTTCAATGAGGGTGGTTTTTCCGCAGCCAACGACACCACTCAAGATTAGTCCTTTAGGGCGAGAACTTTCTTGATAAAAAGAAACCAATTTATCTAACAGTTCTCGATAGATGTACATCTACTTGTGAAAGTACTGCAATATACGCACTTTCACAAGTTAATTGTCTTAAAATCCGTACTTTCACACGTCAATTCATGAAAAAACGAAGAATCCCATAAACCACCAGAACCGTGCCGCCAATCACGACGAACCGAAAGCCCTCCCAATGCATGAGCTTTTCGAGGGGCGTCTGCTCGGTCGGCGCACCGACTGCATTCACGGCAGGGGGAATGGGGTTGGTCGCGGCAGCAGATGGAGCAGCAACAACAGGTGTAGACGGTGCCGCAACTACGGGGTCGGGCACAGAAGCAGGCGCCGCCGCTCCAGTACTGACAAAAGTCGTTACTCCATCGCTGGCTGAGTGCTCCGCGGTGATTTCAGGATTGGTGATGACGTCCACGCCGTTCAACGTATCGGTCGCATCAGCCGGGCGCGGCAGTACAGACAACAGGCTTGCGGGAGGGTCAATCCCCAGGTGATTGCGGACCTCGGCGATTTCGTGGACGCTGAACCAATAGGAATTCGCTGGGCAAATCTCGTCATCTGCTTTGAGCTCGCCACCGAGCAGCTTCTGCTTGATCACTTCTTGGGAAAAAGGACCGGTCAGCTGATTGTCGGTCGTTCGGAGCATCCACAGATCCATAATGACTCAAGTATGAACTCGTAGCGCCGGTTTGGAAAGGGGGTTTTCCTCTTAGACCGCTTGCATGGCCTCGACGCTGCGATATTCCGCTTTGAGGAATGCTTGGATCGCTGGGTGATCCGCATTTCTGAAATCCTTGGGCTTGCCGCTGAAAACGGTGTGCCCCTGATACAGAAACACAATACGATCCGCTAAAAGCAGCGCGGATGGAATATCGTGGCTCACGACCAGGGACGTCAGGCTGAATTCACGCTTTAACTTTTCAATCAACTCATCCACTGTTCCTCGCGTGACGGGATCGAGGCCTGTCGTGGGTTCGTCGTAGAGCAAAACCGAAGGTTGCCGGATGATTGCGCGAGCGAGCGCAACCCGTTTCTTCATCCCGCCGGAAATCTCGTTAGGAAATTTGTCATAGGGCCCTGGCATGTCGAGAATGGACAGGGCTTTCTCTACTTTCTGTTTAATTTCTGATTCGCCGAGCTTTGTATGCTCCCTGAGTGGGAACGCGACGTTCTCAAAAATCGTCATGTCATCAAAAAGTGCGGAGTTCTGAAAAAGCATCCCGAAGCACATCCGGTGCTCGTACAGTTCCTTGCCATTGAGACGAGAAATCTCTTTGTCTCCGACCCAAACTTCGCCTTGGTCTGGCTTCAGTAGTCCCAAGATCAATTTCAGGCTCACGGACTTCCCGGTTCCCGACGGTCCCAGCAAATAAGTCAGCTCACCTTTGGGGAAAGTGAGGTCCACACCCTTGAGAATCTGATCTCGGCCTCCGCGGAATGCTTTGTGAACATTCACCATCCGGATTTCAATCGACATAGATCCGTTTTACCCTGTCTGACACCGAAGTCAAAAGTTCATAAGGAATGGTGCCAGCTTCTTTCGACTGCACCCAGGGATCCAAAGGATTACCCAGCATGGTCACCCAATCTCCTGCCTTCACGGAATCCGGGCACTGGATCGCACAAAGATCCATGCTGACTCGCCCCAAAAGCGGGACACGCTGCTCGCCGACATAAACATGGCCACGTCCACTCAAAATCCGGTGCAATCCATCGGCATACCCCATCGCTACCGTTGCAACTCGAGCACCCTGTGAGCCATCCTTGCCCGACACTTTGAAATCCCCACCGTATCCCACCTTGTCGCCTGGCTTGAGATTCAAGACTTGTAGCACATGCGATTGCACACTCATCGCAAGCTCAATTCCCCTCGCAGGAGCTTGGGACCAAGGCACCACGCCGTAGAGCGACAACCCAGGGCGTACGACATCGGTGAATTCCTTGAGCTGCCAGTGTTTCGCGTTCCAAATCGCGCCGCTGTTGGCTAGGTGAAAATGCGTGGAGGGAAATCGATCGCCGATCGTGCGACGCAATTCAATGAAAAGCTCCATTTGCATTCGGCTCAGGGCGCACTCGGGATCGTCGCTCGATGCCAGGTGAGAAAATATTCCTGCGGGATGTTCCGTCGCAGAGTGATCCTTGAGATCCTGCAAAATTTTTTTTGCAAAAGAAACCGGCATTCCTAGCCGATTCATTCCCGTGTTGAATTCCAATTCGTACCTAATTCGCTCGGGCCATCCTTCGCGTCGGAAGCGAACCCAGTTTTCCTCGGATGCAATGACTGGCGTCAGTCCAAATTTTTCGCAGTACTGGCCTATTTCTTCGGTCCAAGGTGCAGCTCCTGAAAAAACAATAATGGGAGCGATTCGCCCGGAACGCATACCGCGACGTGAAGAAGAACCTAGCTCTTCGCGAAGCTCGCGTCCTTCTTCCAATGTCGCTACACCGTAGCCGTATAAGCCGGGCTCCGATTGCAATGCACGAGCCACATGAACCGCTCCGTGACCGTAAGCATTGGCCTTGATCATGGGCAAAATCGAAAGCCCCGGAACTAGGTCCTGAATCGCGTGATAATTGCTGCGAATTGAATTTAAAGAAACCCGGGCAAAAGTTCTCTCGATGGTTGGCCCATTCTGCTGCTGAGGCGCGCGATCAGGTCGTTGCGGTGGGTGGCGTTGCTGTGCTCTCATAGACGGTCCCTGTAATTCTCATAGCACGAGCCAGTGCATCTCGGCGAATGGCACTTTCGTAGCCTGCTTTCAAAATCACAAGAACCCCCAGAGCAGCAGGGCGTTTTTCATGTCGACCCTGCTCGCCGTATCCGGTGACTACCCAAGCTTCGTAGTGGGAGACGCCAGTTCTCTCGAGCAGCAATTGAGCCAGAGGAGTGTACTCAGCCAACGACACCGCTTGCCCGCGCTGCTCCTGAGTATAAATCGATTGCAATAAGGTCGAAGGAACCGCAAACGCCATCGCCTTGGGAGCCTGAACTCCATCGAAACCGGCGTAACATTTCAAAACACAGGCTTGCAGGCGATCTTGGTACATGAAAAATAGCGTCGGACTTTTGCAAAGCCTGGAAGCCAAAGAAGCCAGACGAGCGCTGGCCTTGCGAACGTCCGGAGTCGTTGCCATCTCGCGCTCGAATCGCGCCAGAAGAGCTTCGTCATCTTTTGGATTCGGGAACGCCACTAGATCTTCAGGAGCTTGTAAAATATCATGCGCTGGCCCTGCCACAACAGCCTCTCGCGTGGGCGTGAAGGCTTGCGCGGTCATCGGCATTTCCTCGATGAGAGTTTGCAGGGTTTCGGCCTTGGCCTTGAGCGCGTCCTCTTGTTTTTTGGCCATTTGATTGGCACGTTTGAGAAGCTCGACTTCGAAAACAGGTTCTTGCACAATGCTGGTCGCCGCCTGTTGGGTCACGCGCCGATTGGCGCGCGTAATCAGAGCTGAGCCGATAATGGCAACGGCTGCGAGAACACCAGCCACCTGAACTCCCCATTTCACCCAATCTGTCATGATGATGGGAGCGCCTTTGACTTTCTCAACGGCGATTGCAATGGGTAGAGTCCCGACGCGTGAGTAGGAGGCAGAAACTCTTAGCTTGTCGAGCGAAGTGTACGTTCCCGAACCCGCAAGACGCCGACCCTCCAACGTAGGCTTGAGCGCCTCGTTGAAAATCGCGGTGTCAGCAAAACTAGAGCCGATGTAACTCGGCTGCGAGTGAGCCAACACACGTCCGTCGTCGGCTACGAGATAGGCGCGGAGAGATCCCGCCTCACTTCTCGCTGCAAAACGAACGAATCCTGCGAAGGCTTGGCTTGGATCCACAATCGCGGACACGAGGGTGTCAGGCTGGCCGTTTTGACCCGTGGATGCCATGAAAACTAAAGCCATCATATCCCGGCCTTGGTTTGGATCGAGCTTGAGTCTGACGACGGAATAGCCGTTTTCGCGAATTTGCTGAATGGAAACTTTCTCTTTGAGCTCGCGCTGCAATTCGTCTTCGGAGACAGCCTCGTTTTTGGAATTATTGATCCACAGAGATTGTTTAACCTGTGTGACTCGACCCGCGACGGCCTGCAATTCCGCGAAGTGCTTGATGGGTCCCCATTCGGCCTGTTGCTGAATCGGAATCAGGGATTTGAGGCCTAAGGCGAGGAATTTGACCCGCTGAACGGCGTCGTTGAAGCTGTCTTCGAGCGCGCGGTTTTGGCTGGTGGTTTGGCCACGAATCACCGAGTCCCAACGCTCCTCGAAATCGGCTCCCGACATGGGCTTGATCGCTGTATAGGTCAATGCGGCAGCAGAGATCCCTCCGATTAAAAAACCTGTGGCAAAAACTTTGGCGATTTCCGTTCGCATGATATAGATCCCCCGCTAATAGTGTCTGTAATTTTACTACAGATGCACTAGTTAAAGAGTAACAGTTGATTTAGGAATTGAAAATAGACTCTATGCCACAGGCTATAAAAACACTCGCAGAACCGCATGTTTTGATTCTGGGCACCGGGATCGCAGGGTTGAGCACCGCCCTCAAATTCGCAACCGTCGCAAAAGTGACGGTCGTCTGCAAAGCCGAGCGGGCCGAGGGAGCTACACGGTACGCCCAAGGCGGTATTGCATCAGTTTGGTCCAAACAAGACAGTTTTGCAGAACATGTCGCCGATACGCTCCGGGCTGGGGATGGGTTGTGCCACGAAGACATTGCGAGAATTTGCGTTGAAGAAGGGCCTGCTCGAGTTCAAGAACTGATCGATCTCGGCGTGAAATTTACCCGAACGGAGAACGATCCAGTCGGAATCGATCCCGCAGATACGTTCGATCTCCACCGCGAGGGCGGTCACGGCAAGCGCCGAATATTACATGCTGACGATTTAACCGGTTGGGCGATCGAAAAAGCCCTGCTGGATCAAATCGACAAGAATCCAAAAATCCAAGTCCTGGAGCACCATGTTGCCATCGATTTGATTACCGAAGGCAAAGTCCTGCAGCGCTGGCGCAAAGCTGGGCGCTGCTTGGGGGCCTATGTTCTGGACGAGCGCGCTTCTCAAATTCGAACGATTTCTGCCGACGTTACGGTGCTGGCGACGGGCGGCGCCGGAAAAATCTACCTGTACACATCCAATCCGGATACTGCGACCGGCGACGGAATCGCGATGGCCTATCGCGCAGGCGCTCGTGTGGCGAATTTGGAATTTATGCAATTTCACCCGACCTGCCTTTACCATCCCGCTGCTCGAAATTTTTTGATCTCAGAAGCGTTGCGTGGCGAAGGAGCCGTGCTGCGAACTCTGGCAGGCGAAGAATTCATGAAGCGCCATCATCCGATGGGTTCTCTGGCGCCTCGGGACATCGTTGCGCGAGCCATCGACGCAGAATTAAAACGCACCGGCGACAAATACGTGCTCCTCGATTGCACTCACCTATCGAGAGAAGATATCGAACGCAAATTTCCAAACATTGATCAGATTTGCCGCAAATATGGGATCGACATGGCTGCCGAAGGAATTCCCGTCGTACCCGCAGCTCACTATACTTGTGGCGGAGTTCTCGTCGATCAGAGCGGGTTGAGTTCAATTCCTGGACTGTACGCTGTGGGAGAAGTCAGCTGTACCGGCTTGCACGGGGCAAATCGCCTGGCCAGCAATTCACTGTTAGAAGCCGTAGTTTTTGCGGAGCGAATATTCTTACACGCGCGCGAGGTGCTCAAGAACCGTCACGATGCGCCCGTTCAGCATTCTCCTGTCATGCCGCCTGCGCTGCCCGAATGGGATGCAGGCCGAGCAGTCCCGATCGAAGAGCAAATCGACATCGCCGCCAACTGGCTCGAAATCCGCAATCTGATGTGGAATTACGTGGGGATTGTCCGCAGCAACAGCCGGCTAGAAAGAGCTCGACGGCGCATCGAGCTTCTCAAAACTGAGATTTACCATTCGTACTGGGGATATTTGCTGACGAAAGACCTGATCGAGCTGCGCAATTTGCTGATCGTAGCCGACCTGACTGTGCAATGCGCTCAACGACGCCACGAGAGTCGCGGGCTTCACTATACGGTGGATTATCCGGAGCACGACAATGCTCATTTCTCACAGGACACCGTGATTTGAGTGTGCGCTTATTTTTGCCGCTGAGGCATATCCGACAACCCACCCGCATTGGTCACATTCGTGTAGCCTTTGCTCTTGAGTGTCTCCATCGCGAGACCCGCACGACGCCCTGACTTGCAATACAAAACAATGGGCTTGTCTTTGGCCCCAAATTCAGCCATTCGTTTTTCAACTTGGTCCACTGGAATGTGCTGAGCTCCCGGATACATTCCTTCGGCCACTTCCTCAGCGCTGCGGACATCGACAATCAGAGCTCCCGCTTTGATCTTCTGGGCCACTTCAGGATTTGCCGCAAAAACACACGAGACGAGACCCAGTGTAGATACAATTCCAAAAACTGTTCCTTTGAATGAATTTCTCATGTCTTCTCAATACTCCTATGAAGACCTAAGATCAACCTGCGCCAAATATCTTTAAAATTCGGCTGAACCAACTTTGCGGTTTTTGCTCGCGGGGTGGCGATTTTTTTTGCGTTGCGCTGGGACCAGCTGCGACATTCACGACTGGAGCGACTGGTTTAGGATTGTCTGCACTTGCAGCTAAATCAGAAATTTTTTTCAGCCTCTCAGCCAAAGACTCTTTGGACTGATTCTGACTCTCGCCTTCCTTTTCGCCCGATTTGCTTTTTCTTTCTCGCTGAGTGCGAATATTTTCGTCCATTCCTTGAATGCCGAACGCATTTCCCTCAGTGTCTCCCCCCGAAACCACTTGATCTCCCGATCCATCCTGAGGCTCACCCGAAATATGAGTGTCTGTGGTCGCGCGCTGTTTTTCTGCAGCGAATTTCTGCGCATCAGCGGCCGCCTTTGCATCCGCACCAAAGCGTGCAGATGCATCACCAGCCTCATGGGAGGTTCCTCCGGATGCTCGCAGGTCAGGAGCTCCCTCCATTTTTTTGCCAAACATTTGGGTGGGGGAATCACCTTGCTGTCGATCCCCTGCCGATGGCCCCATGGCCCCAGAATTTTCGCGACTTTGTGCTGCTCCAGAACCCTTACCCCAATTTGAGGAGGCAGATTCCTTTGCTCCTGATTTTTGATTCAAAGCAGCTTCCGAACCCGTGTCGCTCTGCGACCTCTCAGAACTGCCGAAACCGCCTCGAGCTTCCGACTCCTTCGACACGCGAATTTCAGAAGAGTTTGAATCGTCAGGAGCCGTGCCCCGTGACAGCTTCGACAAGTCCGCTGAACCAGGATCCAATTCACCCGAAATCCTAACCTTCGAAAAACCTTCCGGTGAATTTCCTGAGCCAGAACGCGGAGACGCCTCTGGTTCCGAAGCACTCGGTCCTGGCTTAGTTGGTTGAGGATGACTGAGATGACCGTCCGCTGCCCGAGAGTTGCGAGACGAGCCAGAAACAACCATCGCATCCGGATCCACGCTGGCTTTGTTCGAGTTTAATCTGCTTTGTGATTCGTTTTCTTCGGAGTGAGAACTAGAACTCCCGCGTTCCATCCGAAGATTGACTTCCGTTTTTTCGGCGGGCCTTGAAGAATGAGCCGTATGAGGCGGAAACCTCGTTTCTCGGGAAGAACTCGCCTCGGAGGGCTCCTCCGGAGCAGGCACAAAACCGACCTCAGGTTTTTCGGGCAAACGAGTTCCCGCAGCATACTCTTGAAATCCGACCGCTTGAACTTCGATCTCTGCAACAGGGAAGGTAGTGATCTGAGGACCTTGCTCACCCCAATCGGTCGAAATCAACTTTTCCTGAGGCCCACCGTCATTGCGAGTTCGAGTGAGTTGGGGATCGCTGCTCACCAGAACCCAGGCTCCCTTTTTCTTGTCATAAACAGGGCACTCTCCAACAAACTGAAATTGAGTGGGTGAAGCCTCCAAAGCAGCCTTTGCATTCCCGCACCACTCCCAAGACTTGGCCTGAGCCATCGGAGTGTCAGCTCGAGCCCGCCATTCTCCCTGATCCGGTTGCAGCTCGCGTGTGCTGATCATGATCACGATTTTTTTTTCCGGCTCACTCTGAACAGCTCGAGCTTTGAAATTTTCCGGAAAACAATACTCCGTCTGGGGAGAATTCCCTGACGGCTTCGGTTTTCTAACCATCCAAACTTCATTCGAGGGCGGAGGAACACCCTCAATTCGAACCCATTCAGGTGGCCTCTGCACTTGGGGAACCGGTTCCATGAATGCTTTTTCGTGATGCTTGGAAAGTTTGTACGCAAGCGCCTTGGGGGCGATGGGGGCGAAAAGAAATTCGTGAACCCCCGCTGGTTGCCATCGCTCAATCGGCAGATCTCGATCGTCAATCAGCAGCACGATGCGGAGTGTGGGATCTTTGGGCGGGCCGCCTTGTTCGAGCCGATAATCCCGAAGTTTTTGCAGAACCCAGCAGATCCCTTGGCCCGATTCACTATTATGAACGGAAAACACACAAACACAGGGACGGGACGCCAGCAACCGCGCAAAAAAATCCTGATCCCCATGGGTTTCTATGAGGGTGAAATGCCCCGTTTCCTCGATTGCACTGACAGCACGCTGCAAGTTCATACTCATCGGCAGGCAAAGCCACAACGGGATCGGCTTGGATTGCTCGGACTCGGATGGGTTTGTCACAGTTTGAGTGTATCAATGTCTGCTCTTGAACACAAAGTCGCGTTTCGCGACTTTGCGACGAGGTCCGGTGGGCGGTGGGCCTCTCTGTGCCGTGTTTGACGACAGAGCGCTGAGGTTGGGGCAGGGCTGGCACAGAGTTTGCTCTCTGTGAGCGCATGATTAATCTTGTTGCTCGTGTTTGTGCCCCGGATGCTCCTTTTCAATGCCCTGATCTTGCTACGCGGTTTTGGTGGAAACTGCGTGTACGGTTTCCGGACTGCTTGGCATCAGTCATCATGCACAATCACGTTCATTTGCTTTTGCCGGGATCTGTTGATGCGGAATGGGCAGCCCACACACTACGGGTAATGACTGGAAATTCGAAAACATTGAATTGGGAGCCCGTCCCGGATCCGCAAGTTATTTCTGATCCACTGCATGCACGAAGACTTTTGCGTTACATTGTGCTCAATCCTTGTCGGAGCAAACTTTGCCGTGATCCGTTGGAGTGGCTGTGGTCGACGTATCGCGGATATTTTGGAGCTGTAGCCAGACCGTGGGTGAGTTCACGTCAGCTAGCGCAAGCGTATGGACGTAGCCCGAACGAGCAGTTCCTGGCTTGGTTTCACTCGTATGTTTCGTCAGACAACACGGTGAACCCAACCGGAACGAGAGTCCTGAAATCGGTCACTCAGTCCGGAATTCAGCCCTATCAGCACCTGGACAGAATCTGGATGGCTGCGCTTGCGGCGAGTGAAGCAACACCCCGCACACTGTCAGAACGTGATGCTCCTGCTCGACGAGCGATGGTTCATCTGGCTGAGCGCTTTGGGTGGACGCAGACCTCGATGATCGCCCGAAAGTTGGAGTGCAACGTGCGCACTGTCCAGAGATTGCGCCGGCGCCCGGTGGATCCAGCCTTGCTGCGAGCAGCGCTCGTGTGCTTGCAGGATGATCGCACATGCAACCTCGTCCCTTCCCTACGCGTCCCGCTCCGGGACGGTGCTGATGCACCGACGGCTTCTCGGGCTCCTGCCCTCGAAGTGTCGCTCAACACGACAGAGCGGGGGTCAGCAACCCCCGCTCTGCATGACTCTGCCGCGAAACGCGACTTTTTACAGTGAGCTTACGACCTGAGCGTAGATCAGCTCATTTCTGAGATCGCTCAGACTGCTGGATAACTGAGATTTCAGCTTTTCTCCTTGGAGAACTGCATCGCGCTGGTCAGCAGGCTGTGTAGGCCAGGCCTGAACGAGTTGATCTATCGAACGCAGGCTCGCCTCGGCTTCAACGAATGGTTTGATCTCCGTCGCCTGGCAATCAGTTTGGATAAACTCGATCAACGAAACCATGGAGAGCAATCCGTGCTTTTTCACCACCAACGGATAGAGCTGATCTTGCAGATCGGATACAGCGTTGAAACGGCTCTGTTCTAGTTCTTTTGTTTGCTCCACTGGTGCAGGACAAAACCCAGACTTTTGGCTGAAACGCTGTCTAGCCTGCAAAGCTTCCTCAGCAGACCCATAATAATCTTGCAAAGACTTGATCATATTCCTGGACTGTTCTCCGAAAGCTCGCAGTTTTTCTTGATACTGAGCTTGAACCAACCCCGCGAATCGAGCTTCTGCCTCACTACGCTCTTTTTTCAAGATCGAATCCATTTTCAATGAGAAGAACAAAGACTCGTTTCCTGGACGAACACACCAGGTCAAGCGAGCACCTCGAAAAATAGTGGCCTCTATCAGCTTGCTCTCCAGCAAACCGCCCAACACATTGCTGCCATGAAAGTCTTGTAAATAAAACTCTCGGAGCCAAGCTTCTCCCAATCCGTCGTGAGTGATTTGTTCGTAGGCTTTTGCCAGCTCCTCAACACTGCTCGGAGATTCACTTGCAATCGCCTGGATCATCGATTTCATTCGTGTGTGACTGGACACTGTGAAAATCGTCATCCGACTCAAATCTTTTGTATCAGGAGCATAGGAGTCGAAGAAAGAATTGATCGAGCTGCCCACGTAAATTTCGTTGTCATTCAAGGTGATCGGATTGCGTGTCTGGAACGCTTCGGGCTGCCAATAGCAGTTTCCATCAGAACCTGCGTAGACTGAGTTAAAATTACCACGGCTCAACACACGTGGATTGTTGCCCGCATAGTCAGTTCGCTCCAACGCACTCGCCAAACCTTCAATGAAGGCTGCCTGATTCGAAGTTTTTGTCAAAATCCAGTCCTGATTCGAAAAATGATCGATTGCAGCTTGAATATAGCGCATATCATGCCAGTACTTCTCACGCGGATAAACCCCTCTCCACGACCGTTGGATCAGTGCGTGAGCGATTTCGTGACGAAGCACTTCTTGAGGACTTCTTCTGATACCGAGAACTCCGGCGAATCCTCTTTCCTGTGGCCTAGGCGCCCAATAAATTTTTCCGTTTTCGTGATCAAACCAAGAAAATTCCACAATCGATTCTCCTTTAGCGGGAAGAGTCGTGGGTCTCTCCGCAATCACGATTTCAATCGCCTGCCCATTTTTTGCAACGGTCTGGTCGATGAGATACATACCGACTTCGTCTCCCTCCACCATCGCATGGAGAAGAATCATCAACTGGCCATAACTTTGAATCCAATCAGTCGACGAGCAAAGCTGATCGGCTGAAAAAGAATGAGCGCGATCCGAGAAAAAAGTTCGGTGCTCGAGCAAGGAAATTTGAATTTTATTTTTAAGCGCCTCCGGTAACTCAGGATAGGCCCACTTTGGATTGTCGCTTTTGCAATTCGTGATGGGAGCCTTTGGAAAGTTCTCTCTGAAATTAGCCAACTCTTCAGCATAATCAGGACCCATCGAATTGGCGATCAGGTTTCCGATGAAACCGAAGGGGATCATGTGATCACTTGCACTCACCGTGCCACCACTTCCGTTCGAGCTGCTACCACCTTCAGCGAAGGCAGTGAGATGAGATGCGCTTACCGCAGTCAGAGCGACAGCTAACGCCATGGATTTGAAATTCTTAAATAACAACATATTTTTACACCTTTCGTATATAATAATTTATCTTTTAAGTCAACTACTGCTGACTCTTGTGCAGCTTAAATAGAAGATTTTAGCTGCCATGACATCTAAAATTTAATGAATTATTAATTAAATATTTAATAAAACATTAAATCAATGCTATAAACATGATTGAATCATGAACACTCCACAGGTTTACGAATTTAACGACTACAAAGACTATCTCCACGCGCTGGTCGAAAGTCAGAAAACCAGCCCTGGTCTCAAGGTCCGTTGGTCCAAGGCCATGAAATCCCCGCCTTCCTTCTTATCCCAGGTATTGCACGGGACAGTGAATCTGACACCGGATCACGCTCTGAGACTGACGCGACACTGGGAGATGACTGAGAGCGAACGAGATCATTTTATGGATCTGGTGGATCTAGCTCGCGCAGGTTCTCCAGAGCTTCAAAACCTCTTGCAAAACCGTCTCCGCGATCGAAAAAGGAGGCAAAGTGATCTGGCCGATCGCTTTGTAAAACCTAAATTGGAATCCAGCGAAGCTCAGTGGAGTTACTACACGGCCTGGCACCTCGGTGCGATTCACATGTTGGTGACGATTTCTCGGTATAGAAAATCCCAGGCCATAGCGGAACGCTTGCAGCTGCCACTCAGCTTTGTCGAGTCTGGGCTCAAACAACTCCAAGAAATCGGTCTTGTGGAAAACAGCCGAGACGAATGGAGAGCGACAAAAAACAGCATCCATCTTTCCAAGGACTCTCTGGCCAGCGCACCCAACCATCAGATTTGGAGGCAGCGTGCGGCGCAGAGCATGTATGCGAAATCTGAGCAGGCATTGCATTATACCGGGCTCCATACCCTGGCGTGGAAGGACATTGCTCGAATCCGAGAGATTCTGCTGGGAGGGATAGAAAAATCCCGGGCTGTGATCGAGCCGTCTGCGGAGGAAGAATTGATTTGTATCTGCTGTGATTTGTTCTTGGTCTAGGCACTCTGTCGCTCAACGCGACAGAGCAGGGGTCACCACCCACCGGACCTCGCCACAAAGTCGCGAAACACGACTTTGTAGAAATTTTTTGACGCCACGCCTAGTCCGTCATAGTTTGCCGGCATGAATTCAGTATTGCCGGATCGGGCTAGGGTGGTGGTTGTGGGTGGGGGTGTGATTGGGTGTTCGGTCGCCTATCACCTGGCGGATATGGGTTGGAAGGACATCGTGCTCATTGAGCGCGATCAGCTGACCTCGGGCACGACTTGGCATGCGGCCGGGCTGATGGTTTGCTTTGGGTCGACCTCCGAGACCTCTACGGAAATGCGCAAATACACTCGCGCGCTCTACAGCCGCCTCGAGGCCGAGACGGGTCAGGCTACCGGGTTCAACCCGATTGGATTTATTCAAGTCGCTACCGACAAGGATCGCCTGGAAGAGTACCGCCGCGTTTCTGCGTTTAATCGATTTTGTGGAATTAATGTGGATGAGATTTCTCCTTCGCAGGTCAAGGAACTCTTCCCCCTCGCACGCGTAGACGATGTCCTGGCGGGATTTTATGTGAAGGAAGACGGGCGCGTGAATCCGGTCGATGTCACGATGGCCTTGGGCAAAGGCGCTCGGATGAAGGGCGTGAAGATTCTGGAGAATGTTTCTGTCACGGGAGTGAAGCAAAAAAACGGCCGCGTGAGCGCAGTCTCCACCGCTCTGGGTGATATTCAAACCGAGTACGTCGTGAATTGCGCCGGAATGTGGGCGCGGCAACTGGGTGAAAAATCGGGCGTGAATGTCCCCAACCAAGCAGCCGAGCATTATTACCTGATCACCGAAGAAATTCCGGACATGCCCAAGAACATGCCGGTTCTCGAGGATCCCTCGTCCTACGGATACTTTCGAGAGGAAGTCGGCGGCATCATGGTGGGACTCTTCGAACCCGTCTGCGCACCTTGGAACATTGAGCGCATTCCCACAGATTTTTCGTTCGGCGAAATTCCGCCGGACTGGGATCGAATGATGCCCTATCTCGAAAAAGCGATGAACCGCGTACCCATGACGATGAAAGTGGGAATCAAAAAATTCTTCTGCGGTCCGGAAAGTTTCACGCCCGACCTGCGCCCGATCGTCGGCGAAGCGCCTGAGCTGAAAAATTACTTCGTCGCCGCCGGTTTGAACTCCGTCGGAATTCTCACTGGCGGGGGAATGGGCCGCGTGATCGCCAATTGGATTATCACCGGAACTCCTGACGTCGACGTCACCGGATTTAATATCGATCGTTTACATACTTATCAAAACAATCCCGAGTACCGCCGCACCCGCACCGTGGAATCTCTCGGGATGGTCTACCGCGCGCACTACCCCACGATGTCGTACGAGACCGCGCGTGGCGCAAAACGATCTCCATTCCACGATCGCTTGGCCGCACAGGGCGCTTACTTCAAAGACGTCAGCGGATGGGAAGGTCCCGATTGGTACGCGCCCGCCGGACACGAGCCCAAAGTCGAAAAACTGTCCTGGGGTCGGATGAATTGGTTCCCGTGGTGGAAGGCCGAGCACGAAGCCGCGCGCGAGGGCGTGATCGTGATGGATATGTCGTTCATGTCCAAATTCATGGTTCAGGGGCGCGATGCTGGCAAAGCACTCAACTACATCTCCGCCAACAGCGTCGACGGCGACAGCGGGATGATCACCTACACCCAGTGGCTCAACCGCGAAGGCAAACTCGAAGCCGATCTCACCGTCACCAAACTCGGCGAAGAAAAATTCCTCGTCGTCGTCACCGATACGATGCACCGGCACGCAGAGACTTGGATGAAGCGACACTTCCCCGAGGGCGTGCATGCCATCGTCACCGACGTGACTTCAGGCTACGGCCAGCTCAATGTTCAGGGCCCTCGCTCGCGTGAGTTGCTGCAATCGATTACGACTACGGATCTCTCGAACGAGACATTTCCCTTTAGAACCGCACGAGAAATCGACATTGGATTTGCGCGCGTACTCTGCGTGCGAATCACCTACCTGGGCGAACTCGGATACGAACTCTACATCCCCGCCGAGCAAGCCGTACACGTCTACGATCGCGTCGTCGAAGCCGGGAAAAAATTCGACCTCCGTCATGCGGGCTTAAAAGCACTGGCTAGCCTGCGGATGGAAAAAGGCTATCGTGATTACGGCCACGACATCGACAACACCGACAATGCTTTTGAAACGGGATTGGGATTTGCAGTCGATCTGAAAAAACCAGATTTCCTCGGCCGCGAAAAAGCCCTCGAGCAAAAAGCTGCCGTGCCGATGACTCGCAGGTTAGTGCAAATCTTGGTGCTCGATCCCGAGCCCCTGATGTACCACGCCGAAGTCATTCGCAGAAATGGCCGCCCCGTAGGCTACACTCGCGCAGCTTCTTATGGATTTACTCTAGGCGGTGCTGTGGGATTGGCCATGATCGAGGCAGGCGAGCCTGTAGACGCCACCTACATGTCGTCAGGCACCTGGGAAGTCGAAATCGCGGGAAAACTCTATCCTTGCCGTGCTTCGCTCAGGCCGCTTTATGATCCTGAGATGAAGCGGATCAAGAGTTAGAACCATCCTAATCGTCCAAATGCTAAGAATATATGCTCCACCTCAAACAACCCTGAAGAGTGGTTATTTTTTAGTCACTTGCCCAAAGAGTAGGCCTTTTAAGGCTATATTAAATAAATATTATTCAATAAAATCAAAATTTTACAATCACCCCAGATGGCATATCGATTGCAACTGTGTGCCTAGAGAGGTTTCCATGAAAAAACTGATTTTTGTCATTTCGATGAGTTTGGTACCAAGTTCAGCGTTTGCTGAAGAACATTCAGTAGAAGATTTCGTCAAGGAAACCGTGCCACGGACCTTCATGCCGGCAAGTTTGGAAGATCACCTAGGGCTGTATGAGCAGGAACACCTTTCCAATCTCAATCTCAAAATAACTGCTAATAGCGATCTAACTGCAGACCATTTCATCTTTCTTTCAAAAGATCCAAAATCAAAAAAAATAAATGCTTATGAATTGATCTATTCGATCCGATCCAATGATCCAGAAACCACCTGTCAGGTACATACCACCATGTTTTTTGAAAACCCAATCACTGAAGCAGAATTCGGACTCAGTGCTAACGGTAAGTTCAACCAATATCTCCATATTGCCAAAGGATTTCGGATTACAATCGGAAAAAATGCAGTCTTGGCGGATGGTCATCCAGAAGAGAACTCATCTCTATTTTATTTCAATGATCGTCATAGAGCCGTCAACAAAGCAACTCTCCTCGGCCCAGACGACTTAGTTTCTTTGAAGTGTTTTCATAGCAACGATCCAGAACGCAGAGCCATCAACTTGAGAAATAAGACTCTCGCCGAATTGAAAAAATACATCGGACAAGCCTTCAAAATTGAAGCTCGTAAAACATCGACGCCCTATACTCAGAATCCTGCCGCTTCGCTACTCAATAGCTCGGATAAAAAACCAAGCATGACGACCGAGCGCCTGCTCATGGATGCAACTACTAAAACCAGCGTGGGCGCGATATAGCGGGAACAATCCGCTCGTGCTCTTGACTTGAAAAAAAATCCATCTTGGATAAGATGGTATTCAAGATATCCAAAAGCCTCTGAAATTCACGACCATGACCAAAAAACTCCTGATTGAAGCTATTTTAAATCAGTTGAGAAAAGAAATTCAAGCGCTCGAGCTTTCTGCACAGGCAGCACACGCCGCCGCAACTCACGAGGAAAGCAAAGCCGAAGATTCACACGACACTCGTGGTCTCGAAGCTTCTTATCTCGCTGGAGCTCAAAACGCTCGCATCGAGACTCTCAAAAAAAATCTGACCTACTATCAATTCACTGAATTTCGCGACTTTCAGCCCAACCAGTCGATTGGGCCTGGCGCATTGATCGAGATCAACTCAGAGGCTGGCAAGCCTTCCTATTATTTCTTGGTGAGTCAGTCGGGGGGAATGACAGTTTCGTTGGATGGCATCAAGATTTTGGTGATTACCCCCCAGGCACCCCTAGGTGAAGCATTACTCGATCGGCACGTTGGAGACGAAATCGAAGTCGAGACCCAGAACGCCGGAACCCGGGAATACGAGATCATTTCAGTGATCTAGGGAGACCCTAAAAAGTGTAAATTTTTTAGACACCTGGACAAAGACTAGTCCTTTAACGTCCTGTTAAAGAAATTTTATTTAACAAAATCAGCGTTTTACAACCACTCTGAATGGCATATGGATTGCAACTCTGTGTACCTAGAGAGGTTTCTATGAAAAAATTATTTTTTGTTATGTTACTGGGTTTGGTTTCGAGTTCGGCGTTAGCTGAGGATGGAACTGTTTCCGACAACTTGCCTCTCAGCCAAGTCAAGCAGATCCGCCTTTATTCAACAAAACCCATTTCGACTCGATCAAAAATCGATTTCAAATTCAGTGATCGAAAAAGCTGCACCCTGCAATTTCTCAGTGACACTCCCCAACTGAATCTCCCTGCTTATCGAACCTTCGTTTTAGAAAATGCGGGCCCAGAAAATGGAAAGACCTACCATCAAGATACTTTTGTTAATGAACTCCGAACGGATGAAAATCTCTCTGCCTTGGTCAGACTCAAAAGCAACGGGGGCCTTTCACCCGAAGGGCTAGCTATTAGCAATATGTTGCTGACCTGCATCGATTTCTCTGACGAAAAAACCGTGACCGTGGGAGATTTGAAAAAAGCACTTGGATCTGACTTTATGTTGGGGATCGAACCCCAAAAACAAGCCTCAATCAAAGAACTTCTAGATGACCTCAATCCTCTTCCCAAAATTCGGGAATTTTTGCGAAACAAGCAAAGCTCCGGCCAAAACAGCCATGTTCAAGAGCAAGCTGTTTCTCTGAGGAACGATCCAGTCAAGCTCCCAGGCTCAGCAGACCGCTGGCTCATGGATGCCGCAGCAAAAACCAGCGTTGGTGCGATCTAATTTCGCTTCGAAACTGACTTCGACTGAGATATACTCGGGTCAGTTTGAATATAAAAAGCATTTTCTGCTACACGATGTTTTTGGTCATATTACTTTTCGGAGCAACCTCATTGCTTTCCGTTTGGGATCGCGATCTGCCCTCCGCAATATCCACATCCATCGTCGATGGGAACTCTGATGTCGAGGACACAGACGATTTCTCACCGCAAGAAGATGAACTGAAAAAACTCGCAACCCTTCCGCAAGAGCAGGCGGCTTACTCTCCCCTGCTGATTGATATCCTACCGATGACGCTTGCCAAAATATTGGACAGCACCATACTCGATCCCACCACGGAACCCCCTATATTTCGCATTTAATCCGTCATTGATCTAATTTCTCACTCGATTTAAATTTTTAACTTTCTAAGAAAAGAGCATTTTATGCGATTGAATCAGTTTTTACATACAGATTTTGGAGTCAAAAAACTTCTACCCGAATGGAAGAAATTTTTCTCAAAGCAGTACCTACGCGAGGACTTTTTTGCCGGTATCATGGTGGCTTGTGCTGCCGTTCCGCTCTCGCTAGCCATCGCACTTGCCTCGGGGGTCAAACCCGAGATCGGGTTGGTCAGCGCGATTGTTGGCAGCGTTTTCTGCGCCCTCTTTGGTGGCACGAGACTATCGGTCAGCGGTCCAGCAGCAGCCATGACAGTCTTGATCGCCTCAGTGGTGCAAGAATACGGAGTCGGCGGACTGCTCGTCGTGGGGTTTGGATGTGGACTGCTCCAACTTCTCACTGGGTTTTTCGATCTCGGCAGGCTGATCCGATTCGTTCCTGCTCCTGTGATCGAAGGATTCATCGCTGGAATTGGGGCCATCATTCTCATCGGGCAATTGCCTAGGGCCTTGGGGCTTCCAGCGCCAGACCAAGCTCACGTGTTCAGCGTGATTTCGCATATTTTTGATCTATTTCACGAAGCCAAACCTGCTGCAGCCTTCCTTGCGGTAGGAACCATCGGTTTTACAGCATCTCTGCTTCGTTTTTCTCCAAAATTTCCTGCCTCGCTTGCTGCGGTTCTACTCTTTTCTCTTTGTTCCTACCTCATGGGATTTCACGTCGAACTGATTGGCCACATTCCCAATCGATTGCCCACGCCTCATTTTCCGCCACTCCCTAGCGAAGGCCTGCTGTCGCTGATGGGAACCACTCTCGCTGTTTACACCCTAGCTTCGCTCGAAACACTCCTCTCCTCCAGCGCAATGGACAAACTCACCCAAGGACGGACCGATCCTCATGATCCGGATCAAGAGATGATCGGCCAGGGCCTCGCCAATATGGCAGTCACTCTTTTCGGCGGCATTCCGGTGACTGGTGTGATCACCCGCTCTGCCCTCAACGTTCAGGCAGGCGCACGCACTCGGCGCTCGGCGCTCATTCACGCATTTTTCCTAACTTTGACGATCTACCTGCTTTCCTCTTGGATCGCACAAATTCCGATTGCAGTTTTGGCAGGAGTTCTCTTGTTCGTCGCCCTCCGGATGATCAACCCTAGCCCGCTCATTGAGCTTTGGCGCTCCTCCAAATCTGACGCAGGCATTTATGCTGTCACCTTTCTGATTATTGTCTTCGTCGACTTGTTGGCCGGCGTGCAGGCGGGACTCATGGCCGCGCTCCTGATCGCAGCCATTCGGCTGGGACAAACTCGATCGTTGGTCCACTTTTCCAGGGGAGACGGACCTTGCCAAGTCGGGATCGCGGGTCCGCTGACCTTCATGTCGTCTTCAAAAATCGAGCTAATTCGCCAGCGCCTCATCAAGGAAGACTTGCAGAAAGGGCTCGTGTTCGATTTGTCCGCAGTGACGACTGTCGATACATCCGGTGTAGGGCAGTTTATGGAACTACTCAAACAGCTGATCGATCAAAAAGCTCCCATCACCTTACAAGGAACCCCAATTGAGTGTGAACGAATGCTGCTCTCGCTTGATCGCAAAGGAGTGATAGAAAAACTATTTAATACACAAAATCAATTAAGCCCGATCAATCGGCTGATCTACGGTGTAGAGCGATTTCGGCGTGAATCTCGCCCGCAGTATCAATCTTTGCTAAATAAATTGGCTGAGGCGCAAAAGCCGCACACCCTCTTTATTACCTGCTCCGACAGTCGAATTCACCCCAACCTCATCACGAGCACCGACCCGGGAGAGCTCTTCATCGTCAGGAACGTGGGGAACATCATCCCTCCTTTTGGTGCCGATCAGCTTCCGTCCGAGGGAGCGGCCCTTGAATTTGCAGTCTCAGTCTTGGAGGTCAGCCAGATTGTTCTTTGTGGGCATTCGCAATGCGGAGCCATCAAAGAAACTCGATCGGGTCATATCTTTGAACCCGAACAAGCCAGTCAGCTGCCGAGCGTCTCCCAATGGCTAGGTGACATCCGGCATCTCATTCAAAGTCTGCCATCCGGGAGCACGGTCAACGAAGCATCACAGGCCAATGTGATGCATCAGATCGCCAACCTAAAAACCTACCCAGCAGTCTTGGACAAACTCAAGAGTGGAAAACTGCAAATTCACGCATGGTTCTATGATTTAGAAAAATCGGACATCGAGGAGTGGAGCGAAGCCAAAAAATCTTTCGTGCCACTCGGCTCGCGCTAAGCTGCCATCAAACACTTGGCTCGCGCTAAGCTGCCATCAAAACAGAGGAGCACGTTTTCAATTTCCGAGCGTGCTCCCAATAAAAATTTTCGAGTTCTTGGAATTGCCAAGCCGGCTTGTATCCCATCGATCTCCACTCGGCATAAGCTTGCTCGGGCGTCCAACCTTGATATTTGACTCGATAGAGCGCCGAAATCATCCCGGTCCGGTCTCTGCCAAAGTAACAATGAATGAACACAGGCTGCAATTCTGCACGATTCATCAATTCCAAAATCTGATCTACACGGGCCGCACTGGGCGCTCCCAAAGCGGGGGGAATCGGCAGATTAATAAACTCAATGCCTGACTTCGCGAGCAACTCTTCTTCGCCTCGAACATTCCATGGCATGGTCTCAAAGCTGATAATCGTTTTGATTTTCAAAGTATCAAGAAGAGCCAAGTCCTTGAAATCCTCTGGCTTCGATCCTCGATAAATAGCACCTGACTCAATCGTAGCCAGATTCTTGATTTCTGCGTGAGCTGTCGAAGTAAAAACAGCAGAAGTAAAAACTAAAAGCGGTAGCAAAAAGCTAAAAAATGTCATTCCATACCCCCAAACACGGGGCTAGCACGAGGTCAGCGTGGAGATCAAGGCTTCTGAGGCGCAGGAATGATCTTGGATCCAGTATAATTGTGCGTTAGCAGCGAAGCGCAGGTGTGAGTCACCCCTTTGACCGCGGGCATCCAACCAAAAAGCTCATCGATTTTCTGAATCCCCAAATACACCCACTCAGTGGGTGTATTGCCCCCAAAAATAATGCGCGACAACGATCGCGTTCCAAACTGAGCCGTCGTCATATGTTCGAAATTAGTCAGGAAACTTCCCAGTAAGTTGGTATAAATCCGATCAAAAATATTGAAGACCAGCCTTCGTTTGGTGACCTTTTTATTGAAAAATTCCAGGACCCGCGGATGCGACCGCAACTTCTCCGGGAAGTCTTTGAGGTCGTAATAAGCAGCAAGCTCAAATCCCTGTTCGACCTTCATCGAAAATCCACCCAGAGGCAACAAGTACGCGCTCAAATATCCCATGAGATAAATATCCAAATCAAATCGCCCCAGGGTCAGCAAATTCGTAGCCATCATCAAAACAAACGCTGCAGGCATATTGGCCCAAATAATCCGTAGGTATTGTTTCTCGTTCTTCCACCAACTGTTTTTGGGATCAGCAAAAGCTTTTTTCAAATACCAGGAGAAGAATCCTTTTTTCGCGTCAGGGCCTTCGGGAACTTGTCCGAAATCATCATTATGAAACTCATCTTGCTGCAATTTGTACCAAACGTCTCCAAGGACTCCCATGATCACACCAGTCAAGTAGCCGGTTCCGAAAATATATTTTGAGAGGTAGAACCAAGAATCACTGCTGAACATCTGATCCTGAATGGGCATCAAAAATCCGGAAGTGATTCCGGCGAAACACAGGAAATTGAGAATCAGTCCCAACGGCTTATCAATGACATTCGCGGCAATCATCGAACGAACCGCACGCCCCATGGCCAACGGATCTTTCATCTGCCTCGCCACTGACATCAGTCGAGACACCTGTGGATTGCGATCTGGATCGACCTTTGCAATGAAGTGATCTCGAAACGCGATTTTGGCAGCATCAACGCGCGGGGAAAACAGCCGCTCTTTCGCTTCTTTTTTGATACGCTCGAATACAGTGCCATCGTCACGAACCAGAGCATCTGCATCGACTGTTTCCGGAGCCAGCTCCTGAATGTGAGCCAAAGTCAGCTCTTTCAATCGCCCTGGCGTCAATTCCAGATCTACGGGAATTTGCGCACCGTTTTTTCGCGCCAGGCTTTTCAAAAACGAAGTCATCGCAGAATCAAAAAGCTCCTCAGAGTATAACCGAAACACGAGCCGTTGCTCCTTGCTAAGCAAGTCCAATTGCTCAGCATCGATGTACGCCGAGTCCGGCCGCTCCTCGGTCCAAGCGCGCAGTTTCTCGTGTGTCTGCATCCACGGAATCATCGCATGGTGGGCTCTCTGAATTGCAGCCTCACGGATTTTGGCTTCCACCCCAAGGATGCGATCCTCCCAAGCTCTCAGGGCCTCAAGTTGCTGACGAGCAGAACCTCCATTTTTCCAACTACGGCCCTTCCAGCGCATGGCAATCTCTTGCACCCAGTTGCGAGTGCCGCCGTTCCACTCAGATGGAACAATCAGATCAGCCCCTTTTTTTCGTGCTGAACCTTTGAGAATCGTGCTCATGTACTTGGGGTACATCAAGTAGGTCATCCAAATCGTGGGTCGAAACAAAAACGACCTCAAAGCGAACCAACCGTTTTGAATATGAGTGTAGGTGGCTCCAGATAAACTCAAAGAAGCATAACTAAAGAAAAAATGTCCCAGTGCTTGGCGAAATGTCGAAATTTGAGAATCTGATTTTTTCTCAAGCTTTTTGAGGAATCCCCAATCGCGAATTTTCCCGACGAACTTTTGTGCCCAGCTCTGATGCTCGGTTTCGATCTGAGCGAGAATTTCGCTCACTTGCACTTCGTCTTCAGGAGTAAACACAGCCCGCTCCGAATTCAATTTTTTGGACTCGGCACCCGCAAGTATTTTGATATAATTTTCTTTTCTCTCTTTTTCACGCGTGATGAACCAATTTTTAAACCGACCGGACTCAGAAAGATCCGCTTTCCGTAAATCCTTAACCAACGCCACTGTGTTCGTAATCACATGCGGCATTCCGAGCGTCAGATAGAGAGTCGTAAAAATCGCCGAGATCCCGACCAATGCTCGCGGCAGTCTTTCGGGAGATAAATAAGCATCATAGATCAAACCCGGATTCGTCATCCACGCCGTCGTGGTGTGACCCGACAGCGACGCCATAGTGCCTATGTCACTCCCCTTGGCCATGATCACATCCAGAATCGTCCGAGTCACATTGAGCGACTGGTACAGATAACGCGTCACAGATTCCGGATACAGATAACCGAGCACTGCTGATCCAGCGATTGCAGCTCCCAGCGCGCCATATCGAACTGCTGGACGAGCCAAAATGTTTTTCAAACCGTCCTTCATCAAGCCCGCACGCACCATCGCAACTGCTTGAGCAATCTTGATCGGCGCATCCCGGTGAGGCAGAGTCAGACGCTGCCAAAGCAGCTGAACCCGCGCACTCAGCTTACGCT
This sequence comes from uncultured Bacteriovoracaceae bacterium, assembly GCA_964364175.1. Lineage (GTDB taxonomy): Bacteria > Bdellovibrionota > UBA1018 > UBA1018 > UBA1018 > CAYILR01. Next base: position 80,855 of record CAYILR010000003.1, read on the forward strand.
CCATCGCAGTCTGTTTTTGCACGGTCTGAATAGCTTTTTTGACCTGATCGGATTCTTGAAGCTGGCTGATGGTTGCCAACCGATCCCGCATATTGCCCGCAATCGTCAGACCTCGAATCGGATTGTCATCGAGGTTTTGGATTTGCTCGACCATGCCTTCGCTGGCGAGTTCAATGGCTTGATTGAAATAGCTGTCGAAGTCTTCTAGTAAATCACCTAGATCGGTGTAAGAATCCGGATCGACGAGGTTGGCCGTGAACCGAAACGCCACCTGTTGAAGATTCGAATAAAAATTCAAAATTTCCGGGCCGATTTGAAACTCACCCGCTTGTAGATAAAATCGACCAGTCGCAGAATCAAATTCCACCGATATCCGAGATTGGGGAGTCAGGCCCTTCATTCGGATTTTGAAAACCGGGATCATGGTCTGGCCCAAATTCGCCTCGTAGGCTTTGAGATCCATGAACTGAATTTCAGAAGAATCCGGATCTAACCAAACCAGGAATCGATTTTGGAAAATCAGCGGATCCTGAACCTTGAGGTCGAGTTTCAAAAGGCTGTAACGGCCTGCATAGAGTTCCGTTCGTCCCGCTTCGTCGGTTCGAATCTGAACTCGCGAAGTCAGAATGGACAAAGGGGTTTTCTGATCGCCATGAAGCTTGGGAACGAATTGATCGAGAAGCCGAAATGTATCAAGTGCTTCTGGAGCTGGAGCCGCATCTTCGGTGGCAAGAACTTGCTCGACCGCTGGCTCTGATGTCTCGTCTGACGTTGTCGTGGTGTGTGCGGGAACGTCATCTGCCCACGCAGCCTCGGAACGAATCCAAGACGCGGGCATAGCGATCTGAATCGCTAAGACTAAAGCGAGAATTTTCCGGCTCCACCAGTTCGCAATCATGAAGGGTGGCTTATAGCAGGGCTATGGAAGAATGGCTACTGAACAAACACGACGAAATCAGCAATTTGGCCGTATTTTGCGTCAATCAAGAACTCACGCAGATGATTTTCCAACTCACCCGATTGAAAATCCGAAGCGTCGGCAATCTTTACGGTTTTCATGGGTTGATCCGGGGCACGGGCTTTGAGACGAGCCACTGTTCCGTCCTGATAATCCGTATGAAAACTCCCCGCGACCAGGAATTTGCGAGGATAGGCCGAAAGCCCCAGCATCTGGTAGGCCATCACATCGTCGGTCAAGCATTGAGCATCGAAGTAGCGATCCATTTGGTCTGGGGTAGCATGGCCACCCATCGCCTCTTCAAATCGCTCACGGTACCCGGCTCCACCCATCCGAAATCCAGGAGGCAAAAGACGTGGATCCAACGCACGTAGGCCAGATCTCACCACCGGCGCTTTTTGCTCGCGGGACAGGTTCACCCCGAGAAGCTGGCCGTCATGATCCGCCACGGCCTGAAGAATGGGAATATAGGCAAAATTTTGATCCGATCCTTGCGTGAGCCGTAAAAACTCAAACCCACTGATCGAGCCAGCCATGAATCGCGTGAACTCTCGCTCGGTCGTCATCTGGTCGGTATAATTGAGGAACTCCCAAGCCAGCGTAAACTGCATCCCCGCATTCGCTTTTTCAACCGTATCTGCAACAATCTTCGCCTGCATGTTCTGCACCTTTGGCGTATTATGTTTTTCCCCCAAAACCACGATTTGCGCCTGAGCAAGCTGCTCGATCAACTGGGGTTGTGTGATTTCTGAGAATCCCGAAGCATCAACTCGAAAAACCCGCCCGTTCCACGCAGACGCCTCTGCTCGAACCTGCGAACCGCTCACTAACCCACTCAGCAAAAACAAAAACGTAAACTTGAATTGTGTGCCCATCGGTCCTACGCTCCCTTGAGGAGAGGGAGTACCCATGTTTGGTCCCATTTTCAAGTACTCGGCCCTGCTTTTGTACCTTTTACCCACCCTCGCTCAAGCGATGGAGTGGCTCCCAGAATTTCAGAGCCTCGACGAAGCCGAACAGCTGAAATTCGAAACCCCGCACGATCAGAGCACTGAATATCAGGCCGACCTGCTGACTTATCTCAAACCCAACGAATGGAATTACCTTTGGCTGACCCACGATATCGCGGTCGATCTGAGTTACGGCAGTATTGGCGCCGCTCATTTCATGGCAGATCGCCGGATCAAACTTCGAGCCAGCCCCAATTCCATTGTTCAATTCCGCCTGACTTCTTTTGATGAGAGCAATCGGGACCGAGAGTCTGTTCATACCGTGATCGAAAGCGTTTTTCGCCCGCTGAAATGGAAAGGAATCGGCGTCAGTCTTTATGCCGATCCATCGTTGTACAAACGCAACTTGGATACAGGCATCGCGCTTTTGATCAATCCAACTGAACGGCATGAAATTCGGATTTTCAATACTTTCATCGACACCACTCGCTATCGCCGCAGCGACCGCCCCGACTATTTTGCGCTCGACGCGCTCCCCAACGCACGCGGAATCGTCGGACGAACCTGGAGCGATCCTAGTTCAGGGAAAAAAGACTTCTTAGAGTACGCCATCCGGCGAGAAACTCCGACTCGATGGGAATTCCCGCGCGAGCAGTACACCTATCGCTATTGGAAAAATTTCGCGTCACTGTATTTCAACAAATCTCTGAGTGCCAGCGTACAAGCAAGCCTGCGGGTCCAGTGGGATCGAAAATTCGAGTCCAGAAGTCTCAGGGCTTGGACCACTGAACGGGTTTTTATCACCGCCCGTGAGGATACTTCACTCGACTCAGCCGATCGCTACCGTGTCAGCGGAGGAGCACAGTTTGCCAATAGAACTTGGAAAACCGAATCGGGAACGGCTGCTACCCGTGCACTGCTGCCCTTCGTGGAGCTTCAGATCCCGACCTGGGGTGATGGGGTGAAAGAAGATCATTTCCACATAGGTTATGTATTGGCCTGGAGCCGGGCTTGGGGACCTCGCGCCATCCGCGGAATTTTCTTGCCCGACCCAGAACTAGAAAACCGCCTCAACCTCGCCTACGATCTGCGATTCAACGAAAACTCCACCGTGCGCCTTCAGGTCTCGGTGGACCTGGACGAACGCCCTCGGTACTGGTGGGAAGGCGGGAACCTGCAGGCCCAAATGGCGTTTTAGCGATTACAATCGCTAATTTTCCTTTATTTAAAAATATTCAATGGTATAAATAGGTTATGGATTCGACTTTTGACCTAAATGAGCAAAATCCCTGGTGGAATGCCGACTATTCGATGCAGGAGGACCTTCACCTTCGTCAAAGCTCTGGACAACCTCACTATTTGCAAAGAACCGAATTTCTAAACCTTCCATTGAGACCGGGAGATTTTCATATCATTCGGGGTCCTCGCCAGGTGGGCAAAACCACTCTGATCAAGGAGTGGATCTCACGACTCATTCAAAGCAAAAGCAGCTTGCCACAGAACATTCTCTTTTTAAGCTGCGAGGGGATCAGAGACTTCACTGAACTACAAAAAACCCTGACCCTCTGGCTCAAGGACAAGCAAGCTACACCTACTTTTATTTTCTTGGATGAGATTTCATTTGTAGAAAAGTGGCAGCAAGCTGTTTTGCACGCATTCAACTTGGGGTTCCTGGAAAATTCGTGCCTGGTCATCACGGGATCCAACGCAAGAGACCTCAAAGAAAGCTCCGAACGATTTCCCGGTCGACGCGGACAAGGAAAAAATTTTTCTTTGTTTCCCATTTCAATTTTGGAATACCCTCGCATTCCTGGGTTCAAAGGAAAGAGTCCAGAAGAATTATTGGAAATTTACTGGAGCGTGGGAGGTTTCCCTCATGCAATCAAGGATTACATTACGTACGGGGCCGTCACAGATTCAACCTACGAAACCTACCGAAACTGGATCATCGGTGATGCTGCACGCTATGCACTGTCCGAGGAATTTTTGAAACAGATTTTGTATCGAATTTCAGAAACACTCACCTCCCGATTGACTTGGTCATCACTCATAGAAACCACCACGATCAAAGATCACCAGACAGCACTGCGCTATGTCGAACATCTCTCGGATGCTTTTCTTTGCCACATCCATTACTGTTTTGACTTGGATAAAAAAGCGCCCACTTTCACCAAAGCCAGAAAGCTATATTTTATTGATCCTTTGCTCGTAGCCATCGGCTGGGCATGGAAACCCGCCATTCCAAATATTTATTCATGGTTCAAAAAACAAGTGAATGACCCGGAATTCAAATCTTTGCTCCTGGAAAACGGGATCTGCGGGCTCGCTCACCGGCAGGGCTTGCAAGCCTATTTTTGGTACTCATCCAAAACACAGCAGGAAGTTGATTTGATCATATATCAAAACCAGAAAATAAATCTTTACGAGATCAAGCTCAATCCGTCAGAGAGCAAAAAAAAGCGAATACTTAGCTTTCCAGTACAAATGTTGGGAATGGCAGATTTTTTACATGCGAATCAATCAGTTTTAAATAAAGACTCAATTTTTGACGAATGGAATAATCCTCTTGATTCGGACTATGACAAACTATAATCCCATCGTGAGTTTTTCTGCCCCCGAAACCAAGTTCGCTGACGCTTCACCAATTGTCGGGTCGCCAGAAAAATCTCCCCCTCTAAACCGGCCACCCCATCAGCCATGATCCGCCCTTGCGGCCGCTCTCCTCGCAAATACGCCACGACTTGCGCATAACCCACTGCCTCGAGCGGACGCACGTCCTCGCCCCACTCCCGGATCAAACGCTGAGTTTCCTGCACCAGACCTTGCTCCAGCATCTTGCGAGTGCGAGCGCGAATTCGCTTCTCCAACCCCTCACGATCCTTCCAATCCATCACAACCAGCTCAAATCGCGGATCTGGCTCTGGACGCTGCTCGGCCTCCAGCTGCGACGGAGTTTTTCCACTCAGCTCGTAGATTTCAAGCGCGCGCACCAGGCGATATCGATCCTCGGGCCCGATCTTCTCGGCAGCTCTGGCGTCCACTTGCTTCAAGAGCGAGAACAATTCCTGATTCATATGCGAGTCGAGTTCTGCTCGGATTTCTGGATTTGTCGGAGGCGCCTCCCAAAGCCCGTACAACAACGCCTTCAGATAAAATCCAGTCCCCCCCACAATCATCGGCCAGTGACCTCGCCACTGAATGTCTTGAATTGCTGCTTCTGCCAGTTTGACAAAATCCCCAGCCGTAAAATTTTCGTTTGGATTACGAATATCAATCAGATGATGAGGGACTCCACTGCGTTCTTCGAGTGTAGGTTTTGCTGTCCCGATATCCATTCCACGATAAACCAGGAGACTATCGGCGTTGATAATTTCAATATCGCCCCGTTCCTTAGCCAACTGAATCGAGCGATCCGTTTTTCCGGTAGCAGTCGGACCTGTGAGAATGAGGATTTTTCTAGAATCCATCTGGTCCCTTTATCCCAGCCATCGCTTCATTTTCCTTTCTCCAAAGAACTGAATCGCAGCGAATTTTCCCCCCGCACTAAACGGTCGGACATGGTCGATTTGAAGTCTGTGTTTGGAGTCACATCGTCTTTGAGTTGTTGGATCTATGTACTCACACTGACTTTGAGCTTTTTTGAAGACATGAGATTTAATAGGGACAGGAATGTATCGAGACTCAGAATTAACGCAGCGTTTAGCGGCCGGCCGAAGTTCCGAAACAGAAGCGGTCTCTTCTTTCTCCTCTTTTTGCATCGGATCTTTTTTCTTTAAGTATTCCTGGAGAGTGAGTTTCAAAATCTCGTTATAACTCGATTGTCCCTTGAGTTCCTGAAATCGCTTGAGCAACTGCATCGTCTCTTCATCCGCCATCACAGTTAACTGAGTCAAAGTCTCGGTCACGGGTTTTTGGGATTCTTTAGGGAGAGCAACACTGGGCGAGAGAGTTGCAAAAAGCTTTTCTACTTCTCGCTTACTCTTGCCCGAAACCTGTTGAACCAGCTCTCGTTTCTGTTCCTGGCTAAAAATCCTTTTTTCTTCTTTTTGGACTTTTCTCACAAAAGTCTGAACCTGCGCGGCGGTGGTGAGAGACATTTTTCCGGATTCAAACTGTTCTTTGATCTCAGGGAGAGCTTCCAAAAGCAGCATCGCGCCGATTCTCTCCGAAGTCCCTGACTCAGAATATCCCAACTCCTTCATGCAATACTTCCAAATTCCATCATATCCCTTAAGTGCATAGACCCTGCGATCCCGCACCACTTGCAGGTGATACAAAAGATTCAGAGTAGCATCTTTCTCGGTTCGTGAGGCAGCTAAAGTTCTCGAATGAATTTCTTCAGACGAAAGGCGTTTCAGATTTGAATAGTAATTTATATTTTGTGTGATGGTATTTTCCATTACTCTCCCCCTAGAAAAGATGAAAAAATGATTCAAAACAAATATCACGAATTGACAAAAAATATCTATAAAAAGGTATGTTTTTGAAAAAAAATAAAATCAGATCGTTAGGTTTTCAACAGAGCGAGATGAACTCTAGACTCTCCTCATAAACCATTCTTCAAATCGAGCCTTTGGAATCCGCACAAACGTCGGTCGACCATGCGGACAGTTCCAGGGATGCCCGCAAGCAAAGAGCAAATCTACAAGCGCCAAAGCCTTCTCGCGAACCAATCGATCCCCCGCACGCACAGAAGATTTGCAAGCCTCACTCGCCAGCTTTTCAAAAAGCGCTTCATCAAATCCCAAACCCGCATCGCGCGTCTCAGCCTCAAGCAATCGCTCGACCAAACCCTTGAGCCGCGAAGCAATCTCATCCATCCCCCACTCCGCCGGAACCGCACGAATCAACAACCGATCCTCACCAAACAACTCCGCCTCAAACCCCAAACTCTCCAACCAAGCCAGCCGAGACTCCAAATCCCCACGCCGTTCCGCCGCAAACGGAACCACCTCAGGAACCAGAAGAGCCTGCTGATGTTTTTGAGTTTGTCCCATCGCCAACGCACGACGCTTGAGAGTTTCGTAGCGAACACGCTCATGCGCCGCATGTTGATCCACCATCCCCAACTCATCGCCCAAATCATACATTAAGTACGTGTTGAAAATCGCACCGATGTACTGAGATGAATCAGGAGATTGAAATCGCCGTTCTGGAGATTCCCTAGGTATTTCCGGCATAGCAGGTTGAGAAAGTGATTCCGAAGGATCCGTGCACCACGACGGTGCGAACCCGAAGGGTGCACGCGAGGACAGGATGTCCGTTCCTTCGGAAGCCACTTTCTCAACCTGCCCTGCCGGAAATACTTGCAGAGTCATTCCCCCATCAGCAATTTTCCACGTACTCCCAAACGCTTGCCGTTCCCCCGCCACAAACGCCGGAGCTCCAACCCGCCCAATCATCCCCTCTAATGTCCCACTCACCGCGCTAAACACCCGCCGCGAATCCAAAAACCGAACCTCAGCCTTAGCCGGATGAACGTTGACATCCACCTCACCCGGATCCACCTCCACAAAAATCACAGCCGCCGGAAACTGCCCCGGCAACAAAGCTTGTTTAAACGGAGCCAGCATCGCCTGTTGCAACATCCGATCCTTGACCGATCGCCCGTTCACCATCTGCGCCAATCGCCGCGTCTGCGGAATACTCAATCCCTGCAACCAATACGCGCGCACGCGGATCCCCTGAAATTCATTATTCCGATCCTCAAAAACCACCGGATAATCGCCACCCTCCCCGAGCACCACACGCACACGATCCGCCTCGGACTGCGGACGCAGATTCAAAATCACACGATCTTCGCTCAGTAATTTAAACCCAACCTGCGAATGCGAAAGAGCCAAGCGTTCCATCCAATCGCGAACTTGCGAGACTTCTGCCCCAACCGATTTCAAAAATTTCAATCGAGCCGGAACCTGCGAAAACAACCCCTGCACCTGAATTCGAGTGCCGTGCTGAGTGCCCAAAAAATGCCCAAAAGTCACAGCCTGCGCACATTCACCCGCGCTCGCAAAAAACTCATTCGCCGAAGAGCTGCCCTTCGCCCGCGACAAAATCCGCAATTCCGAAACCGCAGCCACACTCGGCAAAGCCTCTCCGCGAAATCCGAGAGTTACCAAACGCTCCAAATCTCCGAGCTCCCGAATCTTGCTCGTTGCATGGCGAATCACACTCAATTCGACATCAGCCGCGGACATTCCCTCGCCATTATCCAAAACCTCGATCAAACCCTTACCGCCGTCTCTCAAAGTCACCTGGATCTCGGTCGCACCCGCATCCAGCGAATTCTCCAAAAGCTCCTTCACCACACTCGCCGGACGCTCGATCACCTCACCCGCCGCGATTTTCTCGGCTACGGACGATGGGAGGACCCGAATTCTCTGAGTATTAGTTTCCGCACACATACTCCTGGCATACCTTGGCAATTTTGGTTAAAAAAGCCTTAATGATAAAAAAAATCATCAAAAAGATCGCAAAAAAGAAGAAACCCAAACCTTCGACAACCAAGGCAGCCTCAAAGCCAAAAGTAACGCCAATCAGGCCCATTCCGCTGACACAACAGCTAACTGCACAGGCCAACTCTAAACCGCCCAAAAGAATCACGATCGTCTCCGACGGAACCGGCGAAACCGCCGCCCAAATGATCAAAGCCGCCATGGTTCAGTTCGAGGAAGCCCCCCAATTCGAGAACCACGAAGTCGTCTACAACCGCTACAAAAACGTCCGAAACGAAGCTCAGCTCCAAGCTATCGTCGAGGCGGTCGCAGAGGCAAGCGATCTGTTGATTTACACCATCGTTTCGCCTCAGCTTCGAGGCTACCTCGTCAGCCAAGCCCGCGAAAAACAAATCCCCACCGTGGACCTGCTCGGCCCCCTGATGATGGGGCTCGGCAAGTATCTTGGCTACGAACCCAAAGCCATCGCCGGTCTGCTCCACGACGTCAACGAGCAGTACTTCGACCGAATCGCAGCCATGGAATACACCATCCAGCACGACGATGGACGAGATATGTCCGAGCTCAATAAGGCAGATTTAATTATTTTGGGAATTTCCAGAACGTCCAAAACACCGCTCTCCATGTACCTTTCGCACCAGGGCTGGCGCGTCGCGAATATCCCCATGATCACAGGATTTGAGCTGCCGAAAGAGTTATTCGAAATCGACCAGCGACGAATCGTCTGCCTGACCATTGATGCTCCCAACCTTGCCGAAATTCGACGCAACCGCCTCGAACGCCTGGGACAGAACAAAGGCGGCGATTACGCCGATCCCGACAAAGTTCACGAAGAAATCGATTACGCGAACGAAATTTTCCGCAAAAACCGTAAATGGCCAGTGTTTAATGTCACAGGCAAAGCCCTGGAAGAAACTGCGGCAGAAATCATCAAACTCATGGCCTCCCGCAGGCTGACACCTCACCAGGCGGTGCTTGCTGTGGTAAAATAGCCTATAATTAGCTTCTCGAAAAACAGAAACATGGATTTCCGTTTTTCGAGAAGCTATGATACCGTTAACTTATGGCACACGAGCGAAATCGCTACATCAAAGACCGTATTCAAAACGCACTCAGCTTCTCCGGAATTGTGGGGGTTTTAGGTCATCGCCAAGTAGGCAAAACAACACTGCTGGAGCAACTCACAAAAAAATACGTAACTTTCGATCAAAAAAAAAATCTCCTTCGTGCAAAAACCGATCCAGAGCAATTTATCCAGGATTTCAAACTGTTTCCGAGTGCAATTGACGAGGCTCAATATGTACCTGAAATCTTCCCCGCACTCAAAGAGCTAGTGAGAGTCAACAAAAGACCTGGTTTATTTTTGCTATCGGGTTCAGTTCGCTTCACTAGCAAAAAACTCATCAAAGAGTCCCTCACGGGGAGAATCGTTAATCTAGAATTGCTTCCCTTTTCGATTTCAGAGCTTGAGCAACGCCCATTGCCCTCATGGGCAATGGACTGCGCAAAATCTAGATTTACAGATCAATCAATCACTCATGACCAAAACTGGATTCGACTGGCAAAAAAACGATGTGACTCTTATTTAGCCACCGGAGGACTTCCAGGCGCTTGTTTTTTAAGAAATTCCGAACATCGTGAAGATCGATTTGAATCTCAGATCGAAACTATTTTAGATCGAGATCTCAGACAAGTTCTCGATACAAAGATCTCCTACGAACGATTAAGAGAATTACTCCGACATTTGGCTCTTCAACAAGGCAATCCGTTTGAATGGACTCATTTGTCTAGAAGTACACGAATTTCAATTCCATCACTCCGAAAACTCATTCCAGCTTTTGAGGCCATATTCCTCATTCGAATCATTCCAACCGAAGGAACAGAAAAAAAATCAATCTGTTTTTTGGAGGACCAGGGGGAAGCGGAGCATTTGATCGCAGGAAGCACGCCCGATCATCAGAGATATTTACGAATCCTTTTTTCAAATTTTAGACATCAGTATCATTATCGTCTTGGCCTCAGCCCTCGTGAATTCCAGTACCGAAATCACGGAGGCGCCTATGTTCCTTTTGCAGTTCATCTGAAAACTGGTACGCTAGGATTCGTGATTTTAGAGACCGAAAATCCATCTGAATCTCATCTTGCTAGCGGCAGGAGTTTTCTAAAAAAATACCCGAACTCAAAAATTTTTTACGTCCACCCACGTCTCAAGTTCGATCTCATCAGTGAGAATCAGATGATCGCACCCTTGGCAGCTTTTGTTTGATGCGAAACTAGACATCATCCAACATCTCTAGTCTTTCCGACACTCAAGACTCTCAGCCCAAGTCTCCACATCATTCGAAAAATGATCGCTATCCAAAACCTGGGAGAGTGCTTTGACCCATTCCGGACGATCGAAAAACAATCCGAACTCCCGATTGTTACTCAATGCAGACGTTGACCCATTCACGGAACCAACCCAGGCTTTCTCGTGATCAACGACGATCGCCTTGGCATGCATGTAACCCGGTTTTGCATTGATCTTAAATTTTGCTGGAAACATCCGGAGCGAAATTCCAATCTCAAGCGACGAAAAAAGAGTCCTGGCTGCTACAGTCTCTCGCTCTGTCGGTCTGCCGAAGCTGCACACCGACGCCAACGTGGCTCTCACTTGAACACCCCGAGTCGCTGCATCCGTCAATGCACGATTCAAGCGTGCATCCTTGAGATACTGATTTTCAATTTGGATTGTTTTTTTTGCGGACTGAATCAATTGAGTCAAAGGTTCTAATGAAAATGGGCTCACCGTCAATTTGTCCCTCGGACCCTCATCCAGCAGTTTTTTAAGATCCCATTTCGCCCCCAGAAGATCGTTTTCAAAAACAGTCTGCAACGTTTGCACGACTTCGGGGTCATCTTGAATCATTGTGAAATCCCGATTGCACTTGCTGGGATTCCAAAACTGATTGCATAAATTACTGCTATTGAAATTTCCAGTGCTCACTAAAACAGTTTTTCGATCCGCGATCACCATTTTGCCATGCATGAAGCAAGGCTTTCGGGAATCGGCACAAAGTTCGATTTTATTAAATGGCACGTAGCTGCCGCCATGATCGAGGATTTCTTGTTTCAGAGCCTTCTCGTCCCTGCATTTTTTTTCATCCTCGGATTCAATCGGAGAAAAGATCTTGCAAGGATTCCCCAGCGGAGCAGGATCCTTGATCACTCGGACTCGCACATTCCTGGCCATTGCATTTCTCAGAAAATATTTTACATCCTCGTCCGACATTTCATAAATTTCGATATCGAGAGTTTCCTTTGCCCCATGGATCACATCCAAAAGTGGGCTGCCGTCGGCATTGTTATAAAATCCTGCGGGAGGAAGCGTGCTTGAATTGGGAATCGAAGAGGGCGACGAAGAAACCGACGGATCGGGCTGGTGTGAGTCGGGATGAGAGTTCTTGCGACACCCCTGCACCAAACACAATTGGATCCCGATCAACCCTAAGACTACCGCAAACCTTTTTTGATTATACACGACTGATTTTATACACTATTTAATTAAATAAATATAGTATAAAATAATCGTTTTATATTCAGTGTTTCAAATTATGCGTGCCGATTTTTTCGCCGGCTCGAATAGCAACCGCAATCGGCTTTCCGGGAACCCTCACGCAATTATAGTGCTTCGAAAATGCGCAAAACGGCTGATAAGCATGGTTCAGATCCACAACTAAATTCATTTCACCTAACGCATTTTCTAGGTTTTGAGGGGTCTTAAATTCAGCATCTACGTACCTGCCCCCTCCGTAAGTCTCAGCACCGTTCGTGGGATCTTTGAAGGGAACAAAAATCTCTTTGACTAACTTGAGTTCGTCTTCAGCCACATAAGCTGGCAAACGAACTTCCTTCCCATCCATTCGAAACATCACTTCCCCCACAGCCCAAAATTCCTGTGTCCGCTCTCTGACCGTAGTGAAAGTGAATTTCTTGTAGGGTTTCACCAAGATTAACTTCGCCTCGACCGCAGCATTCGCAGAGTAGGGATAAAATTCTAATTTTTTGAAGCTCTTCAGCATCGGGTGGGACGGGTCGTGAATTTTGATCCGAACCTCGGTCGAAGAAATGCTCTGGCCGGCGATCCAAAGACCGCTGTCCAGCTTCATTTTTTTGACGGGCAGTAAATCCTGCGCAAGAGACTTGCCTGATTGGCTTTGAAGAGAGATTTTCTGGCCGTCGAAGCTGGCCGAAACCCAAGCTCCGCTTTTTGGCTTCTCGGGATCCCATTTTCGCGAGGTCCCAAAATAAGCGGTCTCACCTTTTTTTAAATAAGCCGCGTCCACTACTGAGAGTGGAGAAATTTCATGCGACCGCATTTTGGCATCATAGTCCTGGAGCATTTTTTTCCAGGCTGGCACATCAGACGCAAAAACCAACGTTTCCGAAAGCATCAGACAGATCCATGCCAAATTTCTTACTTTCGTCATGCAGAATTGCCTATCGATTTGATTTTAGCGTGTCAATTGAATTGCCTTTTAGCTGGGCTCGTGTTGAATTGAAATTACACGCAGCGAGAGGGAATGTTCAAAATGAAAAAAATAGCCATCGCTAGTTTTTTGCTCGTCTTTTCTGGATTCATTGCGTGGGGAGATGTCCCTCTTTTCTCTGAAATCACACAGCCTTCTGTTGCCACTCTCAAAACCAGAGTCATGACCTACAACATCCTTTGCCGCCGCTGCTACAAGGGCCCCTACGAAGAATGGAGTTTGCGGATCAAGCATCTCCAGGAAACTGTTGTTCTTGCTCATGCTGACCTGGTCGGACTCCAAGAACTAGGCAGCTGGAATGATGTTCAAGATTTTCAATCGGTTTTGCCGAATCACAAGCCTGTGGTTTTTGAAAACGCATCCCTCAACCGATATGATGCTGTTTTTTTCTACTATGCAGATCGCTTTACCCTGATTCAGCAAGGGGGGTTCTGGCTCTCCAAGCATCCTTATAGCGGTGGACTCAGAAACTGGAACATTCCCAGCATGCCCAGACACCTGAACTGGGCGCTCCTTGAGGAGAAGGAAACTGGCAAGCGATTCATTTTTTCAAATACGCATTTCGACAACAATATCCCCAATCAGGAAAAAAGCGCTGAACTGGTAATCCGAGAATTTTCACAGCGTTTTAAAAATATTCCCATTATTTTCGCTGGAGACATGAACTCCTCTCCAGAGACCGAAGCCTACAAAAAACTGTCGGCGACCTACTCGGATATTAAACTCGAAAACACTTTTTCTCTCTCCCACGTCAGAGCTGCCGCTGAACCGGCCCATGCAGAATCCGCTGGTGTACCAGACAACATCGATCATGTTTTTGTGGGCAATGCTAGCTTCAGGGTCACATCATGGGCTCAGTGGAGAAACTCTTATCGGTCCGACCGAGGGGTAGAAATGATGCCCTCAGACCACCTACCCATCATAGTGGAACTCGAATTTCAATTTGACAATCCAAGTCATTTTGGTGTCACTGAGTAGATTCTAGACCCCGCCTCGGGTCTTTGTTATCTTTGCAAGATGAGTCTCAAGGAATCTGCAAAACAAAACATAGGCGAGTTATTTGTCACAGGATTTGAAGGCGTTGAACTGCCGCTGAGCACAGCCGAATGGATACGCGAAACTCGCATCGGTGGCGTGCTTCTTTTTGCACCCAATTACGAAAGTCCCGCTCAAGTCGCTGAACTCATCAACGATGTTCAAAAGCAGCGCTACGACTTCCCGATGTGGATCTCCGTGGATCACGAGGGAGCACGGGTTCAGCGTTTTCGAAAACCTTTCACGAAAATTCCGGAGATGGCAGAGATCGGGAAACACGACTCCCCAAAACTCGCTTTCGAAATCGCAAGCCTCATGGCACAGGAAGTGAAAGCGGTTGGAATCAATTTGAACTTCTCTCCTGTCGCGGACATTCACACGAATCCGAAGAACCCGGTCATCGGCCCTCGCGCATTTGGACGAGACGAAGAAACAGTTTCAAAAATGGTTTCTGCGTTCGTTCGAGGACACCTCACTCACGGCGTTCAACCTTGCGTGAAGCACTTTCCGGGCCACGGCGACACGACTGCGGATTCGCACTTTGCTTTGCCTCGCGTGGACACGCCGCTCGAGTTGCTCAAAAAACGAGAAATTGTCCCGTTTGCGAAGGGCTTCAAGGCAGGGTGCAATTTTGTCATGACCGCACACATCATCAACCCCCACTTGGACAAGGATTATCCGGCAACGTTGTCCAAAGTGACCATTCAAAGTCTATTGAGAGACGAACTCCGATTCAAGGGCCTGATCATCAGCGATGATTTAGAAATGAAAGCCATCGCCGACCACTTTGGTGCAGAAGACGCTCCACGAATGGCGTTGCAAGCAGGATGCGATCTGCTGATCTACAAAACCGACGTAGCGGCACGTGTGGGTCACGCGGCCTTGGTCAAAGCCATCGATTCGGGAGAGCTCGATGCAGCCGACATCATGGACAAGATCACTCGATCCCGCGCGCTGAAGAAGAAATCGCTATTTCCGTATCTCCCCGTCGTGATCGCCGACGTTGGAAAGTCGATTGGGTTGCCTGAATCACAGAAGCTCGTAGAACAGATTGCTTAATCCAAGGGATCTCCAGTTTTTTCTCACTCGGTACGCCGCTTTGCTCGTCGTGAGCCACGCTTAAGCGACTTCCAGTCGCCGCGTGGAGCGGGTACCGAGCGAAAAAAACTGAAGATCCCTGAAATCATGCTTCATTCTGATCAAATCCCAGATCACAGGTTCGTTCGATTTTTTTTGTTTCGGGTACTCGCTCCACGCCAGCCGGAGGCGATAGGCGTGAGGGCAGGATGCCCGCAGCGACGTACCCGGAATAAAAAAAGTCGAATGAGCTTGTGACTGACTGTTTAAACTCCAACTTCCCTGTACAACCCAAATACATCCCGCAAAGTATCGGAAATTTCGCCCAGTGTGGCGCCGGCTTTCACTGACTGGAGAATCACCGCCTGCAAGTTCTCCTCCGACTCTGCAGCAGCTTTCAGCAAGCGCAGCGAATCCTCAGTCGCGCCCTGTGAGCGTTTGGCTCGGTAAGCTTTCACGCGCTCTACCGATGATCGTTCGAGCTCTGGGGAAATTTTCATGACCTCGGCTTTTGCGGCAGCGCCCGTTTCGGCATAGCAATTCACGCCCACCACTTGGATCTCGCCTCGATCAATGGCCTGCTGATCCGCATAGGCTGAATTTGCAATTTCGCCTTGGATGAATCCGTTTTCGATGCAACGAACGGTGCCACCCTTTTGATCAATTTGTTCGAGATACTCCCAAGCACGTTTCTCGAGTTCATCCGTCAGTGTCTCGACAAACACGCTCCCCCCCAACGGATCGACGGTTTGGATGACGTTTGTTTCCGAAGCAATCACTTGCTGTGTTTTCAACGCGATCCGTGCTGATTCTTCAGTGGGCAATCCCAGGGCTTCGTCCATTGAGTTTGTATGTAATGACTGTGTACCGCCCAACACTGCCGCCATCGCTTGCAAAGCCACGCGCACGATGTTGTTCTGAGGTTGTTGCGCCGTCAGCGTGGATCCTGCCGTCTGCGAATGAAATCTCAGCATCCAGCTTTTGGGGTCCTTCGCTCCAAATCGCTCTTTCATGATCTGGGCCCAGATTCTTCGTGCCGCGCGGAACTTCGCGATCTCTTCGAAAAAATCATTGTGCACATTGAAAAAGAAAGAAAGCTGCCCCGCAAATTCATCTACTTTCAAACCTTGCTTCACTGCTGCATCGACATACGCAATCGCGTCAGCAAAAGTGAATGCGAGTTCCTGCACAGCCGTCGATCCTGCCTCGCGAATGTGGTAGCCAGAAATGCTAATGGGATTCCATTTTGGTGTATGCTCCGCGCACCAAGCAAACATGTCCGTCGTCAATTTCAGCGCACCCACTGCTGGATAAATATAATTTCCGCGCGCGATGTACTCCTTCAATATGTCATTCTGGACAGTGCCTCGCAATTCGCTGACCTTGACTCCCTGCTCCTCCGCGATCGCAACATAGAATGCGAGCAGGATCGAAGCCGTTGCGTTGATTGTCATCGAAGTTGAAACTTTCGCTAGATCGATTCCTCGAAACAACACACGCATTTCATCTAGGTTAGAAATCGAAACCCCCACACGTCCTACTTCTCCCTTGGAGCGCGCATGGTCTGGATCGTATCCCAATTGAGTCGGCAAATCGAAAGCCACCGAAAGGCCCTTGGTTCCCTGCGACAGCAGGTAATGGTATCGCTTGTTAGACTCCTCAGCCGTTCCAAACCCAGCGTACTGGCGCATCGTCCATAAACGGCCGCGATACATGTTTTTTTGCACGCCTCGTGTGTAAGGGTACTGGCCGGGCTCGCCTGGGCCGTACTTTTCTTGGACTTCAATTCCTGAGCGAGTATTAAATTTTTTTTCAGAGCCCATATTTATTTCTAAAGTAAGTATTAATCAAATCAATTTCAGATTGACTCAACAGTCGGGTCCAAATCAATACTTCTGAAATGTATCCGTTCATATAATTTGAGCCGTCATACCCCAACATAAAATCTCCTGACAAATTAATAGAACTACCCACTGAAGTCGTCGACTGAGCTCCTAAACCAGAAATATCCAGCGTCAAGTTCGTGCTTGTGCTGTCCCAAGTCGTTCTAAAAATGTGAAAATTCGAATCTAAATTAATGGTTGGAACCGCATAACTTGCTCCCCTACAAAGTCCGGCTTGCGTGAACGTCGTAGCTCCTCCTAGAAACATCGAATCATAAGTCGCACAGGTAATATTAGCGGGAAAATTCGAATTCATCCAATAAATGCCAGTACCCGCTAACTGGCTTTTTGCAATCACGAACGACGTAAAACCAGTCACAGTCGTACTCAAACCCGAGGCAGCCTGAGCAACAAATTTATCGATTGCAGCATCAAAGTGAACAGCCGGCGTAGAATTTGGGCCCGCAGAAGTATAGTAAACAGGAGTACTCACAGGAGTCAGAGCACCCAACGAAGAATCGACAGCATTATTCCATGCCAGTGTAATCGTCTGTCCATAGTCCATACCCTGAGTTCCAAAGTACTCAGCACGATACCACGCCACCAAACCAGAAATTTGATTGGGACTAAACGGAAGCGCACTACTTGCAGAAGGAGCTGGAGTGACCGTAGGCGATGTAGACACAGATGCCTTCGGCGAAGAAATCGTCTTATCCGTATCCAACCCTTTTCCGCACCGATTGAGCGCAATTGGCGTAACCACAATAGATGCTGCAATCAACCCCACTAGGGCATTTCTTTTTTTTAGTATTTTATCCTTCATCTTAAATCACTTTGACTCGGTCTACAGTCCATACTTATCTCTAAAATAAGTGTTCATCGTGTTGATCTCCGATTGGTCCAACGTTCTCAACCAAATCAGCACCTCTGCAATATCTCCGTTCATCGTATTTGAGCCGTCAAAGCCAACGATAAAGTCCCCCGACAAATTCACTGGACCGGGATTGGTAACAATCGACTGAGCACTCGATCCCGAAACTTCAAGCACAAGGTAGGTACTCGAATTCTCCCAAGTCACCTTAAAAAGATGAAATCCATTATCCAAATTAATAGTCGGACTATTGAAATTTACAGCTCTGCAATAACCTGCTCGTATTAATGTTGTACCCCCTCCTAATATCATCGAATCATCAGTAGGAAGAGCAATTGCTGGGCCACCTGGAAACAAAGAGCTCATCCAATAAAGACCGCTTCCTGTTCCTACAGCATTTTTTGCAACAACATATCCTGTAAAACCAGTCACAGATGTACTTAGGCCAGACGCATTTTGAGACGTAAATTTATCGGGACCGGCGCTATTGAACCGAACAGCAGGTTTTTGGTTCGGACCACTCGACTGATAAAACGTGGGATTCCCTGACGCGATGAGAGCCCCTAGAGTAGAACTAGCGGCATTTGGCCAAGTAGCACCTGCCAGAGATGCTCCATCCTGAACCGCATGCTCTGCAAAATATTCAGCTCTAAACCATGCCACCAGCCCAGGAATTTTCGTCGGATTAAACGGGCTCTCGACACTGACCGAAGGTGTCGGGGTCACTGATGGTTTAACGGACACAGTCGTCGATGGCGAAGTCAGCGTCTTGTCTGTATCCAACCCTTTTCCACATCGATTCAACGCAAGAGGAGTCACTGCAACCACCAAGGCAATCATCCCCACCAAAGCATTTCGCTTCTGCAAAACCTTGCTGCGGATTTTCTGCATCTTCGTCATAGCGCGTATTTTTTCTTGAGATAGTCGAGCACGTAGTTTTGCTCACCCCAATCCAATGCCCTCGGGTACGCGATCAATTCAGCAATATCTCCAGTCAAAGCAGAACTATAATCCCACCCCAAATACACTGCTCCAGACAAATCCAATGGACCTGCGATTCCACTGGCTATCGTACCTGATGGACCTCCGTAGATTGACGCATATAACTCAGTGCCTGACGATAATGGATTCCATACGCCGATAAAAATATGAAAATTAGCATCCGTCACTAAACCAGGCATTGCAGTAAAATTAGCCGGAGCTGCCTCACTCACCTCAGTTTCAATAGCACCAGTGGCTCCTGTAAATCGAAAAAAATCTGTCGAATTCGCTGTCAAGGCAACCCCGCCTGCAACACCAAAAAAAGCTCCCGGACCTGCATTCTTTTTTCCAACAACAAACAAAGTCACACCCGGAGCAGCACTGCTAAATCCCGCCGTTCCGGTATTTGCGAAATAAGTACCATTCAAAGAAACACAAGGCCGAGCATTCGGCGCAGAAGCAGAACGGTAATTGATCGCTGCTGTATTCGCCGCTACCACAGGAGTGCCATCCCCAGTCGCAGCATTCGGCCATCCGATTCCCACACCGATAGTTTGTCCATCCGTATACCCCTGCCCACCAAAATACTCCGCTTTGTACCAGAGTCTCAAATTGGCAACTTTATCCGGACTCGCATCCGTAGGCAGGACACTATACGAGGGAGTAACATTCGGCCCATTACTCTTGGCCCCTGCATAACCCACCTTCAACGTCTTATCCGTATCCAAACCCGCCCCACACCGCTGCATCGCCAACGGCGCCGACACTACCAAAACCGCCACCAGAAAAAACAAACTCTGCTTTCTCATTTTTCTCTCACCTCGTCCGAACCCAAAATCTATTCCAAAATCAACAGATCTGCCCCGCTATCCACAGCCTGCCCTTCGACAACTTTTACTTCCTTCACACGGCCCATTCCTAGAGCACGGATCTCATTCTCCATCTTCATGGCTTCCATGACAATCAAAGGTTGGTCTTTTTGAATTTCCTGCCCGACTTTGACCATCACACGCACGATTTTCCCAGGCATCTGCGCACGGACTCGCGTGCCCTTTTTCTTCTGCTGCGATTGTTGAGCAGCACCCGCCTCAGCCTCACCCGCATTCATCCAACGCAAATCGCGCCAAACCCGACTTCCCACCCGCTCCGTCAATGTCACGGTCGGTACACCATCATCATTTCGTTCGCGCATCCAATTCAAAACCTGCACTCCGCTCGGTAGCTCAACCAAAATTCCTTCACCGTCGCGCTTCCAGCTAATCGTCCAAGGGCCTTGACCATCCACCATCACCGAAGCATGGCCTTCATTGCCCTGAGGAATACTCAGCCACTCGATCCGCTGAGATCCCACTTGCCCGCTCCATTTTGCCGAGACAGAATTCATGTGCGTGTGATCCCTTCTTGTCGAGCGCGAGCGGCCCAGCCAGAAACAGAATTGGGTGCCACAGCCACAGAAGATCCGTTCAAGTGAGCCTTGTCTATAGTTTGAACCAACGCAGCCACCAACGCCATCTCACGAGAAGGCGGGGTTGGATCATCACGCGTTAAATCCGGATGGTTCGCAATCAGATCAGTGGTCGTATCACCACCTCTCACCACCTCGTTGCGAACGAGTTTCTGCAAAAACGAAAGATTCGTCCGCAGCGAACCTTTTCGAAACCCTTGTTCATCGCGCGGAGATTCCACTCGAACCTCATCTAAAGCCACACGCAAGCGATCCACTGCCGCATCCCGCGTCTGCCCCCAAACCGAAACCTTGGCGATCATTGGGTCATAGTGAAGGCTCACCTCACCCGGTCCGGTAAAAGCCGTATCCACTCGCACAAAAGGCCCCGATGGAAACGCAATGCGCCCAATCGGTCCAGGTGCCGGCAAAAATGTTTTGGGATCCTCTGCGTACAATCGCACCTCGATCGCGCTTCCTCGACGTTCCGGCACCGCTGGCAACTTCATCTCACCACACGCCAAAAGCAACTGCCAAGCAACGAGATCCACACCCGTCACCCACTCCGTCACCGGGTGTTCGACTTGCAACCGAGTATTCATTTCAAGGAAATAAAAATTCCCCTGACCATCGACAATGAACTCAAAAGTTCCAGCTCCAGCGTACTTCACATGACAGGCCACACGAACAGCGGCCTCTGACATTTTTTCACGCGTCTTTGGATGTTTTTCCAAAATTGGAGAAGGCGATTCTTCCCAAACTTTTTGGTGCCGACGCTGAATCGAACACTCGCGCTCACCCAGGTGAATCGCACCGCCCTTGCCATCCCCAAAAACCTGAATTTCTACATGATGAGGCTGTAAAATGAATTTCTCGACATACATCGATCCATCCCCGAATGCTCCGAGCGCCTCCCGCGAAGCGCCCTCAAATGCCGAAGCAATTTCGGACTCAGCATCTACACGCCTCATCCCTTTACCACCGCCGCCTGCCGCCGCCTTGAGCAAAACAGGATAGCCAATTTCCTTCGCCACGCGAGCCGCCTCGGTCCCATCCTTCACTGCGCCCTTGCTTCCAGGAACACCGGGAACCTTCAAAGCACTGATCGTTTCACGCGCGCGGATTTTATCTCCCATCACGCGCATGCTATCCGCCGATGGCCCGACAAAAATCAACCCAGCCTTCTCGCAGGCTTCCACAAAATGTGCACGCTCCGACAAAAATCCATATCCGGGATGAACATACTTCGCGCCCGTCTTGCGAGCCGCTGCGATCACTTTCTCCACGTTGAGATAGCTATCCTTAGGAGCCGCCCCCCCGATCCAAACCGATTGATCACAATGCCAAGGGTGCTCCGCCCATCGATCGGCGTCAGAATAAAGCCCCACTGTAGAAAATCCCAAAGCCTTGCAAGTTCGCGCGATGCGGATCGCAATTTCACCGCGATTCGCAATCAGGACTCCGCCTCGATTCTTCATAGCGGAATATTCCCGTGTTTCCGGGGAGGAGTTTTCTCGCGTTTACCCTCCACCGCTTTCAATCCCTGAATCAGCTGACGACGCGTCTCCTCGGGAACAATGATCTCATCCACAAACCCTAGCTCAGCCGCCTTGTAGGGATTCGCAAAAGTGCTACGGTACAACTCCACCAAGCGGGCTCTCTCCTCAACCACGCGCCCCGCTTTCTCAGCTGCCAAAATTTCTTTTCTATAAAGAATGTTGATCGCACCCTCGGGGCCCATCACTGCGATCTCCGCAGTAGGATATACGAAATTAAGATCCGCGCGAATATGCTTCGATGCCATCACGTCGTACGCACCGCCATAGGCCTTGCGTGTGATCACGGTCAGCTTCGGCACCGTGGCTTCCGCAAATGCGTACAGCAATTTCGCACCATGCTTGATGATCCCGCCGTGCTCCTGCTTCGTTCCCGGCAAAAATCCTGGTACATCAACAAACGTAATCAGCGGAATATTAAATGAATCACAGAACCGCACAAAACGAGCTGCCTTTACCGACGCTGCAATGTCCAAGCATCCCGCCAGGTGATCCGGTTGATTGCCCACAATTCCAACGACGCGTCCATCCAGTCGCGCATAGCCAATAACGATATTGCGCGCATAGGCCTCCTGCACTTCCAGAAATCGTCCATCATCCACGACATCCGCAATAATCCGCCGCATATCGTAGGGTTTGTTGGACGAATCCGGCAGAATTTTTGGAATTTCCAAACACTGCCGATCTGGTGAATCTGCAGGTTGAGTCCGTGGAGCCAAATCCAAATTATTCGAGGGCAAAAATCCGATCAGTTCCCGAACCGCTTCGAGACAGCTGCGCTCGTCGGGGCGAACCATATGTGTAACACCACTTTTTTCCGCATGTGCATCCGCACCACCCAATGCTTCCTTCGTCACATCCTCGTGCGTGACGGTTTTGATCACATCCGGCCCCGTTACAAACATGTACGAAGTATTTTCAACCATGAAAATAAAATCCGTCATCGCAGGACTGTAAACCGCACCCCCCGCACAAGGTCCCAGAATCACGCTGATCTGTGGAATCACTCCGCTCGCTTGAACATTCCGCCAAAAAATCTCAGCATATCCACCGAGACTCTCCACGCCCTCTTGAATCCGCGCACCGCCCGAATCGTTCAGCCCAATGATGGGACAACCCGCCTTCAAAGCCAGGTCCATCACCTTGCAAATTTTAGATGCATGAGCCCCCGAGAGAGAACCCCCAAAAACCGTGAAGTCCTGGGAGAAAACATACATCGTACGGCCCTGAATCGTTCCGTATCCCGTGACCACACCATCGCTCAGGAATTTCTGATCCTGCATCCCGAAATCCGTGCAGCGATGAGTGACATATTTATCTAATTCCACGAAACTGCCCGGATCGAGCAGGAGATTCACTCGCTCACGCGCCGTCAACTTTCCGGCGGCGTGTTGCTTCGCAATTCGATCTTCACCACCCCCGAGCTCCGAAAGACGTTCCTTTTCGGCCAGCTGCTGGAGCTTTTCCTGATAGTTCATTTATTTTGGATACTCGAATCCTAGATCAAAGTCAGCAATAGAGTTACCCTAAGATGGAGGACTATTGAGACTGAGACGCTACATCCGGGTCGCTGTCATGGGGTGGTTTTTATTTTTAGTGGGAACTGCGCAAGCAGGTGGGCCGGGGTTCGTGGAAACAGGCTTGGGTATCGATCAAATGATCGGCGGAAAACCCTACTTCGAAGACGCTCCTGGAGTCTCGGGTTTCGGCAGCCAGCTCAGTCTCGCAATTGGACTCGACACCAGCCACTGGTACCGAAGACCCAAGCCAATTTGGGTTCATTTTGGAGTCTGGGCGCAACTGGATATGATGAGCAACGCGCTCAGTAACGGTACACTGAACTCACTCAACTTTGGCGCCCTCTATCCCTTCGCTCGCGTTCATGTGAAACAGGTTTTTCTCACCGTCGGCGGCTCACCTTTCCTATTCTCGTCCGAAGGGGTAGACGCCAGCTTGACAGGCATGAAAATGAAAACCAGCTTTATCGGACTCCTGGTTCAAGCCGGATACGAATGGGAAATCACACCCGAAGTTTCCATGCTGTTCGCTGGACAAAACCAAACCGCGTTCCGAGGCAAAGCCGGACCCAGTCCATCCGCTCTCTACGCAGCCACGCTTTCCTTCCGATTTTTCCTATTCCCCGATTCCAGCTGGAAACGCCGCCGCCGCTACTATGGCGAGGACGAAGATCCATACCCAGGATGGCGTTACCCCTACGGATGGCCGTTGCACTAGGTTATCTCCAAAATTCTTCAGAGATTTGGTAGTTGAATTGACTATTGATAAATTCACTCGAGATTTTTGTATCGAGTACCCGGTCCACGCCAGCCGGAGGCGATAGGCGTGAGCGCAGGAAGCGCGCAGCGGCGTACTCGATACAAAAATCTTGAGTGAATTCTGGCGATAACCTAGGCGGCTTCGCCGTCGCCACCGGCCTCACGCATCAGCTTGCGCTTATCCAGGCCGTATTTGTCGACCTTCATGATGAGGCCAGCGCGTGAGATTCCCAGCTCTTTCGCCAATCGGCTCTTATTCCAGCCGGTGCGGCGCAGACCCTCTTTGATCATGGTCTTTTCGAGCTCTTCGAGAGCGTCTTTGAGTTTGCCCGCAACGCGAACACCTTGAATTTTTGTGTGATCACCAAAGTCGCGAATTCGCGGAGAGAGCATTTCGGCAGCAACCTTAGGATCATCACCCGACAAGACAATCAAGCGTTCCACTTCGTTCTCCAACTCCCGGATATTCCCGGGCCATGGATAATCAAATATTTTTTCCAGCGCGCGCTTGGCGAGAGTTTTCAGCGGCAATTGCTTTTCTTTGCATCCGCGTGCAACAAAATGATCCAGTAAAACCGGAATATCTTCTCGGCGATCCCGCAGTGGTGGCACCACGACATTGATCACGTTGATTCGATAATATAAATCTTCTCGGAACAAACCCTGCTCAATCATGTCCTTGAGATCACGGTTCGTCGCCGCCACCACACGAACATCCACTTTGCGCTGCTCGGTCCCCCCGACCGGAGTCAGAGTCCCTTCCTGCAAAACCCGCAAGAGCTTTACTTGCATTGTGGGCGACATATCCCCGATCTCATCAAGGAATAAAGTTCCCTTGTCAGCAGTCTCAAATAAACCTTTTTTATCTTTCACAGCGCCCGTAAACGACCCTCTGACGTGACCAAACAACTCAC
Organism: uncultured Bacteriovoracaceae bacterium; assembly: GCA_964364175.1. Classification (GTDB taxonomy): domain Bacteria; phylum Bdellovibrionota; class UBA1018; order UBA1018; family UBA1018; genus CAYILR01. The sequence goes on from CAYILR010000003.1 coordinate 105,784, forward strand.
TGTCCAAAAGATTTTCGTTGAACGCCGAGCAGTTGACCGTCACAAATTGCGCTTCTTTGCGAGGAGAATTGAAGTGAATCGCGCGAGCGATCAACTCCTTACCAGTTCCGTTCTCCCCTTGAATCAAAACCGTGGATTCGGATGTTTTGATTTTATCGAGCAAGGAATACAGCGCCTGCATGGGTTTGGATTTTCCGATCATCGAGCCATAACTATAGCGGTTCCCGAGTTCGCTGTTGAGCTGATCGATGCGCTCCTCGCGTTTGGTAATCTCCGCGTGGAAAGCCATGATCTCCTGTGCAACCAAATCCACCAATTCGAAAAAATATTTCCGGTCCGTATCGGTGAAGGGCTTCATTTTAGCAATCGCGCCCTCAAAAGAACCCGCGTCCAGCCCCTGCGACGCGGCCCATGATTTTGCCTTCGTCAAAGCCTGAGCGCTCAAAGGCTTCTCAATAAATGAATAAGCCACCACGCTTCCCAAGAACTCATTTCCTACACTGACTTTAGATACAGTAAATTTCTCAAATCCCATCGGACCATCTAGAGTGAGACTCGCACCCGCAGTATGTTTATAAATTTTCTCGTTAGCCTGCGCACACGCGTCTAAAATCCATTTCCGTCCTTTTTCCTGCGATAGGAGTGCAGCGCAAAGTGGATTTTTGAATTCCTTCTGACGATCCAAGGCATCGTAGTTTCGGACCTGCCCTCTTTCGTCGACAAAGAAAATTTCAGTGTTAAACCACTGAGCCAAAATCGCTTCAAGCTTCCGAATCACATGAATGTGTTTGAGATCTTCCCAATTCACCATGACTCACTTGTCGGCAGAACCTGACTAAAGTTTAAGCATATTGATGATATTTTTGACGGTAATGGATTTTCATCAGTAATTCCGACTCAATAGCGCAGCTATTCTGACTGTATCTTCTTAACTATTGTTTTGCCCAAAGATTTCCAATCCTGTGGACCCACCCACTTCTCCAAAACATGATGCCTCGCATCCAATAAATAAGTCTCGGGAAATTGAAATGTTCCAAAAGCTTCCGCAACCTTCGCACTCTCATCCATCAGAGAAAAAAGGCCCGGCACTTTCTTCGACTCAGGAAATAACTCATGAAGCTCTTTCCACGAATGATCCCCGCTCACAGCCACCCACTGTAATTTATTATCCTGATTTTGTTGAGCATTCGCGATGAACTGGGGAATTTCCTCCGCACAAGGCGCGCACCAGGCCGCCCAAAAATGCACTACCATGGGTGTCCCCAAAGAATCATCTGACTTAAATACCTTGCCGTCAAAATCCTTGAGTTCGAAGCTCAATCTTTTTGGGTCGACTCCTGGCCCAGAACTGCTGTGAAATACGCCGTATACGGCCGCAAGACCAGAAAGCGTCAAAATGATGAGAGTCAGCGAGATTTTCAAAGCAGGTTTTCTGTACATTTTCGCTTCCACGGCTACCACAAATCCTCAATCTGGGTATACTTAAACTGTGAGGCACACTTTATTACTCAACGCCTCTTATGAACCGCTCCACATCGTATCTTGGCAACGAGCACTCCAGATGCTCTTTCAAGGCAAGGTCGAGGTGGTAGTAGAGTCCGACCGCGAGGTTCGGACCGTCAGCATCGCCATGCGCATCCCTTCCGTACTCAAACTCAGGCAATACGTTCAATTTCAACGCAAAAAAAATCTGATCCGATTTTCCCGAATCAATATATTCATCCGCGATCAATACCGCTGCCAGTATTGTGGAGACCGATTCTCACGCCCATGCCTCACACTAGATCACATCGTTCCAGTGGTTCAAGGAGGCCCAAAATCCTGGGAAAACATCGTGACCGCTTGCAAACCCTGCAATCAACGCAAAGGGGGCAGAACACCCCAGCAGGCCGCGATGAAACTGGTCCACAACCCCTCCCAACCGACCTGGCTCCCCAGCACACAAATTCAAATGGCCATTGCAGTCACTCCAGACCCGTGGAAACCTTATCTGGATGAGCCAAACATCGAGTAAGCCAGCCCCCATCGCAATAAAACCTTTCGAGGAGTCCATTCTCAGACAATACGGAGACATGCTCCTCGATCTCAGCAGCTCGATTTTATGGAGTCAGACCGAGGGAAGAAAAATCGTTCGGCAGGTTTTAGAAAAATTACAGAAGCAATCTCGTCATTTGCAACCTGAGCGCTATCAACGAGCCTGGGTACTTCAGAATGCCTGCCAGCTTCTACAAAAAACAGCGATCAAATCCACCCGAACTCTCACTCCCTCAGAACAGGCCATGGTGGATTCCATCAAAGAGCCCACCGAACGCTTGGTACAACTCGAATCCTATTTTCATCGGCTCCACCTCAACGAACAAATTCTTCTACTTCTTCGAGATAAATATGGAATCCCCTATCCCGAAATCGCCATTGCGATGCACATGCCCGAGGACTCACTGAAAGTCATGCGCCAGCAAGCGCTCGAAACCCTTGAACGATGGGTGTGGTGCCACGCATGAACAACACATCCATGAACTGTTTTGATTGGAACAGCCATTCTTCCGATTACCTGGATGGCACACTGATGGGGCAGCAAAAAAGGGACGCGGACCAGCATCTGGAATCCTGCGCTGCCTGCCAAAAAAGATTTTCTCACTACCGCCAGCTTCTCAACACACTCAAAACCCAGCCTCGTGCAGAGCTTCTCCACTCAGCGGATTCTCCTGCCTGGTACAAGCAAACCTTGCGCTGGCTCAAAGCACACCCCAACAAAACACGTTCCACCACCCCTTGGTTCATCCGAGGAAGCGTCGAAGGTATTGGAATGGCAGCAGCACTTCTCATCCTCGTAGCAGCCGTGCCCAAGCTTAAAAATATCTACGACAATCAGAGACAAAAACGATTGGAGGCTTTTTTTGAACCCGCCAATCCCCCTGTCGCGAACAGGGTTGATGCGCCTCCTCTCGCCCGCGGCCAGACTGACGTTTTGGAAAGCGAATTCGAAACAGATGAAGCAAGCGACTCTCCCACACAAGAAGAATCGGCTCCGACTACAGGATCTGTGCCATCCCGCCCTGGGGAAATTTGGCGATTTGGAATCAAAACACCCAGCCCCAAGGAAATGCGCCCGCTCATTCTCAAGGCACTTTCAAGCTTAGCGGCGGAATTTCCAGCTGGTAAACAAGGCGGCCTCGAAGCCCCGGGTGGAATTCAATTCGAAGCTTGGATTCCCAGCGACCGAACCTTGGCCCTGAAAGAAAAACTACAGGCGTTGGCAGACCAGTATGCTGCCAGACCTGGTAGTGAAGAACAAGCCACCACAGACGACAACGACAGCGAAAAATTACCGGACAACGCGCCCCTCAATACTCACAATGCGCATTTCACCTGGTACAAAAACCGCTCAAAAAAGCTGGTAGCAGGGCCTGCCGGGAAAACTCGAGTGATTATTTGGTTGTCGCAAATTTAAACTCCTGAGTATGATCCCAGCATGAAAAGATCCGTCTCGTTGTTTTTCTTTTTTTTCGCCTTTTTTATCCTCAACTCCTGTTCCACATTTCAAAAGAAAAACTCGGGCGCGTCGTCTCCTGACAATACACAAAATCTGACTCGCGAACTCGCAAAGCAAAGATCCGAGCAAATCAAGAACGTGCACTACTACCTGGACATACGGCTCAATGCGACCGATCTGACTTACGCAGGAAAAGTAGAAATCGACTTCGACCTATTGAATCAAAACCACCCAATCATCCTAGATTTTTTCAAAGGACAGATTCGCTCGATTTCAGCCAACGAAAAGCCCCTGGCAAACTTCACTTACAACGAAGCAAAAATTTTGATTCCAGCCAAAGAACTCAAATCGGGTCCGAACATCCTCAAAATAGAATTCGATCATTCTTACAGCTCAACCGGCGCGGGACTCCATCGATTCCAAGATCCTCAGGACAATGGGGTTTATCTCTACACCCAATTCGAACCTTACGACGCCAATCGTTTTTTCCCCTGCTTTGACCAACCCGATTTGAAAGCCACTTACACATTGACGGTTGAAGCTCCTGCCGACTGGCAAATCGTTTCGTCTACTTTGGAAAAAGACATCCGGAAAAAAGGCAGCATGAAGCTCTGGAGCTTTCCAAAATCCCAGGTTTTCAGCACTTATTTATTCTCTCTGCACGCCGGCCCCTACCAGGTTTGGAAATCCCAATTCGGCAAACTCCCGCTCAGACTCCTCGCACGCAAATCGATGGCCAAATACATCCGGCATCAAGAATGGTTTAGCATCACCAAAAATGGGTTGGCATTCTACAACGAATACTTTCAATACCCCTACCCCTTCAAAAAATACGACCAAATCATCGTTCCAGATTTCAACGCAGGCGCGATGGAGAATGTCGCTGCAGTGACTTTTGCAGAGAAGCTCATTCCCAGAGCCACACCCACTTACAACGAGCGCGAACGCATCGCCGCAATCGCGCTGCACGAGATGGCCCATATGTGGTTTGGAGATCTCGTGACGATGCAATGGTGGGATGGACTTTGGTTGAACGAGAGCTTCGCCACCTATATGGCAACTCTGTCACTGGACCGCACAACCGAGTTCAAAAACGCGTGGCAGTCTTTTTTCGCCTATAATAAGCAGCGCGCCTACATCGAAGACGCGCAAGTCACCACTCATCCTGTGGATGTAGCCGTCCCCGACATTCGCACCACATCCACGAATTTCGACGGAATCACCTATGGAAAAGGCGCTTCGGTCCTGAAGCAGCTTTCGTTTTTCGTGGGGGCCGATACATTCCGAGACGGAGTCAGACGCTACTTAAAGAAACGAGAATTTCAAAATGCGACCATCACCGACTTTATGGATTCCATCGCCGAGGGAACAAAACTCGATCTCAAACGCTGGACACACGAATGGCTGAAAGAAGCTGGCACCAACTCTTCTGCATTGAAATACTCATGCGAAGGCGGGCAAATCAAATCAGCCACTCTTGAACAAAAATCACCCGAAGATCACCCATTGCTTCGACAGCATCGAACACGGATTGGTCTTTTCAAACAAAACCTGCAAATCGCTTCTGTGGATACTTTGTACGACGGCACGAGCACCGAGATCACAGAGCTGCGAGGCAAACCCTGCCCTGAATGGGTTTACGCGAACCTAGACGATTACGACTTCGCGCAAGTCCGACTGGACGAGGCCAGTCTTCAGGCGGTCAAAACCCAATTACCCAAAATCAAAGACCCTTTGTTGCGTGTAATGCTCTGGCAATCACTCTGGTTCATGGTGAGAGACGTTGAACTGTCGGTTTCAGAATACATCGACCAACTGACAGGGGTTTTGGGACAAGAAAAAGAGATCCGCGTCCTCACCTACGTTTTGGAAACTCTGCAGAACGCTCGAAACTATCTGCCACCTCCCGGCCGCCCCGGAGATTCGATCGCTCAGCAATACGAAACCAAAATAGAGAACTTTCTGTGGACGAACCTGAACCAATCCCCCGTAGGCAGCGAATTGCAACGCATCTGGTTTGATGCCTACGTTCACGCAGCCAATACGCCTGAGGCAGGAAAGCACCTGATGGAGTTTCTAAACCATAAACGCTCCATCCCCAAACTCGTGATCGACCAAGATCGCAGATGGGAGATCATCACACGTCTGAATAGGATGGGAGCTCCAGGATCATTCGAATTAATCGCCAAGGAATCCAAGCAAGACCCCTCTGATCAAGGCGTAAAAATGTCCATCTCAGCACAAGCCGTGCGCCCAGACGAAAAAATCAAAGCTGAATGGTTTGCCAAAATCGAAGAGAACAAAATGCCGCTAGCCAAGTTGCGCCACGCGATTTTTTACCTATTCCCCAAAACACAAGTCGACCTACACGAGCAATACGAGAACAAGATTCTGAATCGCCTCACCGAGTACTCCAGCACACGAGACACAGAGTATCTTTGGGCGTTCACCGCCTTGATTCCAGCCACTTGCAGTGAGAAAAGCGTGCGAACACTGGGGCAATACATCAGTCAACACTCTGACCTATCACCCATCACAATCAAGTCATTGCGAATTGCGCACGAGGAAGACGAACGCTGTGTGAAGATTCGGAAGCTGTTTTTAGCGCAGCCTAAGCATTAGCGCCGCTCTTTTGAAAGGTTTGTAACTTTGACATCAGCAACTGATCGTATTTTTTTTTCATTTCGTCTGGCAAAAAACTATTTTCCAAAACAGTTTTCATTCCAGGAACAGCATCCAAAATCCTTTTGAAACTGTTTTCGATCGCTTTAGGCTCTATCTCTAAATTCTCCCCCAGAGCGACAAAATCCTTGCGTCTGATCTTCGTTTTCTTTCCATTAACCGTGAGCGCCAAGTCCTCACGATCTGCAGGCAATAAAATCTTTGTGGACAATAGGTCATAGGCCGGCGAAAGCACGATTTCATCCTCTACATTTCTGATGAGTGAAAAATTCTTTAAATGCATATCCGCATTCCCAACAACGAACGAGAACAAAATCAAATCAAAAAAAGCCACCGCGTCCAAACCTGGATTGGATGAAAATTTTAAAATAATCTTTCCCGCCTTCTCGGTCGAAGTATCGTATTTCGACTCGGTCAATAATCCGCTCAACTGGCAGAAATCCTCCGTAGCGATTTTCTTTTTAGTCTTTTTCTCCCGATCAAACCGACGCGTCACATAGACCAACTCTCCCGACCTGAGCTGAATCAGACCGTGGCGAGCTGTCGTAATTCCAGCAACCTCTGCCATGTGCATCGTCACATCTTCGACCAAAGAAATGAGCGGAAATCTCTCAGTAGGAGGCTTTAAAATATATTCCCCCCACAAACCCACAATCATCAACCGATGGCTGGGATTGTTTTTACGTTTTTCTAAATCCACAGAAATTTTGGCTTGTACGCCCGTAATGCCGAGATGTTGACTCAAAGATGACTTGGTCATTTCCTCAAGTTCATCAATTCCAAAACCAACAAGAGGAGGAGCTTCAGTGGCAAATAGTTTTTTGCTACACTTGTTGTGATAATTTCCCGAATGTACACCCGAATCCAAAGACTGGTAGCATCCGAAACATTTTTCCGAGCGTTTCATTCCTGCTCGCTTTCATCCGGCACAACACTCACATTCCCAATACAATCCTTGCACGCCAGCAACAACAAACTCATTCGATCGCGTGAGTCGATTTTCCAGTTGTTCGTGATGATATTCAACATCCAGCCTTCGGGAATCAACCCATCAAAAAATGGAATCATCGTTTTCTGTTCATAGGGCTCATCTCGAATCCGCAATGTCAAACTCACTGATCTTGCAGTTTTTTTTTGGCGATATTTTTCGTCATAAGCAAAAGTATACAGACCCTCTCGCTGTTCAATCATCCCAGCAAAATCATCATCGACATAAACTTTGCCCCGTCTTCGAATCTGTTTTGATTGAGCCATCACTCAATCTCCCGCTTGAGCGGCAAAGGACCCACGGTATGACCAAAAAGCCTCAAAATTTGATCCACCTTATCTAGACGCAAAGTCGGCTTGCTGCTTTCAACCTCACGCACAAAACGCAGCCCCACCCCCGCACGCTCCGCTAGTTCTGCTTGAGTGAGACGAGCCTGCTTGCGTTTTGTTTTGATGAATTTGGCCAATTCGCTCATACCTCTAACTATACCCGAACGGGTATAGTTTTGAAGTAAAATGTTTTTTTCGTACCCGAAAGGGTATAATTTGACTTAAAAAGCAGTTTTTATACCCGATCAGGTATAAAAATACTTATTCTAGAATTTTCCGAGGACCCAAGACCGCAAGAAACGCATAACTCTGCCGAGCCTCCACATCGCCAATTTCTGGATCCGCCAACATCGCAGCCTGCAATTTTTTTAACTCACTCTTTTTTTTAACTATACCTGATCGGGAATTGAAGAAAGAAACTCGACCTGAATCTGTTCAACTCCTGTAAAATGCCGATCAGAAGTGAGAAGCACTCCACCAACTGACATACAACTAGCCGCTATCCAAATGTCGTTGGTTGGAATAGGTGTTCCTTTTTTCCGAAGACTTGCAAAAATATCCCCGAACTTTCTAGCAACATCCATATCCACAGGAATCACTTGCACGTCATATTTTTCAATAAACTGATCAAGTCGCTTGAGATTTGTCTCAAATCGCTTCCCATGACGAAATCCATAATAAAGTTCTCCATACACAACCGCAGGCAAATAAAGAACCGTAGCATGTTCAACCTGCTCGAGAGCTTGCTCTTGAGCCATGTCACAAAGACAATAAGCGTTGGTATCTAAAACCAATTTCATTTCCACATTTCCTCATCGACTGACGAAAAATCGCCCGTAACTTTTTTGAATTCCTCATACTGAGAAGGCGTCATTTTCCCAAAAAAACTACGCACATTTCGATGAATCCTACTCGAGGGACGTCCGGAATAAAAAGCACTCATCAGGGCCTCAAGAACCACAGAGGTTTTAGTGGTATTTTTTTTCTTAGCTTCCCTTTGTATAGCTTTCTCTAATTCAGGAGGAAGTTTGCGAATACTTAGATGAGCCATAATACATGTACTCCCATATGTATTTCATTGTGGTACAATCTGAACTACAAAGTCAAGTGGTTTTAAAAAGAGCCGTTATTCGTATCACTCAACCCTCTCCAGCCAATCCGAATCAATCACCTCAAATTGAACATCCTCAAGCTTCTCAGACAAATGACAGGTCTTCCATTTCAACTTAAGCTCAGTAAGCTGGCGTTGAGCTTCACGCTCAGAAAGCGAACCCCATTTCACTTCGGCAACCACAGGCTTACCGCGATGAAAAGGAGAGCTGGGGCAAACTAAATCAAACTCTGCACCTTGCTCCCAATAACGTGAAGAACTCGGAAAACCACTCCTGATGTAATCTTCAAAAACACCACTCGCAAAGTCCGAAATCAGCTTCTTCTTTTTAGACAAATCATATTGAGACCACATCACTCGATGAGGGGAATAGACATTAAACCAAAACCGGAGAGCGGGATCAGCGATCTTGTACAAAACTCTTTTAGTGGACTTATGACTTTCTCCAAATGGAATTTCTTTTCGAATCAGATTTGCGTCCAGAAGCTGCTGAATCAAGCGAGATAAATTGGTCTGATTCGTACCGAGTCGCGACGCCATCTCCGAGGGTCGATGCGCCCCGCGACCAATCACCTCGAGCAGATTGACCGCGCTGGCTGTGTCAGTCTTTTCGTCCCTCATCACACGGTGAGGCTCGTCATCCATATAGGGAGCTGTTGAAAAATAAAGCTCTTCCGCGACATCGACAGATTTCATTTTCACATCTAAGAATTCCCAATATTTTGGGATCCCGCCCACCATAGAATATTTGCAAAACGTCTCTGAATCGGACTTTTTCCAACCAAAAAGATCACAAAAAGCCGTATAGTTCATAGGCTTGATTTGGATGATTTTCTGCGCTCTCCCATAAAGAGGGGCCTGTGAATTCAGAAAAACACTATGCATCATTTTTTGGCTGGATCCGCTGAGTATCAAAAAAACGTCCTCTTTTTTCTTATGATCCCACCATCTTTGGAGAACGCTTGGCAGTGATGGATCTGATTCTACCCAATATGAAAATTCATCAAAAGCCAAGAAGAGGGGTTTTGTATAAAGCTCCAGCAACTCAAAAAACTCACTCCAGGTTTTGGGGGTAATGTCCGTTTTGAGATGCTGTTTGATATCCTGATAAGCCTGCTGAATCTGTACTTCCCGTGATGCTTCAATCGCCTGTGTGTAAAATCCACCTTGATGAGAGATCCAGTGCTTGATCAGACGTGTCTTTCCAACTCGTCTGCGACCATACAAAACCAACATCCCAAATTTTCGGCTTAGTTGATCGAGTTCTTTGAGTTCGTTTTTTCGGTTAACAAAATCTAGCTTCATAGCAAAGGTCCTCAAAATATATTATGCATGACAATCATTATGTATAACAATCATAATATTAAAAACTCGCGACTTCACAATACGATTTGATTTTGACGCAGTTTTTGACCCCATAAAACAAAAAGGCCGACTCGGTATTCCCAAGTCGGCCCTTTAAATTTTTTATTCCCCAACGATAACTTAAGCGCTACCGCCGGCTTTGCTTCCGCCGCCACCTGCAGCAGGAGTTCTCTTCGCAGCGCCGCCGCCCGAAGCAGCACGGTGTTTACCGCCGCCGCCTTGAACTTTGGACTTGTTGTTGAAGAGTTTACGGAATTTGGAGAATGGATCTTTGGGTGTAGCTTCTTTTTTCTCAGCGCCCGCTTCGCCTTCAGCTCCTTCTACAGCAGCTTTGACTTTGCGTTTGCGATCGATCGGAGGATGATCCACAAGCTCAAGAACAGCCATCTCAGCAGCATCGCCCCAACGACGATCAGAGAGCTTCAATACGCGAGTGTATCCACCTGCGCGCTCTTTGTAGCGTTCTGCCAAGGTGCTAAAAAGCTTCTTCACCACTTCTTCGTCGCGAGTTCTAGCGAAAGCCAGACGGCGAGTATTCAGGGTGTTCTTTTTGCCCAAGGTGATCAAACGATCAACCACTCGGCGTGTTTCTTTTGCCTTTTGAAGTGTGGTCACGATTTGTTCTTGCAACACCACTGAGTTTGCAATGTTTTTGAACATAGCAACTCTGTGCGAAGTGTTTCTACCAAACTTACGACCATCTACACCGTGTCTCATATCAAATTCCTAACTGCTAACTCTAGTTCTTAGAGCTTACGCTTCATCATCAAAATCGTCGTCGCCTTCGTCTTCGCCCTCAGCCTTATTGGCCAAGCGACTTTCGTCCGCTTCTGAATCTGCTGCTTTATGCGGCTGACTTGGAGCTACGAAGCCATCCAGCTTCATTCCCAGGCTCAATCCCATTTCTTGGAGGATATCTTTGATTTCGTTCAAAGACTTGCGTCCGAAGTTTTTGGTTTTGAGCATTTCGTTTTCGGTTTTTTGAACCAATTCGTGGATGTACTTGATGTTGGCGTTTTGCAAACAGTTTGCGGAACGCACAGACAATTCCAATTCTTCCACAGAACGATACAAATTCGGATTGAACTGAGGAGAACGATCATCACTCGTTTGAGTCATGGCTTCTGGTTCTTCTTCGAAGTTCAAGAAAACAGACAATTGGTCTTTCAGGATTTTGGATCCCAAAGCCACTGCATCTTCGGGCTTCACGGAACCATCGGTCCAGACTTCCATCGTCAGTTTATCAAAGTCGGTTTTTTGGCCAACGCGGCTTTGGGTCACAGTGTAGTTGATTCGTCGAATCGGCGAAAAGAAACTATCCACTGGAATCCAGCCCACAGGCATGTCTTCTTTTTTGTTCGTTTCAGCAGGCTGATATCCACGGCCACGAGCGACTTTGACTTCTACACGGAGTTTTCCGCCTTTTCCCAAAGTAGCGATGTGTTGATCTGGGTTCAAAACACGAACGTGCTCAGAAACCACGATATCAGAAGCTTTCACAGTGCCCGGACCCGACTTCTCAATGACTACAGTCGTTTCCTCAGTAAACAGAACAAAACGAACTTCTTTCAAGTTCAAAATGATTTCAGCAACGTCTTCGGTCACATCAGGAATCGCTGTGAACTCATGCAGAGAGGTATCGAACTTCACGGATACGATTGCAGCCCCTTGCAGAGAGGACAACATTACTCGTCGCAAAGAGTTCCCTAGAGTCAGACCGAAGCCGCGCTCCAAGGGTTTTGCGATGAATTTTCCGTAGGACGACGTGAGACTTTCTTTGTCTACATCGAGTGCCTTCGGCTTAATCAGATCACGCCAGTTCTTTTCAATCATGATGCTTTCTCCTGAGTACTTTTTACGAATACTAATTTAGTTATTTTTTAAAATTAATAACCTATTTTGAATACAACTCAACAACCATTCGCTCTTCCATCGGCGCAGTGACATCATCACGCGATGGCAAATCCCGAATTCGGGCTTTGAGTTGAGCAGCTTCGAGCTCCAACCATTGTGGAATTTCACGACGCTTTACGGCTTCAATCGCACCGTTGATGCGTGCAACTCCGCGGCTCTTCTCACGAATCTCAACCATATCCCCTTTTTCCACGAGGTAAGAAGGAATGTTGACTCGTTTGCCATTCACCAAGAAGTGTCCATGTCGAACCAACTGGCGCGCTTCTGAGCGGGAATTTGCAAACCCCGAACGATAGGCCACATTGTCCAAACGTCTTTCGAGCATGCTGATCAAGTTGGCACCGGTGATGCCTTTGGTTCGATCTGCTTTTTCGAATACGCTGCGGAATTGTTTTTCCATCAGGCCGTACATTCTTTTGATTTTTTGCTTTTCACGAAGCTGTAAACCGTACTCAGAGAACTTGATACGGCCTTGGCCATGTTGCCCAGGCGGATAACCACGACGCTCGAACGCGCACTTATCCGTGTAGCAACGATCGCCCTTCAAAAAGAGCTTTTGATTTTCACGGCGACAAAGCCGACAAACTGAACCACAATCACGTGCCATACTGATTAAACCCTTCTACGCTTCGGAGGACGACATCCGTTATGAGGGATGGGAGTCGTGTCTTCAATATAGGTTACCCTCAAGCCAGCGGAAGAAATTGCGCGCAGAGCCGATTCACGACCTGCACCCGGACCACTGACAAAAACTTGAACGCTGCGAACACCATTGTCCGCTGCTTTGCGAGCTGCATCTTCAGCAGCTACCTGTGCAGCAAACGGAGTGTTCTTACGTGAGCCTTTGAATCCTTTACCACCAGCACTTGCCCAGCAAATGGCGTTCCCCATTGCGTCGGTCACGGTGATAATAGTGTTATTAAATGTGGAAAGAATATAAAAATTGCCGTTAGCAACGTTCTTCTTGCCTTTTTTGATCTTACGAACTGCATCAGTACCTGCTGCAACAACATCGCCTTTGACTTCTGTCTTAGGAGCTTCTGTTTTTGCGCTTTCTTGTTTAACTTCGCTCTGTTTTACTTCAGACATATTACTTCATCGCTTTCACTGATTTTTTACCAGCAATTGCCACTGCAGGACCTTTACGAGTTCTGGCATTGGAATGGGTTCTTTGACCACGGACCGGCAAGCCTTTGCGATGGCGAACACCGCGATAGCAACCCAAGTCCACAAGACGTTTGATGTTCAGGCTGACTTCTCGACGAAGGTCACCCTCTACTTTGTAAGCTCTTTCTAAAATTTCACGAATCTTAGCCACTTCAACTTCCGATAATTCATCGGAGTTACGACTCAAAGGAATCGATGCTTCAGTCAAGATGCGTTTGGAAATATTTTTCCCGATCCCATAGATATAGGTCAGGGCTACTTCCATTCTTTTGTTCCGAGGTAAATCTACGCCAGCGATACGAGCCACTTGTCAGTCCTTTCTCTTAGCCTTGTCTTTGTTTATGACGGGGGTTATCGCAAATCACTCTCACCACCCCGCGGCGGCGGATCACTTTGCACTTATCACAAATCTTTTTAACCGATGCTCTAACTTTCATTTTCTTTCCTTCTGCTTACTACTTACTTCACTCGGTAAGTAATTCTCCCGCGGGTCAAATCGTAGGGAGACATTTCTACCGTCACTTTGTCACCTGGGAGAATTTTAATGTAATGCATTCGCATTTTTCCGGAAATATGCGCCAGAATTTTATGCCCGTTGGGTAGCTCTACTTTAAACATCGCGTTTGGCAGAGGCTCAATCACGGTTCCTTCAATCTGAATCGCATCTTCTTTCGACATATTTTCCGTACTCTAAAAAAGCTCCTTATTAAACAAATTCTATTCAATACTCTTCTATTTACTCAGGACAAACCGTGAGAATCTCAGGTTCACCCTTCGTTATGGCAATCGTGTGCTCAAAATGAGCCGAAAGCGAACGATCCCTAGTTACCGCTGTCCACCCGTCACTCAAAACCTTGACGTCCGGGCGTCCAATATTCACCATGGGCTCGATTGCGATTACCATTCCAGCTTTCAAGGGGATACCTTTCCCTTGAGTTCCGAAATTAGGAACCGACGGCTCTTCGTGCAAAGCACGACCTATGCCATGACCGACGAACTCACGTACCACGCTGTAGCCAAAGCTTTCAACATAATTCTGCACGGCGTGACCAATATCCGAGACCCTTTTTCCCTCGTGGCATTGCTCGATGCCCTTCATCAGACTTTCCTGAGTGACTTTCATCAGTTGAGTGGCCTGTGCAGAGACTTTGCCCACAGCTACAGTCTTGGCTGAATCTCCATACCAACCCTCAAAAATGGTCCCAAAATCGAGTCCAACAATATCCCCTTCCTGCAAAACACGCCTTTTATTGGGGATTCCATGCACAACCTCATCATTGACTGAAATACAGACCGTTGAAGGGAACCCTCGATAGCCTTTAAATGCTGGTTTTACACCCAATTCCTTGCAGCGTTTTTCAGCATATTCATCCAAATCTCCTGTGCTCATGCCGGGGGTGACTCGCTTCTCTAATTCGACCAAAATCCGCGCTACCGCTTGGCAAGCAACGCGCATTTTTGCAATTTCCTCTTGAGTCTTGAGAGTAATCATTTCAGCGCCTCTGTCATTTCAATGCCAATTCAACCTGTTTTTGAACATCAGCCATGCTCTGAGTTGCATCGATTTCTCGGAGAATATTTTTTTTGCGATAATATTCTGCAACTGGCGCGGTTTGCGCATGATAAACACCAATTCTTTTTTGAATCACTTCGACTTGATCATCGTCTCGATGAGTCAGGGGCGAGCCGCACTGATCACAAACGCCCTCTTTTTTCGAGGGAGAAGAGGTCACGTGATACATCGCTCCACATTTTACACAAGTACGGCGACCCGACAATCGCGCAACTAATTCTTGATCTGGAATTTTAAAAAAAACAACTCGCTCAATTTTTTTTGAATTTTTATTTAATAATTCATCCAAAGCTTCCGCTTGCACAGCGGTGCGAGGAAATCCATCCAAAATAAATCCGCTCGCACAATCAGCTTGCTGGCTGCGCTCACGAATCAAACCAATGACCACAGCATCCGGAACAAGCCCGCCTTGATCCATGAATGACTTAGCTTCTTTCCCCAGTTGTGTTCCGGCAGAAATAGCTGAACGCAGCATATCGCCCGTCGAAAGCTGCGGCCACTTTTTCTCTCCAGTAATCCGCTTGGCCTGAGTGCCTTTGCCTGATCCTGGGGGACCGAGGAAAATAATGTTCATGTATAGGCCGCCCGACCCTTCACACGAGTGTGCTTCATGAAACCTTCGTAGTTACGGCTCAACAAGAATGTCTCAACCTGAGCGACCGTATCCAAAGCCACGCCGACCAGAATCAAGATACTGGTTCCACCAAAATAAAATGGAACTTTCAGCGTCTGAGTGAAAAGAGTCGGCAAAACGCAAATTGCAGAAATGTACACCGCTCCACCTAGAGTAATCCGGGACAAAACATAGTCGATGTAATCTGCAGTAGGCTTTCCGGGACGAATTCCAGGGATAAATCCACCGTATTTTTTGAGATTATCCGCTACGTCTTCCGTTTTAAACGCAACTGCTGTGTAAAAATAGCAGAAAAACACGATCAAACTGACAAACATGATCTCATACAGCAATGCACCCGGTTGAAGTTGAGAAGTAATTTTTTGTAACCATCCAGCATGGACAAAAGTCGCAAAAGTGGCAGGGAACATAATCAAAGACGAAGCGAAAATAGGAGGAATCACGCCCGATGTATTGACCTTCAAAGGCAAGTGCGTATTCTGACCGCCATAGACTTTACGCCCCACAATTCGCTTTGCATATTGAACAGGAATTCTCCTTGCCCCACGTTCGATAAAAATAATGATAAAGAACGTTCCAGCTGCGAGTGCGCCGAAAAGCAAGATTTTGAAAAAGCTCAATTCACCCGAACGATACAGGCTGAATGCGCTTCCAATTCCAGAGGGAATGCGTGCTGCAATCCCAGCAAAAATCAAAAGCGAAATTCCGTTTCCGATTCCACGCTCAGAAATTTGTTCGCCCAGCCACATCAAAAAGATGGTACCGGCTGATAATGTAATCGTGGTCAAAACCCGAAACGCCCAGCCCGGATGCGTCACCACCGGGGGTTGAGCATAATGCTCCAAGCCCGCAGCAATGGAATATCCTTGAATAATACAAAGCAACACAGCTCCATACCGGGTATATTGCGTGATCTTTTTTCGGCCTTGCTCACCTTCTTTTTGAAGATCACCTAGATAAGGCCACACCACTGTCAGCAACTGAAAAATAATTGAGCTGCTGATATAAGGGGCAACTCCCAGAGCAAAAATACTGAAGCGCTCAAGAGCTCCACCCGAAAACAAGTTGAACCACCCAAAGATGGTGCCTTTCATATTGGCAAAAACAGCCTGGAGCGCTGCGCCGTCCACACCGGGAGTCGGAATATGCACACCGATCCGGTACACAGCCAACACCCCTAAAGTGAAAAGAATTCGTTTACGAAGCTCTTCGATTTTAACTAAGCCGCCGATTCCAGACATCGTTTACCCCTCGCCCTATTCCGGCCAGTAAACTACCTGGTCTATACGGGCTGTTGTGAATTACTTCTTTTTGCCTTTAGGCTTCTGAGCTTTTTCTTTCTTGTACTCTTCCAAACGCTCAGCGCGCAAGCTTGGCATGACTAAAATTTCTACGGTGCCGCCCGCTGCTTGGATTTTCTCCAAAGCGGATGGGCTGACTTTGTGGGCTTTGATTTTCAGCGCTTTTTTCAATTCGCCTGTTCCCAAAACCACCAATTGCTCATGACGACCTTTGACAACGCCTGATTTACGCAAGGTTTCGAGAGAAATATCAGTTCCACCCAATTCCAATCGATTCAAATCACCCACATTGATGATGGCGCGATCCACACGTGTGAAATTAGTGAAGCCTCGTTTTGGCAACCGACGATACAAAGGCATCTGACCGCCTTCGAAGCCAGCGCGAGACACGCCGCCCGAACGAGCCAATTGACCTTTGTCCCCTTTACCGGCTGTGGGTCCATGTCCCGATCCCGAACCGCGTCCAAGACGCTTTGAGTAGTGATTCGATCCTGGTTGTGCTTTGATCGTATTGAGTGTCAGCATAAATTCTTCCGCTATCTTTCTGCCCGACTACCGGGTCTCGCTCACAATATCTAACAGGTGAATGACCCCTTTGATCATTCCACGAACCGAAGAGGTGTTCTCCAGAGTTCTTTCTTGATGTCTTTTTTTCAATCCCAATCCACGAACCGTAGCACGCTGAACGGGGTTGCACCCAATGGTGCTTTTCTTCAACCGAATCGTAATCTGTTTTTTTCCTACTGCCATGGTCCGTTCCTCTTTAAACTACTGTTACATGATCTCGCCGACCGTTTTTCCACGGCCTTTTGCGATCTCACTGAAATGTTTCAATTGTTTCAATCCATCCAAAGTCGCGCGAACGACGTTGTGTGGGTTATCCCGACGCAATGATTTCGTCAGGATGTTTTTCACTCCAGCAACTTCCATAATTGCACGTACAGAGGAGCTTGCGATAATCCCAGTTCCTTCTGGAGCTGGCTTCATCAGCACTTGGCTTGCACCAAAGTGTCCCAAAACATCATGAGGAATCGTGGTTCCTTCAAGAGTCACCTTAATCAGATTCTTCTTGGCCTGCTTCCCTGCTTTTTTAATCGCTTCTGGAACTTCGCCTGCTTTACCCAAGCCGACTCCGACTTGGCCTTTTTTATCGCCTACGACCACAATTGCAGCAAAACTGAAACGGCGTCCGCCTTTGACTACTTTTGCGCAACGATTGATGTGAATCACCTTGTCTTCGAACTCAGACTCTTCTTGTTGCGGGCGGCCTTGTTGGCGATTATTGGGTTGTCCTTTTTGCATATTTTTATCCTTTAATCCTAGAATTTCAATCCAGCTTCACGAGCTGAGTCTGCCAATGCTTTGATCCGACCGTGGTACAAATATCCGCTACGATCAAAAACAACTTGGTTAATGTTTTTTGCCAATGCGCGTTTTGCCACCAAAGCGCCGATCGCCTTTGCTCCTTCGATGTTGGCACCGTACTTGTCGTTCAGCTCCTCTTCCGAAGTCGAAGCAGCCACCAAGGTAGTGCCTTTGATATCATCGATCAGCTGCGCATAGATGTTCTGGTTAGAACGAAATACAGAAAAACGAGGGCGCTCTGGAGTGCCCTCCACGCGTGAGCGAATCCGCAATTTCCGCTTGAAGCGAATTTGCTGTTTTTCACTCGTCCTATTTCTAATTTTAGTAGCCATAAATAATCCTTCTGTTTCTCAACTACTTCGCGCCAGCAGCCTTACCCTGCTTGCGGATGATATGCTCATTCATGTACTTCACGCCTTTGCCTTGATAAGGTTCAGGTTCTCTGAATGAACGAATTTTCGCGGCGACCATCCCGACCAAAATCTTGTCGGCTCCGGCAACCACTACGTGAGTATTGTTTTCGACTTTCACTTGAATTCCAGCAGGTACTTCATATTCCACAGGGTGTGAAAATCCCAAAGTCATCGACAGAGTATTGCCCTTGGTCGATGCGCGATATCCGACGCCGACGATATCGAGTTCTTTAGTAAATCCAGCATGAACACCATGCACGATGTTTGATAGCAATGTTCGGGTCAGACCTTGCAATGCTGATCCATTGGGGATGATTGCATCGTTTTTCTCAACAATGATCGAACCATTGTCAATTTTTGCAGTAATCCCACGAGGCAAGATGTGAGAAAGCTTACCTTTTGGGCCTTCCACCTTGATCGAGCTATCCTTGATGTCTACTTTTACGCCTTGAAGTACCTTGATAGGCATTTTACCAATTCGCGACATATATCACCAAACCTCACACAATACTTCGCCGCCGACTTTTTGAGTTTTTGCCCGTTGACCGGTCATCACTCCGCGTGAAGTAGAAATAATAGCCACTCCTGCACCATTCAATGGACGAGGCAAAGAATCGTAGCTCGAATAACGTCGCAATCCAGGTTTGCTGATCCGGGTAATTCCCTGGATCACGCTCTCACCTAGATCGGTGTACTTGAGATACACCTTGATCGTGGGGAAACCGTTTTCGCGATGAAGACGAAAGTTTTTGATGTATCCTTCTTCTTTCAAAACACGAACGACGTTTGCTTTGAGACGAGAAGCAGGAACTTCCACTTTCTCATGACGCTCACGAGTTGCGTTCCGGATTCGAGTCAAAAGATCTGCAATAGGATCTGTCATGCTCATATATAATTCTCCTTACCAGCTGGATTTCACGACGCCAGGCAATTGCCCTTTGAGCGCCAGGCCACGGAAACACAAGCGGCACATGTTAAATTTTCTAAGATAAGCACGAGGCCTTCCACAAAGTGGACAGCGGTTTTTCTGCTGAGTGCTGAACTTAGGTTTCATCTTCAATTTTTCGAGTTTACATTTCTTAGACAAGCTGAGTCTCCTATTTCCTGAAGGGCATGCCCATTTCGGTGAGCAGCGCCCGTGCATGCTCATTGGTTTTTGCCGTAGTTGTAATGGTAATGGTCATACCAGTGATTTTGTCGACTTTATCGTAAACCACTTCTGGGAAAATGATCTGCTCACGAATCCCCAAAGAGTAATTGCCTCTGCCATCGAATGATTTTGGATTCACTCCTTTGAAGTCGCGAACTCGAGGCAGTGCCACGTTCATCAAACGGTCCAAGAATTCGTACATGCGAGCACGGCGCAAGGTCACCATGACGCCAACCGTGTTGCCTTTACGAACTTTGAAAGTAGCAATGGCCTTTTTAGCTCGGGTCAGGACCGGCTTTTGTGCAGCAATCGCCATGATCTCGTCCATCTTGCTGTCCAAAACTTTGGGATTTCCAACCGCTTCTTTTACAGCGCAGTTGATCACAACTTTAGCGAAACGAGGAACCTGCATTGGATTCTTAAACTGGAATTGTTTCATCAACGCTGGGACAGCCTTGGTCTTATACATCGTCACTAGGCGAGGAGTCGTTTCTGGAGAAACTTCTGCAGTTTCAACTAGCTTCAACGCAGATGCGGCTTTATCAGCTTTGGCTTTTTTACCTTTGGCTGCAGCTTCTGCTCTCGCAGCAGCGGCAGCGGGAGAAACTTCTTTCTTCTTTGTCTGCTCTTTTTCTGCAGTTCCGGCCGGTTTTTCTTTTTTATCTTCTGGGTTTGCCACGGTCAATATCTCCTAAAAATTACAGTACTTCTGGCGCCAAAGAAATAATCTTTGTAAACGCTTTCGCTCTGAGTTCCCTAGCCACTGGGCCAAAGATACGGGTTCCAATCGGCTCGTTTTGAGCGTTGATCAACACAGCAGAGTTGGTATCAAAACGAATGTAGGTACCATCCTGACGGTTGATTTCTTTCTTCGTGCGCACGATCACAGCTTTCATCACATCCCCTTTTTTCACTTTCGCGTTCGGGGTTGCGTCTTTCACAGTGATCACGATCACATCGCCAATGCTTGCGTATTGTCGTCTAGAACCGCCCAATACTTTGATGCACATCACAGAACGTGCTCCAGAGTTATCAGCGACATCTAAGCGGGTTTTCATCTGAATCATACAGCCACCTCGATGGTTTGGTTCGCGCGGCGAACGATTTTCTGTAGTGCCCAACGCTTGTCACGGCTCAAAGGACGAGACTCAATGATGTTCACCAAATCGCCAACTTTAGCTGTGTTGGTTTCATCATGGGCTTTGTATTTGCAAGAACGCAGGATGTATTTTTGATACAAAGCGTACCGAACTTGGCGATCCACTTTTACCACAATGGTTTTCTGCATTTTGTCACTGGTGACAACGCCGACCAACACACGGCGGTGAGGTTTACGGGCCACTGTTTCTTTTGCTTCAACAGCTGGTTTTGCAACAGCTGCCTTTGCTACTTTAGGTTTTTTCGTTGTTTCTTTTGCTACCATAAATTAGCGAGCTCCTAACAGAGTCTTTGCCCGAGCCAAAGTTTTGCGCATCTTCCAAAGGCTGGAAGTGTCTGCCAACTGCCCGGTTGTTTTTTTCAATTTGGATTGGAAAAGGTCCTTTTCCACAGTCCGAATTTTGTTTTTCAGCTCGTCTGCCGAAAGATTTTTCAATTCTTTTGTCATCTTGTTTGCCATGATAATACCCTATTCAGCTTTCTCGGCAGCTGCTACTGGAGCAGCCGTGCTGGCTCCTTCGCGAGCAATTGGTTTGCACTGAAGTGGAAGTTTGTGGTCTGCCAAGCGAAGTGCCTCGAATGCCTCAGCTTTTGAAATGCCATGCATTTCAAAAATGATGCGTCCGGGCTTAATCACTGCTGCCCATTCTTCCACGTTTCCTTTTCCAGATCCCATTCGGGTCTCTGCAGCTTTTTTAGTGATCGCTTTATCTGGGAAAATTCGAATCCAAATTTTTCCACCGCGCTTCACATAACGGGTCATCGCAACCCGGGATGCCTCGATTTGTCTCGAAGTGATTCGGCCACACTCAGTAGCTTGCAATCCGAAGTCACCGAAAAACAACGTAGCTCCGCGATCTGCTTTGCCACGCATCTTGCCTTTTTGGTGTTTGCGCCATTTGACTCTTTTGGGTGACATCATAACGGTTATTCCTTACTGATTGCCGCTTGAGCCGCTTTTTCTGCAGCTGCTTGTTTTTTCAAAGTTGCCACTTCACCGTGGTAAACCCATGCCTTCACGCCAATGATCCCGTAGGTCGTGTGCGCTTCAGCAGTCCCATAATCTATATTTGCTCTCAAAGTATGCAAAGGCACGCTGTCCTCGCTGTACCACTCGGTACGAGCAATTTCAGCTCCACCCAAACGACCGGAAACGCGGATTTTGATTCCGAGGATTCCTTGTTTGAAAGCAGAGGTCATGCATTTTTTCATCGCACGACGAAAAGCAACTCGTTTTTCCAACTGAGAAGCCACGTTCTCAGCGATCAGAGTAGCGTTCGCCTCTGGTTTTTTTACTTCGATGATGTTCAAAAAGATTTCGTTCTTTGAAAGTCTTTGCATTTCTGACTTCAAAGACTCAACGCCTGCACCTTTTTTCCCGATTACAATTCCAGGACGAGCGGTGTGGAGGTTGATTTTTACTTTGTTTGCTGCGCGTTCGATTTCAATGCGAGCAATCCCAGCACTGTAAAGTTTGCCTTTCAGATGTTTTCTGAGCTTCAAATCTTCATGGAGCAATTTTGCATAGTCCGCTTTTTTGGCGTACCAGCGACTGTCCCAGCTGCGGGTGATTCCTAGACGAAAACCGATTGGATTGACCTTTTGACCCATTTTTCCTTGATCCTTCTTATTTCTCTGCCAACGTCACAGTAATATGACTGGTTTTTTTGTTAATCCGAAATGCAGATCCTTTTGCTCGGGGTCTGAATCGCTTCATAATGACACCCGAACCCACCAAAATAGTTTTGATGTAGAGCTGATCCACATCAACAGTACCTTTGTGAGTAGCGTTCGCTGCCGCGCTTTTCAGCAATGTTGAAACCACGCCCGCAGTTCTCTTACGAGGAGAATATTGCAAGTAGGTCAACGCTTCATTGAGTGATTTGCCTCGAACCTGGTCCACGATCATTCCCATTTTTCGGGGAGTGATTCGAACCGAGCTGACTTTAGCTTGAAAGCCTTTTTGACTGAGACTCATGGTCATACTCCTTATTTAGCCGCCGGCTTCGCTGCAGCTGCTGGCGCTGCCTTAGCAGCTCCTGCAGAAGCTCCTGCTGGTGCCGATGCACCCTCAGCAGATGCCTTCTTATCGGCAGGTGTGTGTCCGTGGAACGAACGAGTGGGAGAAAATTCACCCATTTTGTGTCCCACCATGTTTTCTGTCACATAAACAGGAACGAACTTCTTCCCGTTATGAACCGCGAAGGTCATTCCCACAAAATCCGGAAGGATAGTGGAACGACGCGACCAGGTTTTAATGACTTTACGATCTTGATTTTGTTTGGCAGTTGCGACTTTTTTCACCAGGTGATCATCACAAAAAGGGCCTTTTTTAATCGAACGAGCCACGTGTTATCTCCTTACTTTCTACGCTTCACGATGAACGCATCGGTGCGCTTGTTGTTACGGGTTTTGTATCCTTTGGTAGGTTGGCCCCAAGGAGTGCGAGGATGCCCGCCGCCTGAGGTTTTACCTTCACCGCCCCCGTGTGGGTGGTCGATGGGGTTCATCGAGACGCCGCGGTTGGTAGGACGAATCCCAAGCCAACGACTGCGACCCGCTTTACCAATGGTGATGTTTTCATGTTCCAAGTTCGACAATTGACCGATCGAAGCTCTGCAACGAGAGTGCAACAAACGGATTTCGCCGCTTGGCATTTTCACTTGGCAATAGTCTTCTTCTTTCGCCATGATTTGTGCGTAGTTACCAGCAGAACGGCCTAATTTGCCACCTTTGCCTGGCTCGACTTCGATGTTGTGGATCAAAGTTCCAACAGGGATCACGCTCAAAGAAAGGTTGTTGCCTGGCTTAATGTCGGCAGTATCGCTCGCCAACACAGGATCGCCCACATTGAGATTCAATGGAGCAATGATGTAACGTTTTTCGCCGTCTTTGTAATTCAACAAAGCGATATAAGCCGTACGATTCGGATCGTACTCGATCGAAGCTACGGTTGCTGGAATTTCACGCTTATCACGAGCAAAATCGATCACACGGTATGAACGCTTGTGACCGCCGCCGATGTGACGAACCGTGATTCTTCCGAAAACGTTTCTTCCACCGCTCTTATTGAGAGACTGAGTCAGTTTTGCGGGCTTCTTAGGTTGTTTTTTCTTGGGAGTCAGAACCGAGAAATCTGCTCGGGTCATGTACCGCATCGAAGGAGTTGTTGGTTTATAGGTCTTTAATGGCATAATGTCCTCTTAAGGGTTTTGAAAGAAATCGATTTTCTGGCCTTCGCGCAGAGTGACGATCGCTTTTTTCCAATTGGGGCGCTTCACTTCGTGCTGGCCCACCCGTTTATGTTTCCCGTGCATCACCATCGTGCGAACTTCACGAACTTTCACGTTGAATAGCTTTTCCACTGCATCGCGAATTTCAAACTTGTTGGCTTGAACTGCCACTTGGAAAGCGTACTTTCCAGCAACTTCGGCCAAAGCCGAACTTTTTTCGCTGATGATGGGGCTGACAATGACATCGTACATGCTACGCATAAATCACGCTTTCTCCGCTTTGCTTTTTTCCGTCAAGCGAGCTTCGATCGCTTCAACCGAACGCTTCGTCATAATGAGCCAAGAATGACGAACGATATCGTACACGTTCAATCCTTCGGTTCTCATGACTTTGATGTTGGGGATATTGCGCCCAGAAATTTCGAGATTTTTGTTCGCGTCGTCCACGATCAAAACTTTATCGAGTTTCCATTGGGTATTGAGCAAATCGCTGAAAGGTTTGGTTTTGATCGCGTCCAGTTTGAACTGATCGACAATCAACAGGCGCTCAGCATTCACGCGATCGGACAGAGCCGAGCGCAAAGCACCGCGCATCATTGCTTTGGGTGTTGCTTGCTCATACGAACGAGGTTGAGGACCAAAATTCTGACCACCCCCTGGCTGCAAAGGTGAACGGATCGAACCCTGACGAGCGTTTCCTGTTCCTTTTTGCTTGAAGGGTTTGCGACCGCCGCCTCGAACTTCGGATTTCACCTTGGTTTTTGCAGTTCCACGACGGCGTCCAGCGAGCTGGGCTTTGATCACTTGGTGAACCAACGGAATGTTTACTTTTACAGCAAACACAGCGTCGTTTAATTGAATCGTTCCGACTTTTTTCTTCTCTTGATTAAGTAAATCTAGGGTTGGCATATTTATCCTTACTTCCTCATGGCCTTCACAGCGCGACGAACTTTCACGACTGTGCTTTTTGGGCCTGGAACACTGCCTTGAACCAACAAAAGTTGATTCTCAACATCCACAGCAACCACCGGTACGTTCTGAACGGTGACTTGAATGTGGCCCATGCGACCTGGCATTTTTTTGTTTTTGAAACATTTTCCGGGATCAGCGCGGTTACCGATCGAACCTAATGATCGGTGAACCACAGAAGCTCCGTGGGTTTTGAAACCGCCGGCCATATGGAAGCGTTTCATACCACCCTGAAAGCCTTTACCTTTGCTCATCGCAGTCAGGTCGACTAAATCGCCGGGCTTTAAAAATTCAGGAGACAGAATTTGGCCGATTTCAATACCGTCCAGCTTGTCTTTTTCATCGAATCGAATTTCGGCAGTGTGGTAATAACCAGGATTGCCGGATTTTGTGAAATGGCCTTTTTCAGCCATGGTCACAGATTTTTCTTTGCGTGGTGCAATCCCAACTTGAACGCCTTGATAGCCGTCTTTTGCGTTGGTTTTGACCTGGGTGACAACTGCTGGCTTGAGGTCAATGACCGTCACTGCGAGCAAATCACCTTGTTCACTATAAACTTGGGTCATCCCTGCTTTAATTCCAAAAATACCGCCTCTGCCTGAAGACAGGGTAGCTCTTTTGGAAGCAGAACCTTGTTCTGCTGTCGTATCTGCTGATTGCTCAGCTTTGACATTTTCCATTTTCAGTTCACTCTTCTAACGTCTTAATATTAAGACGTTTTCGTTTTCAGTATTCACTGAGAGCCTTGCAGCATCACCGGGAAGCCCAATTGCCGCCGGATGCGTTCACAAAACCCATACAGAGCCTGACTTTCTCTCTGGGAAAGATTTCGTTTGAACGAAACCTGCAGAGAATAGTATCAGCGTCTCCGTAATCCTCCTGATCAAAAAACCTAATAAAATTAGGGATTAAGACTAGGACTTGATCTCGACGTCTACACCAGCCGAAAGATCCAGCTTCATCAGCGAATCCACCGTCTGTTGAGTCGGCTCGAGAATATCAAGCAATCTTTTGTGAGTTCTCACTTCGAACTGCTCGCGGGACTTTTTATCTATATGAGGTGATCGCAAAACGCAATACTTATTAATTACGGTCGGCAGTGGAATCGGACCACGAACGGTGGCTCCGGTTCTTCTTGCCGTATTCACGATTTCCCATACGGACTGATCTAGGACCCGATGATCAAAAGCTTTCAACTTAATACGAATTTTATGCTCAATTGCCATATTTCTTCCCAGCTTTCCGGCGGCTTTCCGCCCAGTTATATTCGTGGGTTCCCTCACAGATAGGAAGATTCATCTCTGAGCAATCCCTCGAACGACGTCAATAAAAGTAAGCCTTAATACTCGGCTGGTAGTGGGTTGACAAGAGAATTTTGTTAAAAATGACGCTTGATGTGTTGAAAACACGACCTAGTTGCAATCAATGATGGTTGTACTACTATCAAAGCATGTTGAAAACATGCATCGTGTTGGGGCTCTGGGGAGTGCCGTTTTTCTCACAATGGGTTCAGGCGTTAGAGCTTCAAGTACCGAAACAAAAAGTGATGATTTTTGTTTTGGATGGGATTCGTCCCATGGATGTTTCACGCACTACTTTTCCTGAACTCTATCGAGTATTAGATAGAAAGAATAAATCCAAGGTTTTTGGGCTCACTCCCAAAACACAGCCCTGTTTGGTTTCCAATCCTTACAGGATTTCACTTCCTGCCTACTCGGATATGTTGAGTGGCATCAGGCAAGAAACCGTGACTGAGAATAACTTGCGTCGCCCCTTGACCCATCCGACCTGGATCGATCAGTTTGTGCAAAAAGGTATGCCAGGGAGTTGGTTTTCTGTTTTTACAAGTTGGGAAAGAATCGCTGAAGTGGTTTCGCAGACCGTGATTCCTGAAGGAATGATGGTCTCGAGCGGTCTACATCCGGGTGAGACACCTCCTCCCTGGCACGATGCGCGTTATGATACGGACACGATCAAACAAATCGACCGATATTTTTTTGAAGAAAAGCATCACCCGACTTTTTCTTTCGTGGTCTTTAACGATACCGACGAATGGGCACATGAGAATCAATTTGAACGATATACACAGGCGATTCGAGCGGATGAAAAGTACATTGCTTCTTTTATTCAGCAACTGGAGTCAGATCCTTTTTATCGAGAGCAAACAACCTACTTGGTGACCACCGATCATGGTCGAGGAACCACGCCTGAGACCTTTCATGGTCATGGATCTGAAGTAGAGGGAGCTCAATATATTTGGGCATTTTTGATTCCCCCATCAAACGCCCAGATAACTTTTGATGAATCTGAGATTTTACAACAGTGTACCCAACTGGGACTCAACCGAATGGTGATGCAACTCCTGTAATTTTTCAGGCAGACAAAAATATTGCATTGCGTCGTACTTGGATATAGAAGCCATTTTAGTGAAAAAACTCTCTTTTCGATTACTTGCGGCCTCTTTTTCTCTATCCAGCCTCGTCGCTCAAGCAGGTAGCTTTTCCTATTCTACGGACTTCGACGGAACGGGAACTGGCACTGGTTTCACAGTCAATTTCCCTGATCGCTCTTCATCTGGTGGACCCAGCTATTCGTCGGGAGGAAGCACCGAAGATTCAGAGGCTCGCTACCTCAGGCAACAATACGACCGCCAACTCGAAGAAGCCCAGAAACGCTACGAAGAAGAGATCTTGCGACAAAAACTCGAAAAAGCTCGTAAAAAGAGAAATGTGGAAGAGATTCAACGTCTTCTGGAGCAGCTGAAAAAATACGAAGCGGAAGAGCCGAGCTTGATCGAACGCATGAAACTCACCGAGCAGGTTTTGGCTCAAGAAAAAAAATTCGCTGAAGCTCGGCAGGAATATTTGAGATTGCTTCCGTCGCGCCGAAGTCGCCTGGCCTGGTCGATCGACCATATTGTGGTTCCTCCTCCGCCGGTACCTAGGCATTACAACCGAATTTTGCTGGAAGGCATGTGGTGCACTCCGGAAGAAGCAAGAAAAGATTTGCTCGAAAAACAATACGAGGATCCATTTAACGGACTTCCATACGACGACATCTTTGCTTTTGGCACCGACGGAAAGAAGGATGTCTTCCGCGCTGGATTTGATCACTTGCTCGGACATTTTGATCGACTCACTCCCGAGACCCAATCGCGCCTAGCGGAATTAAGGGGCGCAACGGTGGATGAGCTCGTATGCCATAGCAACGGCTGCCGTGTAGCCGAAGTTTTGATTGAGCAAGGCCTACTGAAAGTGAATCGTCTGCGTATCTTGGGTGGCGACAACGTGATGCTGGATCTCCATTATTTGCGCGATCTCCAAGAGCGAAAGCAGCTTCAGGAGCTGACCATCTATGTGATGAAGGACGATCCAGTCCCTGTGGCCGGTACCTTATGGACGAGTATTACCGACGGAGTGAGGCGCCTCCGCCGTCCGCTTTCATCCTTCGATCGCAAACGCGACGACCTCACTTACCAGGCGCTCGGGCTGACCCATCGGCCAAGCTTTGATCCGGACGCACGATTTCAGGTGCATGAAGTCTCCTACCCCTCCGCATCGCGCTTCAATATTGTAGAACAGCACAAGTACGAAAACTACGCTCGCGTCATCAACGGATGGCGACGAACTCAATGCTTGGAGCAAGACGGCTCGCTCAGGCAAAAATGCATGCTTTATTAAAGGACATCCCTATGAAAAATCGAATTACACTCTCACTCCTTTCCGCCCTTCTTCTCTTGTCCTTCAATCATGCGTGGGCGCAATCCGTAGAGCTCAATCTCCAGTACATCCTGCCAAGCCATCCCGAGTTGCAAAGGGATGCGCGACAACTCGAAGCGAGTGCCATCAGTCGCAGAAACATCGAAATTCAAATTTGTTCCAACGGAAATAATATTCCAGTTTGCGAGAAAAATGCGGAGATCGCATTTCGTCTGCGAATTCTGGCCATACCGAAAGCGCGCATTGTGCTCCGTTATAATTTTCGAGGCGAAACCAACACCTACGAAGTACTCGATCTAACGGCGTACGAGGCGGTGGATCCGTATATTAATTATCAATTTCCCCATCTCAATCCTTACTATTCCTATTTTACTGGGGTACGGGTGCGCATTGACGATTGTTCGTTCTCGCCGCGAAATTATAATCAAGAATTTTCCGCAATGGTTTGCGACCTGATTCGACGAGGTGAAAATGCCTCTCTCAGTCTTTGGAAGGAAGTCCATCGGAGCAAGGAAAATGGCACTGCCCCTTCTCTGAGCAGAGCTTCTTTTTTGTTCGATCATGGAGCGGATGTGAATTTTATGAACCTCGCCCAGGTCACTGTGTTGGGGATTGCCGCGTCGTATGGCTTTGCCGATATGTCGAAATTTCTAATCGATCGCGGCGCAGATTTGGATGCCAAGGATCAAAGTGGTTATAGTCCACTAATGAAAGCAGCCTTGAAAGGGCATGTGGCGGTGATGAAGCTTTTGATCAATCAGGGTGCTGACATCCATGCTCGTGATTTATTAGGTTCGACTGCCTTGGGCTTCGCCGCCATTGGAGGGGCACTTCCGGCAGTCCAATATCTTGTGGAAAACGGTGCAGATGTAAACGCCAGTCAAACCCAGATGGGGAGAACTGCCCTAGAATTAGCATTAGATAACGGGCATACAGACATCGCAGAATATCTCCGTCGAAACGGTGCCACAGAATAGTCAGTATAATTGTGTAGGCTAACTATCGAGTTGCTTGATTGACGGGCTCCCTCTTCGAGTTATATTACAAAACTAGTGATCGACATGAATAGGGGGGTGTGATCATTGAAATTTTTTCTGTCAAAATCTCGCTTATCCATTCAGCTTGAGATTTTTTTTAAACTCATCATCACTCTTGGGCTGTGCGTGGGTTTTTACTATGTCGCTCGTTACAAAAGTTCTCAGGGAAAAATATTTTTCCTGGGGAAAAACGCCCTGTCCTGGATGATTCTTGGAATTTGGGTGGCCCTCCTTACGGCCTGGCTTGCCTATTTGATTCATTTCTCGTAACTGTTCAGCCTGATTATGCGAGCAGTGGCTGAAGCGGTGCACCTAAAA
>CAYILR010000004.1:0-25553 GCA_964364175.1 uncultured Bacteriovoracaceae bacterium
TTTTAGGTGCACCGCTTCAGCCACTGCTCGCATAATCAGGCTGAACAGTTACCAAAAAACATTTATTAAAATTCAGGAGAGAAAATGAAGTTATTTCGAGTCGGTCTAATAGCTCTATTGGTTCCTCAAATATTTCAAGCCTACGCGGACGGCGGTCACGGAGTGGCAACCGGAAATGGATTTTCTCGGGTACCGATCCCTCAAGAACCGATGAGTCTTCCGCACGTGGAAGCCCTCCAGAAAATCGCTCTTGAGCTCGGACGCGATTTCCCCACATTGGGATCGCGCTTGGCTCGGGTGATCGAGTCTTTTGCTCAGCCTACGTCGTCCAACTCGGAGTACAAGGTGCTTCACACTTTGGCGGAAAACCCCGAGTTTTACGCAGGGTTCTCGATCGCGAACGATCGGGATCCGAATTTAGCACTGCCGTCGAGCGCAACGATCGAACTCTGGAACGGGTTTTTCACACTCAGCCCCGATTTGGAGCAAGAAGGCAAACCTTCGCAGGTGCAAGTGCTACTTCACGAGCTGGTTCACGTGACCGTGACCCGGATGGAAGAAGAGCGAACGGTGATCTTGGCAACTGCCATCGATCGTCTCGTGCATGCCGCCACGGAAGAACAAAAAAATGCCGAGCGGGCCATCATTCAAAAAGCACTCAAAGGTTATCCGTTAGCGGTGCCTGCTGAGCTGGAGAGTCATGTGCTCCCTTTTTACCTGCGAGCTCAGAACCTCAGTTCTGAGTGCCAGGACTTTGGGAGTGAACCCTTGTCCATCGGGAACAGAGAGCTTGCTTTCCCAGTCAATCCTCCGGTGTGTCGGACGAATTTGACCCAAGACGCCTTCGGATCGTGGTACCGGGAACGGTGCTTGTCGCGCACTCTCGAAGGCCAAACCTTGCTTGGTGGAGCCTCAGTCATTCGGTTCTTGAGTCACCCAGCGGTGCTTCGGGTGCTGGTCGAAAAGACCACAGCTGTTTCACCGACGCTGCTCATCCGAACTGCTTCGGGAGAAAGGGAAAACCTGGAAGGAATTTCTAAAAATCCAACTCCCGGTTACGAGCGGATCGCTCCGTGGATGAGCGTGTTCTCGAGTACAATGTCAGAATCGTATTCCTACCAATCACCCCTTACGAGCACTCAAATCGAAGCTCTGATTCCTGCTTATGCGCAGTGGAGGCGTTTGGCAGAGATGAATCGCCCGGTCAGTGCGCCCCAGATCGTGTTGTTTTCGCAGAAGGACTTAGCGCGAACCTTGATCTTGGGTATTGCGACGGGAGATCTGCCTCTGGTATTCGAACGAGCCGCATCGAGTTGCTCGATTTCTCCGCCTAAGACAGATCCTCGTTCAGGCATCCTGGCAACGCTCGATTGCCGCCTCGAAGAACAACGTCTCATTCGCTCTAATCAATTGATCGCACACCGCTTTGACTTGGGTAGCAACTGGGCCAAACAGGTGGCACGTCTGAACTCCGACCCCGATGAAATCGTCCCGTTTTTGGGATTCTACGTTCAGGATGACGGGAGATAGGATCATGCAAACCCCATCTCCTTTAGATTACTCGAACTACCGAACGTATCTGAGTGATTACTTGGTCTGGAAACGCAGCAGTTCGAAGGCTTTCACGGTTCGTAGTTTTTGCCTAAAAGCCGGAGTGTCGACCGAGAATTACCTCCTACGGGTGATTCGAAAAAAGCGAAATCTGGGTCGACAAATGGCCGAACGATTCTCGCTGGCTCTAAGTCTGAAAGGCAAGGAAGCCGATTATTTCCTGGCACTGGTTGAAGCCGAACACTCTCGAACACTGAGTTCGAAGCAACATGCGCTCGATCGCATCGAAAAGATCAAGCGCGGGTCGCGAAGGATCTCTTACAAAACCGACAACTCGATGATTCGTCACTGGTACGTGGCGGCCATTTGGGAGCTGGCTTGGTGCAAGGGGTTTGAGCTCACTCCGCAGAGTGCAGTCGCTGCGCTTCGGAAAAAAATCTCGATTCAACAAGCCAAAGAAACAATCGAGTTTTTAGCGGAGCGCGGGAGCCTTAAGAACGAAGACGGAAAATGGGCGCCGGTAGCAACCTATTTTGCTTCGACCGATGGGATCGCTGACCCGATGGTGAAGCTCAATCATCGCGAGACTCTCCAAGCAGCGATGGACGCGGTGGAACTACCGATCGACGAACGGGGGTTCTATGGCCTGACGATGGCATTCAGTCAAAAACGGATGCCTGAGGTCAAAGTGCGGATGAAAAAATTCATCGAAGAGCTGCAGGCTGAGTTCGCGTTGGATGCCGAACCGGATACGGTGTACCGCATCGGGGCTCATTGTTTTCCTCTGACGAGCTATGAATCAGCGCGACTTTTCCTTGTCAGAACATAGGCTGCAATCGAAGCCCAAATCATCACAACCACGGCCTTCACTCCCCAAAGCCCTTTCAGAAAAAAAATAGGATAGACTATCCCGGCTGTCATCATCGTCAGCGCGATCACCTTGGCTCGCGGGCGAATGACTTGGTTTTTTTCCCAATCTCTGAGCGGTGGTCCCATAAATCGATGATTCAGCAGCCATTGATGCATTCGGGGTGAACCTTTTGAGAAAAAGAATGCTGCTAAAATGACGAATGGCACCGTGGGCATGATTGGAAGGAACGCGCCAATCAAAGCGAGCAAAAGGCTCATAAAACCGAAAATCGTCAGCACTCGATTTTTGATTCTTGCTCTCATTCACTAATTTGTATCACTTCAAATTGATTTTATTAAGGGGGTTGGCTAGTTTGTTTGAAGTGCAGCGCTTTTTGCAAAAACACTTCGGCCATCTGACTCTGGCGGTTTCGATCGCATTCGCGGCAGTTCGAATTCTACAAGAAGGTTCAGTGGGTCATGCTTGGACGTTCGCCCTCGCTGCCCACCATCTCTGGTCGAGTCAATCGCCGTATGGGCTGTCTCTCTTCACCAACTTTTTTTTCTATTCACCCTTTTGTGGGCTTTTTCTTTACGGACCATTGATTTTAGTTCCACATCTGGTTGGCGTTTTTGCTCACCTGGCTGTGGGTCTGGCCGTATTTCTTTCAGGACTGCATCGATTGAGCCGCCATTATCTCTCGCAACAGTCTTTTCAATTTCTTCTCGTGCTCATCGCGCCGCAACTCTACTCGGCTCTCTTTGCTTTCAAGACCGAGATCTGGATCATGGGGATTTTGTTTTGGGCGCTAGCTTGGATGATCGAAGGCCGCTTCCTGATGATGGCTGCTTTTTTGATTACTATGGTGACGCAGTGGAAACTTCAGACCACACCCATTCTCGCCCTTCTCACTCTCGCCGCAGTCTTGCGCTTAAATCCAAGGTGGCTGATTGCAGTAGCGGTCAGCGGAATAGTTTTATTTTTCGGCCCTGCGCTCTTCCTGGGTTGGAATGCCAACTTATTTTATCACCAGGAGTGGAGCAGAACTTTGCAGATTTTTGTCTCCCAGGCTTTTTACTCTTTTGATAATTTATATTCTTTTTTTAGAAATTTCGTGGGCTGGGAAATCACATTCCCGCAGGCCAGCGCACTCAGTACTGGATGCGGAGCCCTGCTTGCTGGTCTGACCTGGGTGATGATTCGACGACGTCCCCAATGGAATTTGAATTCCTCTGAATTCATTCTCTGGGTTTTGGTTCTGGGCTCTTTTTCAGCGGTTAGTTTTTCACCCCTGGCGCAGATCAACGCCTATCTGCTTTTCGCGCCCGTGTGGATTGCCACACTTTATTTATTGGAACGGGAACAAGATCAAACTCAACAAACGATCCTATTTTCGATCTGCACTGTAACCGTTTTGTTTATGTTCTTTGGATACTCGGACTTGGTTCCGGCGCCCTGGCATGATCGAATTCGACATTGGACGCTTCGACCGGTGTTTTGTGATCTGCTGGCAGTGTGGGTGGCGTTTCGACTGGCAATGCAGACAAGCCCACGGCCTCATCCAGATACTTCGCATCCATTTGTTTCGTAGCTTTCGCGCCCAGTTTCTTGATCTGCTCCACACGTGCAACCAGATTGCCTTTGCCCGTGCTAAGTTTTGACATCACCTCAGTGTAACGCTCGTCCATTTGGCGAATCGATTGCCCCATTTTTTCCAGATCCCCGACCCAGCCCACGAATTTGTCGTAGAGAGCCCCACCTTGGCGCGCGATTTCAAGTGCGTTGCGATTCTGAAGCTCTTGCTTCCAAAGCGAGGCCACAGTCCTAAGTGTCGCAAGCAGCGTGGTCGGGCTCACCAAGACAATTCGCTTGTCCCAAGCGCGTTGAAAAATTTCAGGATCGGTCTGCATCACAGTCGAAAACACCGCTTCGATCGGAAGGAACATCAGCACAAAATCGGGGGACTGGATTTTCTCGAGGAGTTGATAGTGCTTGCCGCTCAAGTCATCGATGTGACGATAGATCGAAGTTTGAAGCGCCTGCAGATTGAGCTTTCGGTCTTCCTCAATCTCCGTGCTGAACGCACGCTCGTACGCGGTCAACGAAACTTTGGAATCCACGATGATGTGTTTTCCTTCTGGCAAATTGATGATCACATCGGGGCGCAAGCGTTTGCCCTCGGAGTCGGTCAACTCTCCCAAGTCTCGGCCCTGAACCGTATACTCTTCGCCCTCGCGCAAGCCGGACCGCTCGAGAATTCGCTCCAAAACAATCTCACCCCAGTTGCCCTGCGCTTTGCTATCGCCCTTGAGAGCTTGAGTGAGGTTTTTTGCGTCCTGACTCATTTGCTGATTGAGCCGCAGCATGTCCGCAATTTCTTTTTTGAGGCCAAATCGTTCACGAGATTCGTTTTGATAAGTGTCCGTAACTTTTTTCTCAAATTCCTGAATCCGTTCTTTGAGAGGAGCAAGCAACGTCTGAATATTGCGCTCCCCCACGTCCTGGAGCTTGCGAGCCTGCGTATCGAGAACTTTTTGCGCCAGATTTTCAAATCGCTGCTGGGTCTGCTCGGCCTGCACCAGTGCTTCACGCCTCTGGCCATCGAGGCGATCTTGTAAAATACGAATATCCGACTGAAATCGAAACTCAGTTTCCTTGACCCGCAAATTCATCTGCGAATTCGATTGAGCGCGCATCCACGCAAATCCCAATCCACCACCGACTACTGCCCCCAACAGAAACACACCTAATATAATCATTCTTCCTGCTTCCGAAGCGACTCTTCGACCACTTGCTTCAAAACCTCTTTGTCTTCGGGCCCCAGGTGAGTGATCCAACGGCCCTCCGGGTACAAAA
This sequence comes from uncultured Bacteriovoracaceae bacterium, assembly GCA_964364175.1. GTDB lineage: Bacteria > Bdellovibrionota > UBA1018 > UBA1018 > UBA1018 > CAYILR01. The sequence continues at coordinate 5,258 of CAYILR010000004.1, forward strand.
CTGCGGTAATGCCTTCCTGACATCGATCCAGACATCCCGAAGTATTGATACGCACCCCAGGCATCCCCTTGCAAAGCAGTTTGACATCGTTCCGCAAGGCGATACTCCCCCGGGCGGCGCAAGACTCGCCCTTAGCCTTTTCACGGTAGTGGGTGCAGACAAAGAGATGTGCCTTGAGTTCCATGACAAAATTATTACGACATGTTCGGCAGAAGGCCAAATTTATATTGAGAGCTGTGGTGAACGAAACCTACCACCCACAACTACCTTGCTCTGCCCAAAGTTCCTATAATATCCATGATTCGAGGATTTGTTCTCGAGAGGGGGGTGAGCTTGAGGCACGCCTTACCCTCACCACAAACGATCCAGAAGTTCAGCATCCCTTCTTGTCCCAAACTGCGTTCGGGTAGGAACTCATATCCGTCAGCAGAACCCAGCTGAGATTTGACTAGCTGCTGGCCGTATTTTTCGAGTTTAGATTTCTCAATTTGTTCGAGAGATAAAATATCCTCGTTTTTAACGACATCCTTGATTTTGTCGGATTCGAATTTGAATCGATTGAGATCCACCACTCGTGTGGAAATGCCTGGCGCAATGATGACTAGATTTCCGACTCCGGATGATCCCCCTGCAAAAGCCTCAAAGGATATGCAAATCGAAATGAGTACAATCAAGATTCCGATGGATTTCATTGGGAATGTCTCCGCTCGATCGAGGTCAGAGGAAATGCCGCAAAGTTGAGCGCATAAACTTGATGAGGATGGGAATTTTCCAGGGCCCACTCGTTGAGCTCTTTCAGAAACGCACGGACCTTTCGTTTGAGTTCTGGGATTTGCTTGGGAGACAAGCCCACCATGTAGCAGCCCAATTCTCGTTCCTCGGGCTCGGTGAGTTTTGTAGCCAGCGATGCACGAGCAAAAATTCCCTCGTAGAAAGCACGAGCCAAAACTCGACTCAGTTCGGGCTTGGTTTTGACTTGCTTGTGAGTTTGCTTGAGTCGGCCTCTCTCGTCGCGGGAAATCAGCTTGAGAAGTTGCAGGCGCTCGAGAATGAGCTGAATCTCACTCTCGCTCACGAGATCAAATAATCGTGCACGGATCCAAGAGAGACGCTCTTCGAATCCGCGAATTCCCGTCAAAACCATCACCGCGTGGTGCTTCCAATCCGTCATCGCTTCGAATTCATGCTCGCTCAGCAGGCGCTCGCGTGTGGCGAATTTTGAATTGCGAGTGCGGATTCGGTTCAGTCGATCTTCGAAGAACTGTCGCTGCATCGGATCTTTGGATTGATTGAAGTGAACCAAAGCGTCGAAATAATCGGATTCATGTTCTTTAAGCCCGAGCGCACGAGTGAATCGCACAATGTTCTCGGGCGTGAGGTTCTTTTGTCCATCGATCACGACCTTGAGATAATTCGGTGAACGAATGCCAGCAGCGGCAGAAAACCGGGAGTAAGTCAGCCCCGTCTTCCGCCGCTTTTGGTCGAGGTAATAATCTCGCAAGAAATCTCGATACTGCTGGTAATCGAAGAGTGGGATCATTGGACGATCGGTTTTTCTTTGATTTCTGGGTACGATATAACGGCATCAGAATAACGGAGCGAAGTCACTCTCAGTGTATCTAGCCTTTGATTTTCGCTATCAGTAAAATTCACTCCAGCAGCTGTGGATGTTAAGGTGTTTTTGTTTTGATTCTCAAAAACTATTGTGACAGCTGCAGCAAATGCAGTACCTGTATGCTTCGCATTTGCATTTTTAGCTGCAATAATGAGTGCTAACATTGCCACATATCGGTCACTTTTGTTTTGGTAGACAAAGGCATCAGTTTTACCTACCGAATCTCCTGAACCTGGATTTCCAATGAATTTAAAATTCCTACATTTGTCACTCTTTGCATATTTTTCAATGCCAGATGAATCTTTAGGATATTCTTGCGACATAAAATCACAAAATAAAAACTGAACAGTGTCGTTTTGCTGAACCACAATCATTGGGCCCACAAATTCTTTCTGTGAACTGTTCGGTAAATATAGATAAGCATGCGATTCAATCTCCACTTGAGCATCCGCCCAAGTCCGGTGTCCCAGCAACCCTATCAAACCCAAAACGACCAACGCTAAACCAATTTGCTTTCTCATAACTTCCTTTTTCCTGTGCTTCTCTAACGCGATCATTCGCGCAGTTCAAGATATAGAAGAGCATTTCTTAACCTTCGAGGTAATTTTTTTAAATTTATTACCCGACCGACAACGCTCAATCCCGCCGGTGGGATTGAGATCAACCTTCGCATAAAAAAGACAAACGATCACATTTTTGATGAATATTTTTTTGAATTTATGATAAGTTTTTCGGATCCATTCGAGAGGAAAAACATCATGAATTCAGCACAAATTCGTAATCTCAGTGACTCCGATCTGATCGAAAAAACTCGATCTCTCGCTCGATCCGAAAGAGAGATCACTGTCTCGATTTTGCACCACTTACGCGAGATCGAAAGACGCAAAGCGTACTCTGCTCTGGGTATCAAAAACCTCCACGAGTACTGTGAAAACTACCTCGGATATTCCAACGGAGCGGCACATCGCCGGATTGATGCGATGAAACTTTTGAAAGAACTTCCAGAGATGGAGGAAAAAATATTAGAGGGTAAACTTAACTTCTCTACAATCGTTCAAGTCCAAACCTTTGTCCGAAAAGAAAACAAAGTGACTGACGAACCGATCTCTAGCCAAGAGAAGAAAGAAATTCTCACAACGCTTGAGGGCAAATCCAGAAGACAAGTCGATCGCGAATTGATGAAACGATCGGTGCAGCCGGAAGTTCATTTTCAAGAAAAAGTCCGGGCCGTCACCCAAACTCACACGGAGTTAAAAGTGGTGGTTCCTGAGGAAGCCATTCAGGATTTGGAGGTCATTCGAGGATATCTCGCTCACTCACATCCGAATATGAGTATGAGTGAACTGATTGTCTATTTGGCTAAACTCGGAAAAGAGAAACTCAATCCTGCCAAAGAACCTGAAAGAAAAAAGAAAGATCCCGCTCCTCAAATCCCACCGGTGGAATTCGCAGGAAGAGAATTCCGCGGGAGCGCAGCGGCGGTACTAAACGCACCCAGCGAGCACCTGACACTATCTTCCGGAGATAAATTTGCTAATTCCAGCTCCAGATACATTCCTTCTCCGCTCAGACGACAGATTTTTCAGAGAGACCAGGGAAAATGCCAAAACTGTGGCTCAAAACACGCTCTTCAGCTCGACCACATCCGTCCTTATGCGCAAGGCGGCCCAACAACTCTAGAAAATTTGAGAATTCTCTGCAGAAACTGCAACCGTAGACATGCGATTGAAAAATTCGGACTCAGGAAAATAGAAAAATTTGGCTAATGAAAACTACAGCCACCGCTAGGATATCTGTGAATTGATTTTTTATCTCAACTTCTCGTACCAAAAATAATCGTGCCTAAACGAACAATCGTGGCACCTTCGCGAATGGCTTCTTCAAAGTCACTGCTCATCCCCATGGAGAGATAGCCTCGCGTGTGCGGTTGGCAGGTCTGCTCCAGCTGCTTGAGGCGTGCGAAGGGCGATGGCACCGATGCAATCGCCTGAGGATCCGGAATACACATCAGCCCCAGCAAATTCAAGCCGGGCAATTTCGCAATCTCTGCGCAAACCGTCGGTGCCTGATCCGAGGTCACGCCGGATTTGCTGCTTTCTCCATCCAGATTCACTTGGAGATAGATATCCAATCGCTCGTACTGGCCCGCCTCCGCCTGACGCTTCGATAGCTCCTTGGCCAACTTCACCGAATCCACCGAATGAACAAACTGCACATAGGGCAAGAGCTGCTTCACTTTATTACTCTGCAAATGCCCGATAAAATGCCAGCGAATCTCGGGACAACTCTCCTGAAGTTTTTGTGCTTTTTCGATCAGCTCCTGAACGTAGTTCTCTCCAAAATCTCGATGTCCCAACTGATACAAGGCTCGAATTTTTTCAATCGGTTGTGTTTTGCTGACCGCAAGCATTGTCACATTTTGTCGATAAGGCGACTTTGCAATGGCTGCCTGCACGCGAGATCGAATCTGCTGATAGTTCTCTGTCATTTCAAAATTTTCACACCAAAATATTTTTCCATATCCACTAAAACCTGCGCCACTGGCAATCCCACGACGCCCGTATAACTCCCAGAAATCGACTCAATCAATGACATTCCAATTCCCTGTGCCGCATAAGCACCGGCTTTATCCATGGGCTCGCCCGTGGCAACATAATCCGAAATCATGGCCGCATTCATCGCGCGCATCTTGACGCGTGTACGGGTGAGATTCACCCGGATTTTTTCTTTCCCATTCTTTCGCTGCAACAGGCAGTAGGCCGTCAACACGACGTGAGTTTTCCCCACCAGCGACTTGAGCATTCGACCAGCTTCGGCCACGTCTGCTGGCTTCCCCAAATTCTTCCCCGCAGGAGAAACTACCGTCGTATCCGCTGCAATGATCAAAACATCGCCAGTCCCCATTAAATTCAAAACAGCTCGGGCCTTTTCTCTCGCCAATCTCCTCACCATTTTTGCTGGCGATTCGCCACGCAAAGAATCTTCATTCACGGATGGAGAGACGCACTCGAATTGCAAACCCACCTGCGAAAGCAGCTCTTTGCGCCGAGGGGATGTGGATGCCAAAATAGTTTTCATTTTTATCTAAAATTTTATCTAAAAATAGAATTGCGTGGAAATGAATCTGAACTGGTCCTTGAATTCCTTGAAACTCGCCGTTTTCCTGAAAAAAACACTTACTTCGGTCCGCGTCCTGGATTCGCTGACAAAGAAGAAACTCCCACCCATCCGGAATACTGTCGCCAGCCCGATCCCGGCCCCAGCCACCGATGTTTTTACTTTGTACTCATCGTTAGTATAAATTTTTGAAATGAACGAAAGCATCCGTGCCTTATCGAGGCTGCCATAATGGTCAACCGCGGTGATCGCCACATAGCCGCCATCGTATGCAATATTCATTTCCACAGCGTGCTGCCCTGTCAAATCAATGGGTGTGTTGCGTGCCACGCTAACATGGATCTGCTTGCCCATCTCATCGACGGGAGCATCATAAATCGAATTCATCAGCAACTCATCCACCGCGTTGGCAATCTGAGTAGCAATCCGAGATGAAAATTTTGCAGAAAGCAGATAATTCCGAACTGCCTCAACCGCATCTTGCTTCATCGTGGATTTTGCCAATTTGATATTCTGAACTTTGGTTCCTTCTTTCAGCATGTTCTGCAAACCAAAGGCGCGCTCTTGCAGCGTGCTCTTCACAAGCCGACCATAAAGAACACCTGATTTGCTGACGTCCCCGTAATTTTTTTGAACATAATGCCCGAACAATGGGCTCTTCATCAAAAAAGTCACTTGATCGATGGGCTTGCCCGATAAAAAGTGAATCGTGTTGGCGTTGACCTTGTCAGAAAAAATCCCCACCGTCTCCTGAATCACTTGCTCAAAACTCGAAAAATATTTCTCGTCAGTTCCATCCACAAAAATCGTCGCGGCACCATCGTTCAAAACATACTCCCCGGCGGTTTTCACATTGGGAGCGATTTTCAACATGAGTCCTGCAGTCTCTGCAACCACAGATGCAAAAGCTTGATCAACAGGATCGTTGGATATCAGAAGGAGATTTTTGGCCACTCATTACCTCATCAAAAATCCGAAATATTCCTCTGGAATATCGTCGAACACTGCGGGTTTTCCGGTACGGGGGCACTTGAGTGGCGGCACTTGAAAATTCATTTTTTTCAAATCCTCCACTTTAAAAAGACCGAGCAACTCTCCTCCATCACCTTCAGAAACGAACGGGACAAAAATAGACTCGACAGTGCCTCCGCAAGTGAAGTTAGAAATCAAATTCATTTGTTCCACGATTGCGGGAGAGCATTCTTGAAAAATCAGCTGCGTGCCCTTGGCTTGAGCGCCCTGAAAATATTTGATCCAACCTTTGACGCCCACGGAATTGATCCGCGAAACTCCTTTGCAGTTGATGATCATCTGTGGCGCTGGCACTCCGATCAACTGATCGAGATTCACGTTCTCCTCGATAGATCCAGTCATCCTCACGACTAACGCAGTTCCTTTTTGTTCTTTGGCGATGTTGATCATGGTTGCTCCCTCATTCTGATTCTACCTCGGAGACGCCCCACTCCTTAAGGATTTTTTTTGCATCACTACTGTTTAATGCCTTGCGGTATTTCGCACCTCGCTGGCCTTTGACCCGACGTTCACACTCGGACCAGGTCGCGTGCCGCTCGAGAACTCCCGCCACTAGACTCAGATAGACCGGGTCCTTCTCGCCCGGATCCTCCCATGTCAAATGATCCACACGTTGCATCGCAGGGCCCGTGTAAAGCTCCGCCTCTTCATTGCGAGCAAACGACGTCGCGATTTCGTCACACCGCTCGTTGCCCGGCAATGCGGCGTGTCCCTTGATCCAATTCCACTTCAGCAAGTGTTTTTTAGACAAACCTGCCTGATTTGCGTCCAATCTCTCCCATAAATCCTGATTGGACACCGGTTTCCCATCTCCGTTCTTCCAACCGTTTCTTTTCCACCCGTGAATCCACTTTTGAATTCCTTGAAGAGCATAATTGGAGTCCGAAAAAATCTGAACGACAGCCCCATCTGGCAATGGTGCGGATTGTATTCGCTCCAGGGCTCGAATCAAGGCCATCAGTTCCATGCGATTATTCGTAGTCTGAGGCTCAGAGCCACCCAGCTCTTCGACAGTCTGATCCGGCCAGAAAACCACGCTCCCCCATCCCCCAGGTCCGGGATTTCCAAGACAAGCACCATCCGAAAAAATAACCAACAATTTTGCTTTTTTGTATTCTGCGCGAAGATCGATGTGCATTCCGGCTTTATCCAATGACACTTCAGTGATAATTGCAACTGACTAAGATGACGAATCGAAAAAGCCCCAAACTTTTGCTGCTGGAGGATGAGAAGAGCGTCGGCTCCACTCTACTGGAATGGCTTTCGCGCGAGGGGTTCGACTTGACCTGGTCTTCGACACTGGCCGATGCGCGCCTGCAAATCCGCAGTCGCAAATTTGATCTCGCCATTTTGGACATTGGACTTCCAGACGGCTCGGGCTTTGATCTTGCGAAAGAGATTCGCGAAACCCCCGCTCTTGCAAAAATGGCCATCATTTTTTTGACTGCTTTCGGCGGCCCCGCCGACCGTATGAAGGGACTATCGATTGGCGCCGAGGACTACGTAGCGAAACCCTTTCACCTCAAGGAATTATTGCTCAGAATTCAGGTTTCACTGAAAAAGCACATGCCTCAAAATGAAGAATCAGAACCCATGCCCAAAGTCATGCAGTTGGGCAAAGCGATCATTCGCCTTGCTGCGCAAGAAGCAGAAGTGGATGGAAAACTATTCAGCCTGACTCCAAAAGAGTGTCTTCTGCTCAAATTTCTCAACAAAAAGCGCGGCACTCCCGTCAGTGTTTCTGAAATTCAAAATGAGGTTTGGCAAGGAGAACCCGCACCGCCTGCAAAAACCATAGATTATCTAATCATTCGATTGCGTCGACTGATCGAGACTCAGCCTGATCAACCTACGATTCTTGTCAATGTAGGTGAGGGCAACTACCAGCTATCCATTTAGTTGAGAATACTTTGAAGCACATCAGCCCAGCCCGTTTTTTTGTCGAAATTGAGTGCTCGATAGCGATCTTCGTAATTTCCAAAAACACCGCTGCTATTGGGCAACCAAATTGCAACTCCAGTGGCCTCAGCAAAAGAAGCTGTGTCCTGATTTGCAATGACCAAATCCTGCTCTGCCTTGAGAACTCGATCCAATAATTCGTTTTTTCCTTTGAGGAGATCCGATGACTTTAGCTTGGACAGAAAACTTCCAAAATCTGCGTAGTCTGAATAAGCAAACGTGAAGGTCTGTTTGATAATCTCAACTAACCGACCGCGAGATTGCGTGTCCAAAGTTTTGAGCAATAGGCCAAGTTCGGTCACAGCTTGTTGAAATTGACCCGATTGACTCAAGTCATAGGCTGACAGAGTTGCATCGGCAGAGCCCTGACTTCCCGCCTGATAGGATTTGACATAATCAATGACGAGTTGTTTGGAAACCTGTGCAGGAGTTGCTTCCTTCAACTGATTCCAGTGTTTCAGAAAATCATCATAGGGCCAACCATCGCCAGGCTCGAGGTCCTGCGAACCCACGAAATAATTCACGGACGACGCCATTTCAGAACTCACTTCAACCATGGCCATCAGACAGGCATCGCTTCCATAAATATCGATTTTTTTGCCAATGGATCGCGAAATTTCTTTCATCGCTTGGCCCAGCTCAACTGTGCTGATTGCGTTTCCGCTGATGTCGTCAAAACTGATGTCCATTGCGCTCAAATTTTGAGAACGTAGTTTCTGTTTCAGACGCCAGCCGCTTCCATGGTTCCATACGTCTACAAAATAGTGTTTGGCGGGATATCTCTCAGCGCCCCACTTGGCGAATTCAACCAAGTTTCTCCAATCTCCCATATCCACTCGGGGCATTTCTTGGATCACAGGGGATTTAACGACGTCCGGTGAATTGTCTTTTTTGACGTAAAGGCGCTTGGTTTTTGAATTCTCTGAGCTTGCCCATTGGACGACGACGTTGATTTTGTCGGTCGAACCCACCTGTTCCATCTCGTTGATGTCCTCCTTCCCATAGCGATCGAGGTTGTTATGGCCGTTCAGATAAATCAGAAACGTCCACTCTTTTTCAGGAGCGGGAGTCGCTGACCACGCGATGAGAGGGAACCAAACCAGCAGCAAGCCAAAGCAAATCCTTTGCATAGAGAACTTCCTTCCTAGAAGTTGAATCTTTGGGACTTCATAAAAAAGTTCGGCTCCCTGATTTAGGGAGCCGAACATAATTTATCTAATACATTTTATAGTATCAGTATTTTTATACTAATGTGATTTATTTTTATTCATTTCTATCTCAATGAATAATCCATCAACTTTTTCACGTGGCCTTTGATGTCGACCAAGAGCAGCAATCCGGAATTTGACTCGTCCGAGTCTTGGCCAACGATAGACAAATTCCCAACGCGCAAGCCCGTGCCATCATAAAACCGGAAAGACCCGATATAGTCTTTCCAAGGAAGCACGACGGGAATGAATGTGCCAAAAACAGCGGGTCCCGCGTAGAACACAATGTTCTTTAATTTTGGGACTTCTACGGCGATTGCCGGCAAATGTCCTTCAATTACGCCAGGCAAGGGCCTACCACCAGGCAGAGTCATGGGGTCAAGAATACTGAGGCCATTACGCGTCATATTTTGGATATCCACCGCAGAAAGAGCGATCGATACTAGCGTGCCATTGGATTGAAGATCAGGACCGACTTCCAAAAAACTATCTACCGTCTTGGGAACAGGGATTCGGACTCCCACATCGTACGATAGGTTTTTAATGATCATGCTCATCACAAATTGACCGTTTGAATAACCCACGAACGGCCCATCCACTCCTGTGATTTTAATGTTTTTGGGTGAGCTGCTTTTTTTGCAGGCGCTTGTGGTAGCTGCCAACATCACTGCCAACATCACTGCCAACACCACTACAGAAACATATTTCGATTTTTTTACCCGGCTTGTATTCATAAATTCCTCCTTATTTTATAGAAGTTGTTGATTGACCATCCCGGCAAGCAACACCATGAGCCCCATGCCACTGCCGTCCTTTGACGTTGGGGGCATTAGGTACGCTTTACCGATTCGATTCCCCTTCGAATCAGTGATCCAGTACATCACTGGTTTTTTTAAATATTTAGCGAGGCCTTTTTGCTTGATGGGTAGCGGTGCAAAAAAACCAAACGCTTCGCTGTTGATATACAAGGAAATGTTGAAACCATTTCCTAGCTCCACATCCGTTCGATGCATTTGCCCGCTTTCGATGCCCGGAATTGCTCTCCCATCCGGAAGCGCGGACATTGCAAACGAAGGGCTATTTTTCAAAATCGATTCAATGGGAGCGGATAAAGAAAAAATCACGCCCGTCGACATAAGATCGGGTTGCACGCTCAGCGTTGCATCATCTAGCTGTGGAATGGGAACTGATCCTCCCACATCCCAATGCAGAGCTGTCGTTAGAAGAGAAATATTGAGACGGCCGTCTGAAATCCCCGCATGGAAATCTTTGACACCAGGAATCCCAGATGAACCCTTGCCACATGCCGAAAGGCCGGCTGTGATCAGAAAACTCACAAAAATGGCTGCTTTTTTGCTGCTCATATAGAGCGTATCGGACACGCCAGCAGATCACATGACTTACGCGGAGTATTACTTAACTATGACAGCACGCACGCTACTCAAAGTATTCGTAAAGGGCTACCTTGCGGTTATTAGAGCTGACATACCATTCCAAAACATCTGCATTTTCCCTGGTTTTATGCTCATTCCGAAAATCCATATGCGACCAAAAAAGTAACGCCGTGCCCTTTGATTCATTGCGTGCAACGCGCCCCAGCGCCTGCGCAAGCGCGAGCAAAGAATACGGCGGTTGCCAAATCACAACCCATTTCAAGAATGGGAAATCCATTCCCATTCCAAAGGCCGAAGTTGCAATCACTGTTTGCAATTTTTTTGCCCGCAATTGATTCTCAACAGAAATTTTTTCTTCCTGCGACAAACCTGCATGATAAAACTCTGCCTCGGCTCCCACCTGCTCTTTTAACCACCGGCTTAGCTTTTCTGCCCATCGACGAGTGTTCACAAAAATCAAACCCGGCTCACGTTGCATCAATATCCACGTTTTCAGCGCCTGCAAGCGATCTATATAATCCAGATAAAAACAGCGGATCATCAAATTCTCAGGCAGCTTGAATCCACCCAGTTCATGCAGCTGGGCAGGCTGGAGCGCCTCCCGTAATTCCTTGCGGGCAATACCCGGCAATGTCGCCGTCAGCCACAAACTATGCGAGGGCTTTGTTTTTTTCATCCACGCTGGAACCTGAGCATACGCAGGACGGAATTCCCTTCCCCACTCCCAAATGCAGTGGCACTCATCCACAACCCAAAACTGCGGATTCCACTCCAACAGGTTTTGCTCACATTTGGGATTCAGTAAGCTCTCGGGACACAAAACTCTGACTCGATCACTCTGCTCACGAAGTCTTTCTCTCTGTTGACGAGCCAGGGACACCAGTGGCGTCAACAAAATCGTTCTGGGGCGATTCCTTTGAATCCAAGTTTCATAAATCAGACTTTTTCCAGAACCTGTTGGCGCTACACACAGAACGTGTTGATGTTGTTCAAGTGCTTGGAGCGCCTCCACCTGAAACGGACGTAGTATCGTACGCGTTGAAACAATTGTCGATTGAGCCATAATGGCTCATGACTAAGCAAGAACTGTGCTAGCCTTTTGAAGTCCTTTGAATCGCAGATAAACCAACCCGCCGATGGCGCCCAAAGAGATCTGGCACAAAGCATAGAGGCTGAAAACATCCGCTCCACGCTGAGAACCTAAAAACTGATACAGCCATCCAAATGCTGCGTGCCCTGTTCCCACTCCTGCAGGAAAAACTGGCACAGCCGTCACCAGCAAACCCAGAGGCGTCACAATGAAGACCGCCCAGCGCGAAATATCCAGATCTCCCAATGCTAATGCAAAAAGATAACACGCAAAAGCGACACAGCAATGAACGAATATCGAAAGAACGAGCGACTTCATCACGGTCCAACGATGGTGGTGATACGTTCGCACCCCCTCGTAGATCCGAGTCAGGGATCCTAATCGCTCCATTTTTTGCTCTGCCCATTGAAACGCCCGAAGCAATGGATCAAAAGACTCCCGCACTAGAAAGAGGTAAGAAAAAAACGCCACCACGCAAATCGCAGCAATGATCAACATCAGACGAATCCCCGCCAACAAACCTGAATTTTCAAACCGGTGATAGTTCAACATCAAAGCCACTGCCGAAACTAATACCAAAGCCGAAACACCGACCAGGCGATCAAATAGAATACTACCAAACGCTCCAGCGCGTTTTCCTTCGACTTCTTTCCCAATATAAAATGCCTTGATCAAATCCCCGCTGACCGCACCCGGCAACGCAATATTGAAAAAATTTCCAACAAAAGCGAGTTCCAATGTTCTCTTGTACGTCAACCGCAACCCCTGAGCCTCCAAGAGCCACCGCCAGCGGACCACTCCCAAGAGCGCGCTTCCAAAGACCAACGCCACTGCAGGCAAGATCAGGTCTAAGTGCTGAAACGCGTTTCGAGTCGCCTCAAGGGAAAGAAAGCCCTTTTTTGTCAGGAAAACCAATAGGCCAACGACGAGAGCCAGTTTCAGCAGGTTTTTAATCACTGAGGAAGTTTTCAAAAATTTTTTCTCCTACCTTGGGGTCATAGTACCGTGGGGTATCCTCTAGCAAGAGCTGAGGCGGTTTTCCCGTCTTTTTCGCCTTTTTCAAAATCAGCTCTGCTGCATCGGCTGTTTTTTCTGGATGAAACTGGACTCCATAAACTGGGCGCTCCGCAACCTGACAAGCTTCGATCGCACATCCCTGGGACCGAGCAATCACCCGCATTCCGTGAGGCAGCTGTGACACCTCCTCATAGTGAGTCGACATGGAATAGAATATTTGAGGCAAGCCCTCAAATAATGGAGTCTGCGTGGTTCTTTCGATGCGTGTCCAACCGAACTGAGGAATGGCCGATTTCCGGACCGTCTGAAGCCCTCCCAGACTCCGACACAAAACCTGATGGCCGTAACAAATACCCAGGAGCGGTTTGCCCAAATCCACTGTCCGCCGAACCCATTGGTCCAAGTGCTCCGACCAGGGCTCCAGAGTCAAACAGGATGCTGCCGATCCTGAAACAATCGTTCGATCAAAATACTCAGGACCACAGAGTGGCAAATCATCATGAAAACCACGGCGTGTGTCAATCGTGGCTCCTTGTTTTTTGAGCGTAAAGACTCGCAAATCCATTGCCCCCCAGCAATCCGGATCACGATTATTATCGATGATGAGAATCCTCATGATTCACTGGCCCTAATCTCTTGTTCGAGCAGATACGCATATTTTAAAAACATGCTGTGTGCAGCATTCATTGAAATCACAAACCCTGCCAGACCATCGAGAAACCCCAGCTTAATAAAATAAGTTTCGAAAAATTTTCCAAGTGGTTTCAAAAGGAGTTTAGGCAAAGAAGACCTCGTTCCCTTATGCTGCAAATCCTGACAGCCAAGGTGCGCAAAACGCAAATTCGTCTCCACCTGACTTGCGATGCTTGGAAAACTATAATGAAGAATAGGCTCTCGAATTTCCCCTAATTTGCCTTCGACTTTTAGTTCTTCATGGACGTGCGGTTCAGTCCAACGTGCATTTTTTCGATTCGCAAGCCTCACCAGAGAATTTGGATACCATCCACCATGCATCACCCAGCGGTTTAAATACCAGGTTTTACGTGGAATCCAGAACCCTGCTTCGCCCGTTTGCGCCACTGATTCCAAACACCGCTCAATCTCTTTTCTCAGTGCGGGAGTCACCTCTTCGTCCGCATCCAAACTCAAAACCCAATCATTTTTGGCTTGAGCTTGAGCAAGGTTTTTCTGTTGTCCGTAACCCTTCCATTCGTGAGTCAGAACGCGGGCACCCATTTTTTTGGCGATTTCGACAGTTTGATCGGTGCTACCCGCATCAACAACCAAAACCTCATCCGCCCAAGAGGCGCTCTTCAACGCGCGCGCAATGTTCGTCTCTTCATTTAAAGTAATGATGGTCACGGTTAACTTCACTTCTGTTAATTTCACTGGGATACGGGACTCAAGTCAAGAATTGAGTTCTTATATGGCCTGTGGTAGCGAATTCTCTATGAAAATAGCTGTGATTGGAACCGGGTATGTTGGGTTGGTTGCGGGTGCTTGTTTCGCGGACACAGGAAATACTGTGTATTGCGTCGACAAAGATCCCCGCAAAATCGATGCTCTAAAAAATGGCCAAATTCCTATTTTTGAACCTGGCCTGGATGTGCTGGTTAAAAGAGGCACGAGTGAGAATCGTCTTTTTTTCACTCTCGACACAAAGGAAGCTGTCGAGAAAAGCGAAATTATTTTTATGGCTGTTGGTACACCCCCACAGCCCAATGGCGAACCAGACCTGAGCTATCTCAAAGCCGCGTCTGAAGAAGTGGCACGGACCATGAATGGACCAAAAATCATTGTGAACAAATCCACCGTCCCGGTCGGTACACATCGCACGGTCGCAGATTGGATGAAGCCCCTTGCAAAACACAAATATGATGTCGTCAGCAATCCGGAATTCCTGAAAGAGGGAAGCGCGATTGATGATTTTCTAAAACCAGACCGGGTGGTCATCGGAACTCATCTCGAAGACACCTACAAAAAAATGGCTGAGCTCTATGCTCCGTTCGTTAGGCAGGGAAACCCGATCATTTGGATGGACCCTGTTTCCGCAGAATTGACCAAATATGCCTGCAACTCCTTTTTAGCGACTCGAATTAGCTTCATGAACGAACTCGCTCAGCTCTGCGAAAAAGTCGGAGGCGACATCGAAAAAGTCCGCAAAGGCATGAGCACCGACGTTCGAATCGGAAGACACTTTCTTTATGCCGGAGCTGGATACGGTGGGTCTTGTTTTCCAAAAGATGTTCAAGCCCTCATGTCCACTGCACGCAAAAACGGAATGGAATTGGGCATTGTTGAGGCCGCTGAAGACGCCAACTACAAACAGAAAAAACACCTCGTCACCCGGATTTGCGAGCACTACGGCAAATCTCTGAGCGGGAAAACATTCGCGATCTGGGGATTGGCTTTCAAACCCAATACTGACGACATGCGCGAGGCTGCTTCATTGACCATTATTGATGAAATCGTCAAGCTGGGTGGAAAAGTCCGGGCTTTTGATCCTGTATCGATGGAAAACGCAAGTCGCTTGCTGGAAAACAAAGCGACTTATTGCGAAAGCTCATTCGATGCGCTTGAGGGAGCAGATGCTTTAGTGATCGTGACGGAATGGAACGAATTCCGTCAGGTGGATTTTGCAAAAATCAAATCCACCATTAAAGATCCTGTGATTTTTGATGGGCGAAATTTGTACACACTCGAGCAAATGAAGCAGGCCGGGTTTACCTACTACAGCATCGGCCGCCCAGTCGTGCGCGTTTAATTACGGACAAGTGATAGCGCGAAAATAAATATCATACGTTCCAGCTGTCCAGTTTGAACCCGCGTCGGAACTCGTAGCAAGCTGACCACTGGTATAAATGTCCGTTGAAAGATCAGCAATGAGCTGGATTTCTCCATTCGCTATACTCGAACGAATGACCACCCAGTAGGTGCTCCCCACTGTTGGCGTATAGGTTGCATCCAGAGGAATTCCTACTTCTGATGAAGTCGTTGTGACCAAGCTATCCACTGTCAACTGACCACTCCTGAGATCCGTGCTGCAAGGAACTCCCGAGCAGTTGTCCCTGATCGAAGCTGTAATTGTTCCAACGGCAGCTCCGGGCAGACTTTTATTCATTTTAAATATAAAACCGTAAATTACACTTGTCGCTGAAACAACAAAAGACTGCGCGGCCCAGCTGAGGCCAGAAATGTCTCGAGTACTTGTCGCTGCACTGGTCCCGCTTGCTACTGTAGTCCCCCGCAAGCATCGTGTGCCTGTGCCGGTAAGAGTCATCGAGGCGGCAGAAGACAAGGTTGAACTTGAAAAAGAGATCGAGGACGAAGAAGTAAACTGCGATACAGAGGACGAGGAATCCAAATCGATGTATTTGTAGGTCAGTTGAATTTCACGCGAAAAATCCGTTGGGGCCGTCACAAATGCAGCACTCAGGGGGGCAAACTCTACAACCAGAGAGCAGCTATTCCCCGGATTCAAACTGGTTGTGCAATCTCCACCTGTTCCTGGAAATGTTCCTCCTTTATAAATAAATGGTGTGCTGAAACTCGTCGAGCTGATTGAGGATGCAGACAGCCCACCCTCATTCTTTACCTGGATGACCACAGAAGAGGTACTGGCAAAATCCTTCGTGCCAAAAGCATGAGTCGATGCGCTGGGTGACGGCTCCGGATGCAGCGTCAGCGAAGCTACTTTGCAGAGATTTCCACTCGCCGATGCGAATCTTGATGAGCCGCCACACTGGTCATCAGTTCCACAACCTCCGATGCCCGAGATGATCGTGATGATGGCTCCGGCAAAAAAAACGGCATCGATCCAGTTTTCTTTTTTCTGTTCCATCGTCTACTTGCCTGCCTTGCCAACTCGAAGTCCGATGAACAAAACAAAATCACGCAGAGTGATTTTTCCATGGGTCGCGGGGTTGATCAAACTCTGCATATACCTTGAATCCACAAACAGACTGACGGTGGATGCAGAAAATAAGTACCCTCGAACTGAAGCAACAAATCCACCTGTGTAAGATCGCATCGAGGCCTGCTCCAAAGTCAACGCTGAGGTCAGCGCTCCGGTGCGACTAATCTCATCCAATGCATACGATCCAAAAAATCCGGCTCCGACAGAAAGACTTGGCCAAATCGAAAAAAACAAAAGCACCGGAATTTCAAAATAACTCACAGTAGCGGTCGTCTCACCCACACTGAATTTTCTGGGTTTGTACATGAGCTCAGGTTCGAGCATAAATCTTTTGATCGGGAGCTGAACGCCTAATCCTCCACCCAAAGAAAGTGCGAACGAATAAGCGGTGGAAGTATTATCCTTCGGGTAGCTCAACCCAGCAGTTCCCCCACCCACAAAGCCGATCGCTTGCGCTTGCGCTATTCCTAGGCACACGACTACCATGATGAAGAGCAGACGGACTCCTCGCATTACCTTCAGGATAAGGTATATTACATTGGTATTGGAGAATTAATTTTTTGGCTGCACCACTAAATTGACGTTTTTGAATCCGAGTTCCTGGCAGATCGCGATCACTTTCTTGATCACTCCAAAGGTCAATTGCTTGTCTGCCACCAAATTGACGTAGGACTTCCCTTTGGGGTTAGGCACCTTCGAAAGCCACCCACGGATCCCATCCGGACGATCAATCGAGGCAATTTGTTTTTCTTCAGAAAAAATGCCTTTTCTAGAAACCTGCAAGGTAGCGGCGCGAGGCGGAGGCTCAGCGAATTTTGCATGAGGCAGATCAATTCCATGCCCCACTTCAACCCATTGAGAGACCGTGGAAGTGCTGGAGAGCAGAAAAATCACTAAAATGGCAAACATATCCACCATCGATGTCAATGAAAGCGAAACCGAACGGATCCGTCTCTCGTCGTGCTTGATGCGATTCTTTCGATTTTCTCGATAGTCGCTGATTCTTAACCGCGCGCGCGTAACTGGCATCGTTTAGTTTGTCTTTCAATTAGTACTGAGAGCCACTCCTGGGGCCCCGTTGGTTTTAATGGCATCAATCGCTTCAATTACAGAACTATAAACTGCCCCGTCGCTGGCGCTCACGCTGACTTGTGCGGGGAGAGTTTTGGAAGCGACCAGCTTTTGAATCAAATCTCCCAAGCGATTCGTACCCTCCTTTGCAGAACCCATCGGGATCCATGCCGGATACTTTCCTTGCAGTCCTGGAGGCCAGGTCAGTCGATAGCCTTTTTCCTCCACGTGAACATCCAGATTTTTTTCTTCGCTTTGTGAGGAAGAAGCTTTTTTTCCATCCGAATTCACACCCGCAGGAATTGCAGAAATCTGCAACCAAACAGCCGTGACGAGCAGAAACAAAACCAGCGTACTCAGCAAATCAATGAACGGAACCAGATTGAGCTCGACGTTGCCGTCACCACCGCCATCCGGTGTTGAAACACCTGCCATGGATTATTTCTCCTCGATTCCGAATCGCTCTCGGTTGGCCAAAATAAAATTCAAAGTACGAATACTGATCTCGTTGATATCGTCAATCAGATGCTGTGCTCTGGATTGCAAAATCGAATACGCAAAAACAGCGGGCACTGCCACAATGAGACCGAATGCCGTGCAGTTCATCGCTTCTGAAATACCCTTGGTCAACTCAGCGGCCTTAGTTGCAGCATCCGCATTGGCAACAGCAGCAAAACTCTGAATCAATCCCGTGATCGTTCCCAGCAATCCAAGCAATGTAGCCACGTTTCCAATCACAGCCAGGAATCCAATTCGTTTTTCAATGCTGGGAATTTCACTGATTGCTCCCTCATCC
This sequence comes from uncultured Bacteriovoracaceae bacterium, assembly GCA_964364175.1. GTDB lineage: Bacteria > Bdellovibrionota > UBA1018 > UBA1018 > UBA1018 > CAYILR01. The sequence goes on from CAYILR010000004.1 coordinate 23,473, forward strand.
AGCGCAGCTTGAATTTCAGAGTCATTCCCCTTATTCACCAATCGAATCAGGCAAAGTTTGATGACACGAGAAATGGGCGTCGAATTCTGATCACAAAGCTGGATCATTCCCTGGATGTTTCCTTCCAGCAAATGGGCAGTGAGATTTTTGAAAAAAAGCTCTTTATTCAGCGAAGTCCTGAAATACAAAAACCGTGATCGCTCGACCAAAATTCCCGCCATCGCCAATCCCAGGGCAAGAATCAGGTACATCATGAAGCCACCCTCGTGAAAAGCCTTTAAAATGAACGTCATAGTTGTTTTCCCCTTGAAAATTGATGCATCGCGGTATTTTTTATACTACTTTGTTATATAAACATACCTGGAATAAAGACTCTGCTCAAGTCTGCCGATGAAGATCATATGAGGATTCATACTTTTTTTATTGTAGTCAGTTCTTTTTTAACGCTTCAAGCAATGGCTCAGGAGGCTTTGAGCACCAAAAAGCTCCCTCTGGTCTACGATCCCAGCACTAAGAAGTACTTCATCGGCGGCTCGTCCAAGTTTGTTTTAAAGCAAGGTGAAGCGAGTAGCCTGATTGAACGAATTGAAGTCAGCGTGGATGCAGGCGAGTACCGCCCTTATAACGAAGCCATCGTTTTTAAAGAGGAGGGGAAACACGCGCTGAAATTTCGCGCAGTCAACCCCGTCAATAATTGGTCACCTGTTCAATTCGTTGAGGTCTTTGCCGATTTGACGGCCCCCACGATTGAAGCCAAAGTTTCCGAAGATCATTTTTACAAAGAAGGCGAGACACAATATGTCGGAATGCGTTCGAGTATTACTCTCTCCGCACAAGACAATCTATCCGGCGTCGAGTCGATCGAAGCGTCTTGGGATGGAAAAACTTTTTTCCCTTATCTGAAGCCCCTCGAGGCGGATAAACCTGGACAATATACCTTGTTCTATCGTTGTACAGATCGCGTGGGAAACGCTACTCCTGCGAAACCGTTTAATTACGTCGTAGATGGCACCTCTCCTGAATCTAAACTGGTTCTTTCTAACCAAGCTCGAATGACCATCATGAATGGGAAGAAATATCTCAGCGACGCAGTAGCTTATTCGATCGAAAGCGCGGACGGCGAATCCAAAGTCAAAGAAACCTGGGTTTCTGTGGATGATGCAAAGCCTCAGCTTTATTTAAAGCCGATTTACCTTCTCAGCGAAGGACCTCACAAGCTGAACTACTACTCGATCGACCGAGTGGGGAACAAAGAAGATCTGAAGACGTTCTCTGTCTACACCGTGGCCATCCCACCTAAAACAGCGGCTGTCCCTATTGGAAAACAAATCAATACGGGCGGAATCAATTTCGCGAAAAGAGATTTTCAACTCAAATTAGAAACCACTGAAAACGTAGTGGGGATCGAACGAGTCGAAGTTAAAACCGATGGGGATGCAGATTTTAAACCGTACATTGAACCCCTGCGATTCAGCCAACCCGGACTTCACACGGTGACTTATCGTTCTATGGATCGGGCTGGAAACATCGAGCCTGCGAAGGTTTACAACGTTCACATCACAGAAATTTCCCCAGAAACCACTATGGCCACGGCACAACCGCTGGTCGTTCGTGATGGAGTCACCTACTCTTCAGCGCCCAATGTTCTCACTTTTAATGTGAGCAACAGCAACGTCGGCGTGAAGCAAACCATGGTCAGCGTAGACGACGCACCCTTTGCGCCCTATCAGGGACCGTTGACTTTGAACGCAGACAAGAAAGTACATAAAATCGCTTACAAAAGTGTGGATAAACTCGATAACGAAGAGACTGTAAAAACGGTTTCCTTCCACATGATTGGGAATGTTCCCGTGCTGGATCTCTTCCTGAGCGATGGAAAAAGCTCTGAGGAACAACTCAGAACCGACTACCTGGAGCAGCCTGGCAGCAATGGAGCCGCGCCCGATGCCGCTCCGAAGAAACGCGAAGAACGCGCCCCCGCCTCAGCAAAATAGAAAAGGGTGTCCGACAACTTAGTGATGCCCAGCGCGTCATAAGTCTGGACGACATTCTTATGACGCGCTGGGCATCACTAAGTTGTC